>SVKY01000009.1 GCA_015068235.1 Oscillospiraceae bacterium
GATTTTTATATCGTTATTCAAATTCCGATTTATACTAATTCTTAATAAAACGGTTTCATCGTTTTATTACCCACTCTACGAGCGGGTGGCGGCGTAGCCGACAAGAATGTTGTACAATACTTTTCTTGCCGCCACAGGCGGCGCAGGATACCATCCTGCAATAAAATGATTTCTAAATCATTTTATCAAGAAACAGTATTATGACCTCCCCAAAAAAATAAGAACCACGCCCCTGTTTTCGTTTTGAAAACAGGGGCGTGAATATTTTTAAGGATGATGCTAAATTCCGATTTATCGCTGAGATTATCGTTTCACGCTGTAGGGGAGGGTCATGACCCTCCCCTACAGTGGTTGATACGTTCTGTTCGACAAATCGGAATTTGATACAGCGGCATTTCAAATCTGCGTGTGTATTTTGCTTTCATCCGACATCACTGCTGCCTGCACTGCAACAAAAGGGCGCTGACATTGAAAAAGCTGTCGTTTATATTTCGTCCGTTGGTGCAGCAGGTCCTGTGCTGTTGCATTTGCGCTTGAAGCATGCTATAATGCAAATATATCGTACATAAGGAGACAAAAATCATGAAGAAACCGGCAGCATTGCTCCTTGCGCTGTGCATTGTGCTTTCTCTGACGGCATGCGGCAACGGGGAGATGAATGTGCTTTCATTCCTGGATGATCGCATCAGGCAAACACAGGAGACAACGCAGGAGCCGACCACCGAGCCTGAAAGCACCGCAGAGACGACGACCGAGCCTGAAAGCACCGAGATCGAAACCACGACAGAGGTCGAAACCACCGCAGAACCGACAGAGCCTTCTACGCAGTCGCTTCCGTCCGATCCCCGTTTGCGGATGTATCAGGAGCTGATCAATGATTACGGAACGATTCTTCGCCATTGCTTCTCAGCTCCGCAGTGGAACGGTACGAGCGACCTTCCCATCCTCAGCGGCACGACACAAAATCTTGTCGCACAATTGGGCGGGCTGGAATATGAGTGGAGCAATATGATCTATGAATTGCCGCTGTCTAACATGGGTACGGAGGCATTCGGCTATCTCCTCTATGACCTCAATGCTGACGATATCCCCGAATTGTTTTGGGTACGCAATGACCACAGCATTCTTGCCATCTTCACCTATTATAACAACAGTGTGTGCATGCTGCGTGGCTGTTGGTCAAGATCAAATTGCTACATTTCTCAGAACAACACGCTCTATCAATGGGGCTCAGCAGGTGCGGCGGACAATTTCTGCACAAGCTATGTGCTTTATAACGGCGAGCTGCTCGAAGGCTTCCGCTTCTACAGCGAGAGCGGTTATGGTACGATAAACTACTACGAGGTGTCTACAACGACAATGCAGCCGATCTCCCAGCAGCGGTATGACGAGCTTTCCCTCTCGTATCCCTATGAAAACAGCCAAATGTGGCGCATGCTTCCAATTCAGCCACTCAGCGTCATGGTCGAAAACGCTCCCGTCGCTGATTCTGCGCAAGAAAATCAGTTGCCGTATTTGCAGAAGGTAAATCGTGCTGATCAATCGATTTGGGACGGTCCCGGATATGATTATCGCCTTGTCGGCACGGTACAGCTTGCTGGGATCTATACGATCACACTTGAAGTGCGTGATTATGAGGGTAATCTTTGGGGCAGGCTGAAGTCGGGCGCAGGCTGGATCAATCTTTCGGAGATCAGATATGAGGAGAACTGCTCGCCCATCATATCGGCTAATTTCGCCGATGACGCCCTGTTAAACAGCGGAAATTACCACTATTGCGTCGCAGATGTCTCGCCATACAGCGTTTTCATTGCGTTCCGTGCCTATCAAACCCTAAGCAACGTGGTCTTCTCTTCTGCAGATGCAGACGGTGAGGCAGCGCAGGAGCTGTTCTATATCGCACAGTGGACGACCGATACGCCCTTCGTGGCAGAGGTGACCTTCCCCGGCGATATGAGCGCATACTGCATTTCCTTCCTCGACAGCAACGGCATTCACCATGCCTATACCGTTACGCTCAGCGGACGAACCGGCGAAGTTGAGCTGCATGAAAAATGTTGATATTATAGAATACGGGAACGCACCGATCAATCGGACTTTTTTGCAATAAATAATGTCTGCTGAACAAGTCGCAACAGCGATTTATTCAGCAGACATTATATTATTTCTTGTTAAAAAGCTTTTTTAATCAATACTCGATGATGTAAGCATACTGACGGTCTTTTGTCAATTGATCCGAAGGACCGTCGTACAAGCACCAGCGACTCTCGTCAGCACAGTCGTACAAAACGGCAACCGTCTCCGGCTTTCCGCCCCATTGCAAATTGGGTTCGCCCTTTTGCCAAAGACTATTGCACCAGGACGAAGCATCATTCAGCGCAGTGCCTGCAAGTTGGTTCTTTTCATCGACCCAATGGTAGGTTTTTCCGTTTTCATCACGCCTTGCGCCAACATAGTAAAATGCTTTCGGGTCGCCTTTTTGTTTGATCAAAGCGACCACGAAACGATATTCCTCTATCGAGTCAAACGTGACGAGCTTGCCACCCTTTGCCGCTGCAGCTGCCTGTGCATCAAGCCAGGTGCAGTGATTCACCACAATCTCGTAGGATTTCTCGTCAAAGGCAGGCGTTGTTCGGTTGTTCGCGCGGTAGAGGAAGGTCACGATCTGACCTCGGGTGCAGCTTGCGTTAGGTGCAAACTTGCCGCCGCCGACACCTTGTGTCACTTCATTCTCAACTGCCCAAAGGACTGCCTTGAAATAATAGTCACTCGTCTTGACATCGGAGAACGGATTGTTCGTGCTGATCGGTTCGGGCTCGCCCTGCGCGCGCCACAGGAAGGTTGCGACCTGCGCACGGGTACACGTTGCATTCGGTCCGAAGCTTGTTGCTGACAAACCGGTTGTGATGCCGTTTTCCACTGCCCACAGAACAGCCTTATAATAATATTCTCCCGCCTTAACGTCCTTGAAATTGTTCTTCGCAGAGGTCGGCTCGGGACTGCCGCAGGCACGCCATAAGAAGGTGACGATCTGTCCACGGGTGCAATTTGCATTCGGTGCAAAGATCGTAGCGCTCATGCCATTGGTGACACCTTTTCCTACCGCCCAAAGAACAGGCTCGTAGAAATAGTCGTTCTCCTTCACATCTGTAAACGGATTTTCAAATGGTATCTCCGGCGTATCCGGCTCCGACGGCGTATCCGGCTCCGACGGCGTATCCGGCTCCGTCGGCGCATTCGGCTCCGACGGCGTATTCGGCTCCGTCGGCGCATTCGGCTCCGACGGCGCATTCGGCTCCGTCGGCGCATTCGGCTCCGTCGGAGTTTCCGGTTCAAACGGAGCGTCTGGGTCTACAGGCTCATACGGGCTCTCACCCGTTGCGGTTGTGACCCCCACAAATGCGCTGTTGTTCGCAGGCAGGGAGTCGTCTGCATCGACGGTGATATAATATACCGTATCCGCCTCAGGCTCTACCGCAAAGGCAACGCCCTGCTGTCCCAAGTGATCCAGCGCTTCCAGAGTAAGCGAATCTAAGATCGTTCCGTCAGCGGTGTCCTTGCGGAGGCTGACCGTAACATTTTCATAAAGCGTATAACCACGGTTGACGATACCGCCATAGATGATGACCTTTCCATCGCTTCGATAGCCCCAGGAGGTATTCTCCACAGACAGATCGTCCCAGTGCAAGATTGCGGTGGTTTCGTTATCCCCGGGCGTCAGGTCTTCTGCCTCCAGGGGCGAAACGCGGATGGTGATTTCCTTATCCTGGACCACCTTGGAAATGCCAATGCCACAGGAGAATTCTGCACTTTCGCCGGGAGCCAAAGGAATCTCCTTGATATGCTGTTCGCTATAGCCATTGGTCTGATCCGTAAGCTCTACCACAATGCCTGCGGCAGGCTTGTTGCCCTGATTGATCACGGACAGGTCGAACACCTGATCTTTGCCGGCAACATAGCACGAGTTGTCCGTATCTGCATACACAATCTGCAAATCGATACCACTTTGTGCGGCGATCACCTTCAGCGTGCCTTCGCCGTAGGGATTATCCTCGTTTTCTGCATTTACAGTCTTTGTACAAAGTGCTACGGTGAGATTGTTGTCCTTATCCAAGGTTGCAGAATAGTCATAAATATAGTCTGTGCCGTCAGTGAGGGCTGTGGGAGCGCTCCATTGATCCTCTGTGCACCAGGAGACATAGAGCGTGTTGCGCAGACCGTCATTGGCGGTAAAGAGGATGGCTTTTGCACTGTCTGACTTAATTACCTGAAATACGGGAGAGAGAGTGCCTTCCCCGGAGGCTAAAATTTCCTCTCCGTCTGCATACAGCTTTCCATCTGCGTACCAATACAAAGTGCCGTCGCAATAGCGAAGATTGGATTCAGCCACAGCATTATCCGTGATCTTTTGCCCGTTTACAAAGATCTCAATATCATCCGAGGTGTAAATATCTCCGTCCGTGTCCATTGCCCAGGCAATCCGCAACTCGTCCCCCTCATAATCTGCGGTCAGCGAGGTGATCATTCCAAGGTCTGTATAGGCAGCATTCGCAGCACTCCAGCCGGAAGAAGTTTTCTGAGAGGTATAGATGGCATTTCCGGTGGCGCTGAACCAATCGCCATTGGTATTCCCCTGCCACAAAACGCTAAGCTCATTGCCGTTGTCGCAAATGACAGGCTGATAAGCCAGGGTGCCGTCAACAGATACAGGCGTAGAGATTCCGCTATAAGTTCCGTCAGAAGAAATATCTCCCGTCATGATTCGGGTGGAAGCATCCTCAAGCGTGCTTCCCTCCGGGAGGGTTTCCAGTTCCATCCATGCGATCTTCGTCTCGCCATTGACATTGACTACATAGGGAGAAGCATCTGCCATGGCGTTATCCCGGAGCAGTTTCGGCGCAGACCAGCTGCTTCCGTCATAGATGGTGATATAAAGCTGCTGACCGTTGACATCGCTGTAGTTCGGATTCTGCGCGACATAGAGCAGCGCCAGCTTGCCGTCAGACAGACGGATGAGCTGAGGATCTGCAGTGTCGGAAATGCCGGTCAGAAGGGTGCTGTCACCATCTTTTGTCGTCCGATTCCCCAACCAGCAGGCTTGCGTGACCTCTTGGAGCGTATAGTCGGAGGGATCATAGAGATTGACGGCATCCTGCACAAGCATTTGCGCAGAGTCGCTATGCTCGGCTTGCTTTGTTTTGGGATATTCGAAGATGACCCTGTTGTACATCTCAGGGAACTCGGGCTTTACTTCAAACACCGCAAAATTACCCTTAATATAGGGGCGCAGAGTTTTACGACCGATCACATAGTCAGTGGCGTCTTCTTTATATTCCCAGATGACATCCAGTTGTCCCTCAATGCCGCCGCTGAGGGACAGAACATCCTTCAATCCCGCACCTACACCTGCGTTGACCACAGTTTTCCATCGAAGCTCCTCGTCAGGATAGAAGCGCTGAGCATCAGGAATCACACCCATATTTCCCTGTAGGGTTACGTTGGATTTCAAGTCAACTTCAAAGAACCCGGGCACAGTGCCTATGGCAAAGGGGACACCGTAACTGAAGCCGCCGTTGGCGCTGAGGACATAGCCACCATCGAGGAATATGATTTCGCCCTTAGAGTTCAAATATCCCTCCAGGAAGCCTAACGCTTCAAGCCCCACGTCTATGACCAGAGAGCCTTTACCTACGCCGGTAGACATGCCGTTGTCCTTCATGAAGCTCTGCAGCTCCCGATAGCCTTTTGCGGCATCGGAGGCGTTCTTTCCTATATTGTTCATGATTTTCTTCATTCCAAGAACAATATCCTTCGGCTTCATTTTTCCGCTGCTGTTATCCCAACCTCCCTGTACACCCAGGAGGATATATACTTTTCCGTTTTCGATCCGGCAGTCAAACGTCAAGGGAGACCATACGCCGATTTTGACCTGAGAGCCTTTCATAAGAGCGCCGGCTTCCTCGCCCAAAGTAAATCCGAAGCCGTTACCGAAGGTGAATCTGTAGCCGTTCAATTGCTCGGGCTTCACCGTATCCACCTTTAATTTCAGTCCCCGACGGGTTTCTCTTCCGTCTGAATCGATGGCGATGACCTCGATCAATTCGGATACGTCAAAGTGATCGCTCCATGTGACACGGGAAATGCCGTCCGGGACTTCTACAATTTCTGTCCCCTGGCGCAGAACCAACGTGTCAGGACCTCCGTCTCCCCATTTGATCTCCACGCGAACTGTCTGCGTGCCGGAGTTCATCAGATCCAGCTTATAGTCATAGTATAAGACATCCACATTGTCTATCCAAACACCGCTGATCACCGGTTTCGAAGACTCACAGCTCAGATAAACCGTTGGTGTATTTTCTAACTGTGAGCCTCGCAGCGTACGGGTTACAAAGCCCTCCTTGCTGATCGTGGCTCCGCCGCGAGGATAGGGAATGGTTACCTGTCCAAATTCGTTGGTTTCATATTCCACTCCGCCGGCTTCTACCTTAATGCCTTCATGCAGCGTATATTCGTACTCCCCATCTTCATTCTCAATCGTTTCAGGAGCAACGACGGTAAAGGTCAAATGGCTGGGGTGCTGACGGTAAATATTGCCCTCGGTGTATTCCGGACGGTCCATCACCATGGGATCGATGGTCATGCGGTAAGGATCCGAATAAGTACCGTCTCCGCTAAGATCCTCGATATATTCCAAAGAGATCTTGCATGCGGGGCGAATATTAATCGATTCGTCTGCAAATTTGTATACGGGACTGCTCAGATTGTAATATTCTGTCGTATAGTAGGATTCCTTGCCGGCAAAATTTTGATACATGCCAACCCAGTAGTACTGAATCCCGTAATTCCAATAGAATTGGGCTGCATCACGGAGCCAATAATCACTCTGATCCCAATTGGAATCCACACATTCTCCGGAAATCCACATCTGCTCGACATACTTGTTGTACTGTTCAGAGCTGAGCGGATACATATAATCCTCTGTGACCACGTAGGAGTAGCCTGCATCGATCAAGGTGTGGGCATTTTCTGCGCCTTTCCCGTAATTCGCAAAGTCGGGCGTCTTATTCTCACCCTGATGGGCGTCGTCCATATGCGCAACCAAAGTATTATGTACCGTAGGATTGATCAATGCAGTTTCTTCTTCCATGAAATTATCCGGGTTTAGAAATCCCCCATACTGCGCATAAGAGGGTTGATTGTTCTGCGTGGAGGAATCGAAGCTGCCACTGGTTCCACCCCAAAGCCCGGAGTAATCGAAGCAGACATCGGTATATACGACTTCTTCCGCTCCGGAATTGAGGAACGTGCGCAGGTCGCTCGTACGCCATGAGGAAGACCCATACTGAACCTGCGTAGGTGACAGGAAGGACGCATGGGTATAGGTGTAAATGTTGGTAGTGGCATCAAATTCTCCTGCAAGGAACGGCGTCACGCAGAACAGCAGGGCTTCATTTTCGTCTGTCTCGCAAACATACCAAACCAGTTCGATGCCTTCAAAGCTGCCAAAATAGACATATGTTCCCTGTTCCAAAGTATCTTCACTGAAAAACCATTTTTGAACATCGTCCAAAATGTTCTTTTCGACAGAACCCGAAACCGTAGATGTGAGAGATAAAAGCAGCGCCAAAATCAACAAAATGCTCAACAATCTGTTTTTCATATGACTCTCTCCTTTTTCAAAATCTATTTACTGCACATTCTCCGCCATGGCATGATAAATCAAGCCGGAGAGCTCGCCGATCTTTCGTTCGTTGAAATCACTGTGTGTGCTGTTTGTGATAATACACACGATATAGGGATTGCCGTCTAAGAAAACGATGGCTGTATCGCCCTGGCAATTCGGAAGATCGCCACCCTTCAGGGCGACCTCCACGCCGTCCGGAATGCCTGCCGGAATATAATTTCTGTCCGTTTGGGCAAGCAAAATATTCAGCATTGCCTGCGATGCTTCCTCGCTGACGCAGTTTCCCTCATAGATCATGCGCAGAAGCTTAGCGCAGGCACCGACAGAAACATAGTTCTCGTATCCGTTGAAATCCAGCATCAAGCGGTTATGCTCCACCTCCGGACAGCCCATGCGTGCAGCAAAGTCCGTGACCAAGGCTCTGCCCGTGGCTGCACTGCCGCCGCCCAAATATTCGGTGAGGCGATTGGTGTCATAGTTATCGCTGACCGTGATCATATCATACATATCCTGATAGACATCATCGATATTGATAGCGCCTGTTTCCGCCATTTCATAGGTTTTTGCCATAATAAACATCTTGATAATGCTGGCGCTGATCATAGGCTCACGGACCTGCGCATCCTTTCCGCAGAAAATGCTTGCGCCGGAGTTAAGCTCCTCGGCATAAACCGCCCATTTCCCATCGCAGTCCGCAAGCACCTCATTCAAGGCGATTTCCAGCGCATCGGCATCAAACTTCGGACTGTTCGGGTCCTCCGTCGGCTCCGCAGTCGTTTCGGGCACAGTTTCGGTCGTCGGCTCTGTGGTCGGCTCAGCAGGCGGCTCCTCGGTAGTCGGCTGTGTCGTCGGTTCAAGCGTTGTCGCCTCCATTACTACGACCGATTCATGCTCAACGGTCGATCGATGGTAGACCATACCAAGCAAAAAACCAAGCACAAGCACAAACAAAACGATCACGGCAAAAAGTGCCCATTCAATCTTTGACAGTTTCATCTTGACCTCTTTTCCTGTTTCTCATCCTTGCCGTATCTCAGATCACCAACCGCGTGCGCTTTCATAAGCGATGATAAAGTTGACATTCTGAACCTCGATAGAGCTGAGATTGGGCAGCACCGTGGTGGTCGGTCTGTACCAACTGAAGTTCTCGAAATATTCATTATATTTCTCGGTCTGGAAAATATAGCCATGTCGGGCATAGATCTCGTTTCTTGCCATGCAAACCTGATGCTCCGTCATTCCCTGCAGATCCCAATCGGTAAGCAAGCGATCGCTGCTGTCGGGGATGATATTACCGTTTTCGTCCGGTCGGAAATCAAAGTAATTGTCATAGCGTCTGTTCAGCTCATCCAGGTATTCATAGGAATCCTCGGGCTCCTCCTCCGTTGCTTCCGTCTGCACCTGCGGCGCCTCGGTGATGATCGCTGCCGGTGCCATGGTCGAAAGAGCGTCCTCGGTCTCGGTCTCGCTCTCGCTCTCAGCCTCTGTGGAAACAGGCTCGTCCGTCGTTGCCTGCACTTTGTAGTCTTCGGTCGGTCTGTTCACCCTTTTGCCCGTATCGGAATCCGTGGCAAAATAGATGCACAGAACAACCGCCGCAATTAGGCACAGACTTATCACGCCGATGAGAATATACGGCAACGGACTGCTGCGCTTCTTTTGCTGCTGGGGGTAGGCATATGCTCCGTAATTCGGCACATTTGTTGCAGGCGCATAATAATTGTTGTTCGGCGTCTGATTTTGGTATGTATTGTTTCCGTATCCGGCGTAATTGTTATATTGCTGCGCGCCTGCGTGATTCCAGCCGTTCTGCGCCGATTGATTGCCATTGTAAGCCGACTGAGGATACTGCAAGGGAGCAGTCTGCGGATTGTTCGGAGGGAAAAGATATTGCGTTTGGGGTGCTTGCTGTGCTCCTGTCGGCGTCTGTGGGGCATTGTTCGGTGCTTGGAAATTGCCGCCCGGCGTATTGTTGTAATCCATAAATAAGCCTCCATTCATCATGATAGCCGTCTTACACGCCACCATTTCTTATACTGTTACCCAATAAAAATAATAAGCCAATTCCGATTTAACGGGCTGTTTGATCAATGCTTCTTATCAGATTATAGTATTAAACTATTTATAAAATAATTGTACACCATACTGTAAAAAAATGCAAGCTTAATTCTAAAATACAAAGGATTTGTTTCTAACTCCTTCAAGGCATCCGGAAGACAGAAACGTAAAAAATTTTTCCGTATTTGCGGACATGCTGTTCCTTTGCGGCATTGCTTTTTCAAAAAAACTATGCTATACTACAGAAGTATTATTTCAAATAAATGCAAAAGGAGTCTTTTTCATGATTAAAAAAGCATTGGCATCAAGACCCGATCTTCAAAAATACTTATTCATTCGAGGCTTCCTTATATCAAGCAACAGAATCGACAAGTTGGATGATTTTCCTTTTTATGGCAATTGGAAAGAAAAGGAATTTGGCGGTTTTTGGTTTTATTGGCATAACTTAACCAATACGTCATTTCAAAGCGATGGGGAACACTTTTCGTTTCTCTGCGGTCACTGTTACCATCCTTTTTCAATGGAAACGGACGAAAACAAGATCTTACAATCGTTTAACCATTCCTTCGGCACTGCAAAGTATCATCAATTGCTCGACGAAATTACCGGCGTGTATGTCATGGGCACTATCTGCGATGGAAAAATGCAGTTTTATGTCGATGCCGCAGGAATGCAGTCTGCTGCTTGCTGCGCCGTTGGCTCTAAGCTTTATATTTCCTCCCATCCACAATTGATTGCCGATCTCCATGGATTCGAAATGGATCCTTTTGTCAAAGAACTAATCAGCTACAAATGGTATAAAAGACTCTTAGGACCGTATTTGCCTGCCGATTTGACCCCCTTTTCCGAAGTGAAGCGTATCGTGCCCAGCATTGCGTATCATTTCGACGGTGCTGTATCACATAAGCGTTATTGGCCGCGCAAAGAAGTAAAAACGGCTACTGCGCCGAAGGACTATCAGCGAGTGATTGAATCGGCTGCCGATATCCTGCGCAGGAACATGGAGCTCATTTCCAAAAAGTTTGATAATCCGTGGATCTCTCTCACGGGCGGCATTGACAGCAACACCACCTTTGCCGCTGCCAATGGTTTTTATGATCGTTTTCATACATTCAGCTATCTTTCGGCACCGAAGGAGGAGCCTGATGTGGAGGCGGCAAAAAAGATTGCCGCAGCCTTCCGTGTAAAGCATCATCTGTTTGAAATTCCGCAGTCGAATGAGGATATCCGGGACTACGAAACTAAGGTGCTGATTCAAGCCCACAACAGCGGCTATGTTGCACCGAGAAAGGAAAATGAGTCGAGAAAACGCTTTTACTTAGAGCAAAATTGCGATTGCGGCGTAGAGGTGAAGTCGTGGGTATCCGAGACCATCAGAGCCTACTGGTATAAGTACTTTGCCAGAAAAAAGATGCCGAAGCTTTCCCCAAAGCTGTTTCGAAATCTTTACAAAATCTTTACCACCAACAGAAAGCTTGCCCATAAGATCGATCGGATTTTTGCCGAATATATCCGTGCGTATGAGTATGACACCATCCCCTCGTGTTATTCCCCTGCGGATATGCATTATCATGAAGTCTCCTGGGGCAGTTGGGGCGGTATGAATATCAGCGAAATGAAGTACTGCTTCGACATCACATTCCCCTACAACAACCGGGCATTTTTGGAGCTGCTCTTTGCTGTGCCGCTGGAAAAGCGCATCTCCGATCAGCATCATTTGGATATGAAAAAGTATCTGAATCGAGAGCTTTCTGAGATGAACATTCGTGTTGTGAACAAAGAGGAAACCAAGTTCCGTGCAAGAATGTTGAACCTCATCTTTAGCATAAATCGTTTCCTGCCGTAAATCAAACCCCGTGTCAATTTTGGCACGGGGTGTTTTTTTCGCAAACAGAGATTTTTCAGCGTTGTTGCACAAATGAGGGCAATTTTCATCGATTCTCCGCTATTTAATGTCTGCTCTTCGCATTCGGCACAATGCCCCCCCGATCATCAAATTCCGATTTATCGCTGAGTTCCGTATTTGCGCAGGTCAAAGCCTTCTCCTTGAGGAGAAGGTGCCCCGAAGGGGCGGATGAGGTGGAAAGGTTGCGAATTCGCCGAAAACTATCTTAAAATCGCAACTTTTTTCTGCACACCTCACCAGTCAGCTGCGCTGCCAGCTTCTCCTCAAAGAGAAGCCTTAGCCTGTGCGAACTGAAAGATAAATCGGAATTTGGCGATATCGGTCGGGTGGCTGAGGATAAGTTTTCTTAAAGAACGCAAGGTTTACATGCTTCGCAAAAAGCACTATGCTTTCCAGCCTGCGATGTCGCTCTTTTCAAAATCATAGGTCAGTTTTTTGCCGTAAATGCGCTCATATGCCGCTTTTTTCAGCCGATAATCCTGCTCGCACAGCGCTTCGCTGCACGCCTTGACCGTCAGATTTTCATCGGGATAGAGCGTGCCTAAAATATGCAGACGGTACTTCACTTTATAAAACTGTTCGTTTTCTTCCTCCTGCGTATCCCGCATTTCAACAAAGCATGAGACGATCGGCGCTTTCAACCGTGCCGCAAAATGATACGCTCCACGCTTGAGCGGTCGGGGTTTGCGATAATTGAACCACATTTCCTGCTCCGGATAGATCAAAATGACCTCCTTTTGCTCGGTCAGTTCCTGCAGCACGGCAATAAAATCCTTGGTCAAGTAGCGAAGATCCTGACTTAACGGTATCGTATCGGCATAATTCATCAGCCAGCCGATCGGACCCGTCATCGCAAAATTTGTCACCTGGCTGACGACATTCAGTCTTTTTTTGCCATGCCTTCGCACCAAATGTCGCAAAAGCGTATTTTCCAGGGGTCCAAAATGATTGCTCGTCAAAATCGCACCCCCGGAAAGATCGGGCAAAAGCTCCTCGCCCACGATCTCTAACCTTCGGTTCACGATGCTTGAGCCGATGTTTGCAAATTTTCGAACAAAAAACGATTTGAAACGATGAGAAAATTTCTTCCGATCGGCAAGAAAGCGGTCGGTGATCGCTTTGCTCTGTTCCGCCGAAAGCACAGGATCATCCACCTCGACCTTGCGATAAAAATCCTCCTCTTTCGCCGCAATGCGAATATTTTCGACCACCGCCTCACGGTGCTTTCCAATCATCATAATCTGATCCTCTCGCCTCTTTCCTGCATCGCTCTGAGCGTGATCTTTTCCGTTCGGCTGATCTGCACCGCACGCTGCACCAAAATATCCAAGCCGTCCTGTTTGTCCGGTCGAAACGCCTGCCTGATTCGGCATATTTCGCCATAATAGCCGCTGTCCTTTGCGTAGTGCCAAAAATGCTCGCTGTACTGAATATCGTCATAGCACCACGGCTTGGAATAGAGATTGTAATGCACAAGCTTTGCCTCCCGATCGACAGGCAGCATTTCATTCGGCATGGTGTTCCATTTGGAATCCAAATAATAAATTTTTCCGCTGCAAAGCGCATTGAGATAATCCTGATCGGGTGCCACGGAGTCAAAATGATAGCGATTGAGCAGCTGCAAAAAATGACGGTCCAGGTTTGCCTGTCGAAGCTTTTTCAGATTCATCAGCAGTACGCCCGAGTTGACATACCGCTGCGCCTGTACGCCGACCACATTTTCCATATATTCGCAAAGCGGCTGCACTTGCAAAACCGAAAGGTCGTTGCATGCGCCGATGTAGTGATCTCCGATGTCCGTGTCAAACAGCTCCGCCAAATCGCCCAAAAGCACAACATCGCTGTCGATATAAATGCCACGGTCGTATTGTTCAAACATCGCAGGGATGAACAGGCGAAAATAGATCGTCAGCGTGAAGCAATCAAAGCGCAAACGGTTCGAAAGGCGGTCGGCAATGCTCTCCAAGCCCTTTTGCATCGGCACAAATTCCACCGCAAAATGCGCTTGTGCAAGGGAAGCGATGCGCTTGCGGTTCTCCTCGCTCAGAGATTGATATAAGACAATGGCACGATAGCTTCTGTTTTTTGAGGAATTGTCGATCGCAGAGCGAAGCGCTGTTGCCAAAAACGGCGCATACGCATCATCAATGGAAAAGAAAACAGGAATTTCAGGTTTCATAGAACGGTCTCCTTTTGATTTATACTGCCCAATAAAAATGATTCGCAAATTCCGATTTGTCGAACAGAACGTATCAGCCGCTGTAGGGGAGGGTCATGACCCTCCTGTGTGCAGGAACCACCATAATTGTTTTTAATTATCGTGAAATATTACGTTTTCACATTGGTTTGCTGCGAAATTCTACCGTTTTCTGTGCGGGAGGGTCATGACCCTCCCCTACGATGTAAAACGATAATCTCAGCGATAAATCGGAAGTTTGCTGATCACTGCATTCGGTTTTGGAATTGCGTTTTGTATGTCCGCATTATACGTCTGACCCCAAAAGGAAACAACCTACCGTTGGTTTTTGCGCTCTACCCATCGTTCTTATGCGGTAGAATCCCCTGTTTTTTCACTCTACCATCTGTAGAGTTGGACAAAATGCAAAAAAACAGCCGCACAAACGTGCAGCTGTCATTGCAGATCAGCGTTTTTCAACAACTTCAAATATTGCGTATAACCAAATTATACCACCCCAAACAGGGAGGTCAGGTCTGCGCCATCCATGATTCGATCGCTGGGGTTTCCTGCATTGGACAGCATCGCTTCGATCCGGTTGGCAATTACCACATCTACAAAACGGGTGGTATCGATTCCACGCAGCGTAAAAAACATCGTCGGATCCTCGTCCAGCCTTGCGCCGACACCGTAGAGCGCCGCAGCCACATGCTTACACATAAGCGCCCAATCCGGGCAGCTGCAACGAAAAGAGATTTCTTTGGGATTGGGAAACAGTCCGTCCTTGCTCAGGAAGATATCCTTCATCTCCACAGGGAAGCTTCCTCCAATGAGATGCTCCATCGTATCTACTCTGCAAGAGCAGCGATTCATGATCTCATTGCAGCGTTCCTCGGATAGCGGACTGATTCGTATTTCCACCTTATAGGGGGTCTTTCGGCTTCCCTGAACTCTTGCCAGAATTTTCCCCTTCTCTATTTGCAAATCCACCACGGCTCCCGAACGGACATAGCGCTGACCGCGGGACAGACGAGATTCGTAATCTGCGTATCGTTCCAGATTTTCACACCACGCCTTTCCCCACCAGCTCTTTGCGATCGTTCTGCCGGACAGCATCACCGGGCAGAGCGTTTTTCCCTTGTCTACAGCTTTTTTTGCGGTTTGGGCAGCGTTACGCTTGATTTGTTCCGTGGAGGGCTGAGAATAGTGTCTGTCTGTATCCCAATAGCTTTTTCTCGACATAATTCCCCTCCTAATCCAAACGAAGCACGGACAGCAGCTCCTCATTGCTGAGCTCCGTGATCCAGTGTTCTCCTCCGGCGCCGATCACATTCTCCGCCAGATCCTTCTTCGAAGCGATCAACGCATCGATCTTTTCTTCCACAGAGCCTTTGCAGACAAATTTATGCACCATGACATTTTTTGTTTGTCCTATGCGGTAAGCTCGGTCCGTCGCCTGATTCTCCACCGCAGGATTCCACCAGCGGTCAAAATGAATGACCGTGCCTGCATTGGTCAGATTCAAGCCCGTCCCCCCCGCCCGAACGGAAAGCACAAGATAGGGCAGATATTCCTCGCTTTGGAAGCGTTCCACAATCGCCGTGCGTTCCTTCACCGGGATGCCGCCGTGGATCACCGCACCGCGGCAATGAAATACGGCTGCAAGATAATCGTCCAGCGCCCCTGTCAGCTCCCGAAACTGCGTAAATACCAACAGGCGCTCTCTTTTTTCATAAATCGTTTCCGCAATTTGACCAAGCATGGCAAATTTTCCGCTGCTGTTCGGGGCATATTCCTGCTGCCCTAAGTATTGATCCGGGTGGTTGCAGATCTGCTTCAATCGCATCAGCAGCGCCAAAACCAAGCCTCTTCTCTCTATGCCGCTGCTGCTTAACACCTTTTCCTGCGTTTCGGCAACCACTTTGCGATAGAGAACGGTCTGCTTCGGTGAAAGCTCAATATAATCCGTTTGCTCAAGCTTGTCCGGCAGATCGGAGATGATTTTCTTATCGGTCTTTACCCGACGCAGGAGGAAGGGTGAGACCATGTTTTTGAGCTTCCCATAGTTTTGCGGATGCGCCTCAAGTCTGTGGCAGTAACGGCGAAATTCATCCGCACTGCCCAGCAAACCCTTGTCCAAAAAATCAAACAAGGACCACAGATTTGTCAGGTCGTTTTCGATCGGGGTCCCCGTCATGGCAATACGCATTCGGCTTTGCAGCTTTTTGATTTGTCGGGTCTGCTTTGTGGCAGGGTTTTTAATTGCCTGCGCTTCGTCCAAAATCACACAATCCCAAACCTGCTGTTGCAGGGCGGAAATGCTCGTTACCATACGGTAAGTGGTAAGGGTCAAAAATGCCTCCGAAGAAGCAAAACGTTTTTCCAACGCAGCAGCAGAAGCCCCATGTATCAGCTCAATTGTCATTTCCGGCACAAAGCGTGCAGCCTCCTTCTGCCAATTGCCGAGAAGTGAGGCAGGGACTACCAGAAGGACACGGGCATTCGGCTTGCCGATCCGCAAGGTTTCCAAATAAGCAAGAATCTGCACTGTCTTTCCCAAGCCCATATCATCGGCAAGGCATGCGCCGAAGCCAAGCTGATCCATTTGACAAAGCCAGCTCAGACCGCTTTTTTGATAAGCCCGCAGTTCCCCGTGAAAGCTGTGAGGAAGTGAGGGCGCACGGAGCTTCCGGGGATTTCGGAGCGTATGCAGAAGCTCGGAAAGCCATTTCCCGTGGCAAACGACAAGCTCCTCCTGTGCAGAGCCGGCTTCATCATTGGAAGCCAAGCCTGCTCGCAGGGCTTGCAGAAGCGTGAGCTCTCCTCTGTGCTGCTCCATCTGAGAAAGAAGTGCCTGCAATCGCGCGTGGTCTACCTCCACCCACTTCCCCTTCAAAAAAGCCAGACCTTCCGTTTGGCACAGCAGGTGCCGGATCTCCTCTTGCGTCAGAGATATCCCATCGATGCAAAGGCTCGGTACAGTGCGCAGCAAAGCGTCTAAGCCAAGCAAGGAGGGCTTCTCCTCACCAAGCCTTACAGACAAACGGACCGTGCTGCTGTGCTTTCTCCACCAGTTGGGGATTCGGCAAAGGATCCCTGCCTGCTCCAGCTGAGGAATATCCTTCAAAAGCTGATAGGCTTCCGCCGCAGTCAGGCGCAGAGGATGGAACAATTCTCCGCTGCTTACAAAGCCACCGATCAGTGCAGACGCCTCTGCCGCCCGATTTAAGCAGGAAAGAAGCTCCAGAAGCAGGGACCTGCGTTCACGGTACTCTGTTAATGCGTATTGCAAGGGTACATGCTTGATCCTGCCGTTCTCGCTCCCGGTTGCATAGGTCGCAAGAAACGCAAAAGGATAATCGGCATCCTTATTTTCCACAAGATGAAAAAAGATTCGTTCCGGAACCCGAAGCTTTTGACTTTTTTCGGCAAAATACAACGAAACGGTTCCGGAATATGTGCTGATTTGGCGACGAAAAACATCACGAAGCTTTCGGTATTGCTTCTTGATCCAGGATTCGGTAACAAACTCAGAGCCGATAACAAAAGGAACCGCAGCGAGCATACGCCCGATCGTATCCGCATCGGGGGAAATATCTGTATTCTGTCGGCTGAGCTCGATTCCGGGGACGACGGAAAGGTCTTTGACGAACTGTTCTGCTGTTTGGCGCAGGAATAAGCCGGCAGCATCAAAATGGGGCGGTTCGCTCTGAAACGCCTGCTCATAAAGGCTTTCATAGGGATTCTTTTCAAATTGATGCTTCTGCTCCTGCAAGTCTGCGGAAATGGAAACGGATGCGTTATCCACCCGGAAGCCGTTTTTTGTGATGATAAAGCATAACTTCTCCATTGGTTGTTCTCCTCATTGCAAAGTGAAAACGGTTGGTGATTTCGTCTAATACTGTTACCCGATGAAAAAATGTACCAATTCCGATTGATCGAACAGAACGTATCAGCCACTGTAGGGGAGGGTCATGACCCTCCCGCACAGAAAACGGTAGAATTTCGCAGCAAACCAATGTGAAAACGTAATGTTTTACGATAATTATCAACAATTACGATAGTTCCTGCACACGGGAGGGTCATGACCCTCCCCTACAGCGTGAAACGATAATCTCACCGACAAATCGGAATTTGCTCAATGCTTCTTATGCTTATTTCTAATAAAACGGATTGACCGTTTTATCATGCCGCTGATCAGCGGCATAGCGGCGCAGGAAATAAAATGGTTTTCAAACCATTTTATCAAGAAACAGTATTAACAATCGTATTTATTATATCATAAATATGGTACAATGTCTATTTTCTATGAAAATCAGCAGAAAACTGTTCTGAGCGGGACGATAGGGTTCCTGATTTGGCGAAGCCTTTTTGCCCCGAAATATCAAAAAACCGATGCTGGAAGCCTTCCGACATCGGTTTTTGTAATTTAATTTTCTGTGGCTCAGCTGTCAAAATCGTGGCAATTCATCAGCCGACGACTCGGTGTGCGTACAAGAAGCGCCCTGTGTAATAGCTCTCAGACAGGTTCGAGAGTACGACACCGGTTTCAGTGCTTTGCGCATGGACAAAATCGCCATCGCCCACATAGATACCGACATGAGACGCTTCATCTTCGTCGCCGAAGTAGATAATGTCGCCGGGCTGCAAATCGTAAAAAGGAACGCTGTAGCCATCGGAGAGCTGATCGTTTACGGTACGATTGATGCTGATGCCGTTCTGCTGATACACATACTGCACGAAGCCGGAGCAATCGAAGCCCTCAGGGGACGAGCCGCCGTAAACATACGGGCATCCGACATAGCTCAAAGCACTCTTGGCAATCTCCGTACCGAGATCGGCGGTCAGCACAGCATCAAGTCCCATATCGCTGGGCGCTATATAACCGGTCAGATCGATATAAGGCTCATACTCGGCAAAATTGAATGCGCTCAGGTACGCAGCCGTCACATAAGGATCCGCAGTGGGAACGACCATGTTAAAGCCTTCCACCGTGGTATCGAAGATGTTCGCACCGAGCAGGAGCGGCGGCGTTTCACCCGTAAACTCGACTGTCTTCAGCTGTGTGGTGTTTGTAAAGGCAGTGCTGTCAATCGCCATGAGCGAAGTGGGGAATACGATCTGCGTCAGCTTTGTCGCATTGGCAAATGCGCTGGCGCCGATTCCGACTGTTGCGCTGTAATCCAGCCCGGACATATCGAAGCTTCCGCTTCTTCCCGCAGGATATTTCACCAGGATCTTCGTATCCTTGGAGCACAGTACGCCGCCGAGAGATTTGAAGTAGATATTGCTCTCATCGACATAGATATTTTCGAGCGCGCCGCACTCGCTCAGCGCCGCACCGCTCAACTGTGCGATCGTGGACGACAGCGTCAGCTCCTTGAGCGTAGCAGCCACCGTGGAGAATGCGCCCTCCTTGATGGAGTAGATGGAAATATCACCGATTCCGGATGCCGATACTGCAGCAGGCAACGTCAACGCCGTGATCGTCTGCGAGGGCATGAAATCGATCAGAGTGTATCGTCCATTGTAATCCACCAAAATGTAGGTATCTCCATTATAGGTAGCGGAGATATCAAAGGATACCACGGGCTTACCGCTCCATGTGGCAGGATATGCACTCACCGAACGGTAAGGTACATAGATCTTACACGGAGCATCGGCTTCTATGGTCATCTCTGACGGCATATTATCACCGCTGCTGTTGATTATGCGGTTGATGGTGATTCTCTCCAGGTTCATGTCTGCTGAGAATGTGTCTTTGTCCAGGATCATCACATCTTCAAAATAAACAGACTTCAAGTTGGTGCAATCCGCAAAAACACAGGTGCTTTCGATGCTCTGGATTCTCGGAATGCTCACCGTTTCCAAAGCAGCACACTGTCTGAACGCATTGTTGCCGAGGGTTGTCAGCTTCGGTGCGTTGAGTGTTTTGATCCCGCTTCCGAAGAAGGCATCCGCACCGATCGTTGTAACCTGATCCATCACAACAGACGCAAGTCCGGTAGTGCCATAGAATGCACCGGCACCGATGCGCTTTACATTGTTCCCCAACGCGAGGTTTGCATCTGTAAAGGTCTGGTTGCGGAAGGCATTGGCATAGATCTCCGTGATGGGCTTACTGTTATATTCGTTCGGTACGACCTCATCTCCCGTAAAGTCCAGGTTCGATGTCACCAATGTGTAGCCATCGCTGTTTTCCAGAACAACATAATCGCCCACAAGGACGCCATTGACCGTCTTGTCGCCAATCTTTTCCCCCCGGGGATAAAGGCGAGCAGCGCTGATTAGATTCTTTCCTTGATAGAACGATAGCAAATCTTCAGGAACAAATAGCTTAACTTTAGAAGAAGCATTTTGCACAAAGGGATCTTTACCCAACGAAACATTGGCATCACTACTACCCATATAGATCTCTACCAAAGCAGAACAGGTGCGGAACATATTCCTGCCATAGATTTTCGCTGCCTTCGGCATGTCTACGCTTATCAAAGAAGTGCACATTGAAAACACTTCATTCGTTCCGCTTTCGGCGATCACAGTCACTTCGGGCATGTTTACTTTAACTAACGACGTGCAGTTCGCAAATGCTTGAGCATCCACGGAGATCGTACCGCCGGTATGAATGCTCAGAATCCCCGTATTTCTAAATGCCTCGCTTGCTATTTCTTTCATTGAAGCAGGCAAAATAACATTCTGCGCCATATTTGCACAATATGCAAAGGCAGCAGTTCCAATTGTCTCAAGAGATTCGCCAAACTCAACATTTGTCAAGCCGCTAAGCTGATAGAATGCATTGCTACCGATGGACTGAATATTATTGCCGATCTTCAGTGTTACATTGGTAAAGTTTTGATTTCTAAAAGCATTGTCATAGATATGAGTGATTGGTTTAGCATTGAACGTGGCAGGAATTTCCAAACTGTCAGAATAATCAATGTTGGAGGTGATCAAAGTATAGGTGCCATCACCGTTATCTCCGACAATATAAGTGCCAATATTGAAATCATTCACAAGCTCCTGCCCCATTTTCTCTCCCTCGGGGTAAATCATCGCAGCCTTGATACCACCGGGACACTTGCTTCGATAAAACTCAATATGCTCCTCCGGCACAAAAAGCTTGAGCCTCGCCATATCACACCCGGAAAGGGGACTACTTCCCAGTGTGATATCATTATCATTTGTTGCCATATACAATTCTCTTAAGGATGTACACTTAGCGAACATTCTGGTGTCATTTGCTTTTGTAAGCGCCGGGATCCTCACACTGACCAATGCAGTGCATAACTCGAACAATCTGTTGGTTCCATTTTCACCAACAACTTGAACATTGGGGAGCTCGGCATAGATCAAATCTGTGCAATTAGCAAAAGCATAGCCGTCAATGGAAGTAGTTCCTCCTGTATTTACAGCAGTAATTTTTGATCTTTGGAAAGCAGATGCGCCGATCTTTTGCATGGTAGCAGGCAAGCGAACGCCATGATTAAGGGCAACACAATTCAAGAACGCATTGGCGCCAATGGTTTCCAGGCAATCGCCAAAATCAACCTGTGCCAAGGCGGAAGCATTCGAGAACGCATCATCGCCAACATACTTCACATTGTTCAAATCGACTTCTGTGATGTTTTTATTGTTGTAGAAATTGCCGGCACCCAAATTTTCAACCGTATCCGCAAATTTTACCGTGGTACCGGTATAATTGTGTCTGTAAGCATGATCATAAATACTTGTGATCTTCAGGACCGTACCATCAATGGTGATCATTTCGCCGAGCACAGCTTCTGCACCACCGATATAATAGGTGATCTCCCATTTATCATTTTTCGTATTTCTGACAAAATGCTCCTTGGTTTCATCCAAAACGGAGACCGGATAGATCCGGGTAGCATACGAAGAATACACCGATTTATAGGAACTGATATACGCTTCTTCAACGAAGATTGCCTTCGCAGAGTTTAAGCCGCTGACAGCCTCGCTCTCCGGCACGGAAGCTGCAAAATGTACATAATTGCCGTTATAGAACCAGCTGTCTCCGAAGGCGGTGACGCCGGAGGGTATGGTGATGATGTTTAGAATATTGGAGCTATTGAATGCATTTGCGCCGATCTCAGCCAGGTTCTGCGGCAGAATCAAGCTCTCATACTTGCTGACGCCGTAGAAAGCGCTGTCCGGCAATTTGTGATATGTATCGGTGTTCCGGTCATACACATTCGCTCTTTGCAGATCCAATTGCTTGAGCGAAAGCATGCTGTCGCTGTTCATGAAGGAAATATCATCATTCGTAACAGCCTTGTCACCGATGGAGATGATTTCCAGCTGCAGCACTTCGTTCACAGCGCAGCCTGTGATCGCCTCATTCTTAAGGTAATCCTCAAGGATCGATTGGATCGTTGTCGTCTGTCCGTCCATATCCTGATAGTAGATCTTCAAACGGCTGTCATTGCCTTCCTCGATCTGTTCCACCAGGAAATCCTTTCTTTCGACCTCGATATCAGAATTGTCAAAATCGCAATTTCCGCTAACCTCTGTAGGACCGCCGGAATAGCTAAGAATAATTCTGGTATTACCGGTGCAATTTCCGTTAGAATCCTCACAGAACTTCACAGACCAGCTGGGTAGCTTGATCGGAGAGTTGATGTCGTTATTATTCAGAATATAAATCTGGGGGCTGTTGGTTTGCGGGAGCTCAGACATATTGGAAAGATTGATCTCGTCAATCTCACCATTGTTGATGATCTCAATATTGTTCGCCTTCGCAACAGACTGGAGCAAGCCGATTGTCGTACCGAAGGAGACGGTTGCTCTGGTGTTGGACTCAAGCTGGATGGTTTTCCGGGCGTTCTTCAGGTCAACAATTTTGACCTCATTGAAGCTCACGCCGGCGGAGCCAAAGGAGCTTGTGGCATCGATGATGATATCCTTTTCCACAACGATATCGCCGTTCGAGGCATTCGAGCCGGTCAATGTAACATCGCTGATGGGCGTCTTGATCTTCAAATTGCCGCCAACGCCCTCCTTGGTGCACTGAACAACAACCTTACCCAAGCCGCCTGCGTCGATTCTCAAGCCGTTGCCGAGCACGTAATCATACATCAAATTGCCGTTCACGGTCAGGGTGAAGTTGTTTGTTTCCAGGTGGATGGGTTTGTTGAATACGAGATCGCCGTAATAAACGATGTCGCAGCTAAGCTTAATGATATCACCCGGGTAGGCTTCCACGCAGGCACGATCGATATCCTCTCTCGTGGAGCAGTAATAGGTGGCGCCTCTCTCCTCGACGCTGTCAAAGTCACCGTCGATCTGCGTTGCAAAAATATCGAAATAGATATTGATACCGCCGCCGGTATATTCCTCGTTCTTATGCGCCAGGGTATAGTCCACACGGTAAACGTCATAGCCGTTCGTCTGATTGATAATGCCGTTCACCGCATTCTTATCGATGGTGATGACCTCATCATTGATCTTCTCGGGTGCGGGGCAGTCGGTAACGACCAAATCTCCGGTGCCGGTGAAGGTCACCTTGTCCGTGACTCTGGAGATATTGTACTTATAACCGCCGAGATAAGCATTGCTCTTCTCATTTCTGCCGCGGATATCGAAAGCGATCCGATACTGAATGCCGAGAGAGCCGGTGCTTTCCACCACAATATAGGCTGTACCGACGGTACCAACCTGAGCGTTCTCAATGGTGATCAGCGGGACGTTTCTGAATTGGCTTTCATCTTCGTCATTATCGGAAGACACGGGTCCGATCAAATGCGTGCCGTCTTCTCCATAGACATAGGTATTGAAATTAATATTACCGGTATTAAATTCCATACCCCACAGGCTCTGATTGTTAATATACCACGCATAGGTAACAGAAGAGATAAGAAGCAGCGCAATTACAGAAATAAGGACAGTCTTCAACAACACATTCCGCTTGAATCTATGATATTTTTTTCTCTCTGCATTTAACACTTTACTACTCACTTAAATGCTCCTCCTTATCTTCCTTAAATGCCTTCACAATCGTTGAAATCTCGTTCACGATCAGCACACAAAGCGGTATTGCGATCAGAAAAATGAAACCAAATCTGCTGTTAATAATCGTAAATATTTTCCCCGCAAGTGGGATCGTCGTAACATATCGGGACAAGATCCGGGACGAATCGATGGGGGGATCCGGTAAATCATTCGCAACACCCTGGGTGGTAAAGCTGTCACCATCGATCTCAACAATTTTATGGGTGATGATTTTGTCCTTCAAAGAGTCCGATTCGCCGATATAAGTAATAATATCGCCAACCTTCAGATCCTTCGGATCTGCGGACTTTCCTATAATCATTTCGCCAGCCATGATTTCCGGCTCCATACTTTCCGTGAGGACATAGTAGAATGAATATCCAAAAATGCTGGGTGATTCGCCCAAAAAGCGCAATGTCACCACAAACAAAGACATGGAAACGATCAAACCAAACAGACAGTATGAAGCTATTTTAAGAATTTTAGAAATCAGCTTTAGCATGTTTTCTCCAAAATTATACGGTCAGGAAGTTGAGCGTACCGATGGAAAAATTCATATCCTCCAGGTTTTCACTTCCGGCAGCCGAGAACATTACATAAAAGTAGATGGACACAGGTTTTTCAGGGGGGATCTCAACAATGTCAACAAGGGTAAAGCCTCCTGCATCATCCATTCCGTCCGAGAGTCTCTGGTTCTGAACCGTCGGTGCGGGATAGGAGGAATCGAAGCCCGAAAAACCATTCGTGCCGATGATGATGTTGTCTTGCAGCTCTGCATCTTCGCAGATGATATCCGAGAGGATCAAACGAAGTCTGACAGAAGATGTGCTTAAATTGGTAATATCGACCTTGAATTTTTTCCTTTCGCCGGGAGCGAAATCATCATAGACCTCCAGCTCCTTCTCGGGTACTTCCTCGCAGAGCCTTGTGATGTCATCGAAGATCTCATCTTCCACATTCACGGACAGCTTCACTTTCAGCTCGCTGGTCGCAACCGCTGCATTCTCCAAACGAAGCGCCATAACTCTGCCCGCAGGATTTTGCAGCTCGTTGATCCAGGCAAAGGTAACAAGAATGCACAAAGTCAATGAAAGTATGGAAATTATGATCTTTTTTCTGTTGCTCATATTTGATTTGTGCCTCCTTGTAAAATATTTACCGCTGAATCATTGCGCCGGAGTAACGAAAGCAGAGTCGAATTTCAGGACCAAATTGAACTTTTTACCGGCAATTTCCTTGACGCAGTTAACGTCCTGACCTTCCAGCCAGATTCGCATCGTCACCCATTTTGCCTCGCCGGGGTTCAAGGTAAATAATGCTCTGCTTCCATCTCTGTCGAAGTTATAGTTGGCTTCGTTGAAGGGATCATCGTCAATAAAGGATTCTCTGCCGCAATTGAAGTATTGCAGACCATAAACGGTTTGGTAGCCCAAAGCGCCTTCGTTATCGGTTTTGCCGTCAGCATCGCTCATGACCGCTCTGTAAGCCTCGACCGCAGCTTCACCGTTGGCGTTCACAACACCCTCGTTGTTCTCGCCCAGATCTGCCAAAATCACGGTTTGCGTCACTGTTTGACCGCCGATCTCCTTGTCATAGGTCAGCGAGATTCTGATCGCCTTACTAAGATCCGGATCATCGATTTGATCCTTGACATAGTTGATGACGGTTTCCGGATGGATAAAAATGTATTTGCTTTCCGTGAGAGAATCATCCAGCTTCAAACAAAATTCGGCATCAATATAGTCCTTCTTATGAATATCGCCGCTGTCGATGGCATAATAGATCGGTTCCTCGTCGGTCAGTGTCGGAGAAAAGTCTTTCCAGAAGAAGTGCTCACCATCATGACTGGATACCTGTCTGAACGTGAAGGAGCTGTCAACCTCCAAGCCGACAACATCGTTCAAAGAAACCTCCGTATGCACAGCAGAGGTATCACTCAGGACACTGATAACCAGTGCGCCGGAGCTTGCGATGTTGATATCGTCACTTTTAATACTTGGTGTCCAGTTGCGAGAGACCCAAGTATAGGTAAATGTAACCAACATCATGCACAGCCACACGGCTAAAATTGCTGATAAAATTCTTTTACGTTTTGGCATGCTCTCGCCTCTTTCTGATCCTCAATCAATCCTTGGTAAACTTAATATAATCGGTTTCGTAATTGGTCTCTGTTTCGGGATATTTTATGTAAATGGAAGCACCGCTGTCCAAAACAGGCAGATTGGGTGATGCAGATGTGTATGGTGTCCACTGCAAACCGTCTGTAGAGAAAACCATACCCTCAGCCAGACCTGTAAATGTGGAGCTGTCCTGATCAAAGGTGATCGCATTGATCGCTGTCTGCCTGTTGTCATCGGTCAGCTTGGAAATTCCGACGAACTTCAATTTTACGTTGACGTTGCCACCTGCCAAAGCCTGGTGCGCCTCACGGTCGGTGCCCTCAAACCAAATTCGAATTTTCACAGTCTTTTGGGCATGGGTCTCGCTGCCTTCGGGGTTCAGTGACACCAAAACCGGAGAATTGCCGGTGTAGCCTCTTTCCGCGCCGGTGGAATCGATCACAAACTTTTTGCTTGCGTATGTATCCGCAGAGATCTCTTTCCGAACGATGTTGCCGTCTTCATCTTCGCCGTAGAAATAATAGGCGGATTCGGGGGTTGCGGCGCTACCCGTCTTAAATGCGTAGGTGCCGTCGCCGTTTTGAATCAGCTGATAATCAGAGTTGGGAGCCCACAGCATTTTAAGGCTGCCGGTATCGTCGATGACCGCAACACGCATGGCACTTGCAATATAATCTCTGCTGAAGCTGCCATAGATGTTGGACGTGGTATCGTCGGGGTTGACGGGAGCAACGAAGGACTCACTGCTCAGGTATACATTCATTTTAGATACGGAACGGAAGGCAACTTCCATTTCAATATAATCATAGTGATTGCTGTCTTCCATGGAAGACACTGCCGGGATCAGGTTGACCGGCTGCTGATTTTCATCGATCTCGGAGGGACGATACAGCTGTTCGCCATTGCCCGAAATGTCGACGGCAGTAAACTCGCCGGCGCTGTAATCGATGGCGCTGGACCATCTGTTTGCAACGCCGTTTTCAACCAATGCGATCTCCAGGCTGTCGCCTGCCTCGCAGAAAATGCTGTTGCCGTAGGTAACGCTGACTTCCTCGTTGACATAAAACCATGCCATCGTGCCGCCGACGAGTGCAAGCAGCAGAATAACGCAAAAGCTGCTTAAAATAATGCGCTTTTTATTCATCGCTATTCTCCTCCTTTGCAGCAAATTCAAGTTTAATTGTGAATTTTTGTCCGCTTAATTGGCTGACACATTCTCTGTCATAGCCCTCGAGCCAAACCTTGACCTTCATGGTCTTGTGGAAATGGTTATCTTCGCCGATCGTATCCAGCTTTAACAGACACGGCGCATCTTCAGGCAATTGCTGTCCATTGCTCCACATGAATTTGTATTGTGAATGATAGCCGCAGCCGGCTTCATCCGTAGCTTCCGTGGAAATGTTTGCGGATACTGCCGAAGCGGCTGTGCCCACCTGGTAGCAATAATAGGGCTCAACAGTACCATCACTGCGGAAGGTGCTATCCTCCGCGGAATATTCGATTTGAGAATTCGGCGCCCAAATGTATTTTAATTCTTCCTTGCCGTTATTGATCTCAAAAAAGGCGATTCTGATTGCGCCGGAAATATAGTTGTTGATCTGATCATCCTCAGCCTCGGGATCCACCACATAGCTTTCGGGCGCCAAATAGATTTCCTGCTCTATGTCGGAACGAAACTCCAGGATTTCTTCATAATAATACTCGCTCTTGTTGGCATCGGTCAGCTTTTCAAAAGAAATCAGCTGTGTGGAGTATCCGTCGTCATCGTTTCCCACGAGATCATAAACGGGCTTATAGAAGTTTGTGCCGTCGCCGGAGATCTCTTTGAAATTCTTGTTGACACCGATGTGCACATCCAGGTCATCAGACCAGTTGTTTCCCTGGTCGCCGGAGATCTGAATATAGTAAGCCTTGCCCACATGCACTGACATATCGTCCGCCGAGCCTCTCGTTCCGGTATAGAACCATGCGAAGGTAGCAATTATGATCATCACAATGACGGAAATAATCAAAGTGACGTTTTTCCAAATAGGTATTTTCTTCACAATTGCCACCTCCGATCTTCCTTGGTTTAATTATTTTTCTTGCTCTTTTCTCTGAGCGCTTCGAGCTTTGCCTTTTCTCTTGCCTTGATCTTTGCTTCTTTCTCTTTCAGCAAAGCGGCTTCCTTCGCCTTCTTCTCCTTGAGCTTTTCACGCTCCTTGGCTTTGCGAAGTCTTTCCTTTTCAAGAAGTGCCTGCTTTTCCTTCTGCAGTCTCAGCTTCTCTCGCTCTTTGCGCTTTTGCTCAGCTTCCTTCTGCTGTGCCAGCTCTTTGGCTTGCTTTTCCTTGAGCTTCTGCTGCTCTCTTTCTCTGCGCTGACGTTCCTTTTCCTCCAAAGCCTGCTTTTCCTTTTGCAGTCTTAGTTTCTCACGTTCCCTGCGCTTTCTTTCGTCTTCCTTTTGCTGTGCCAATTCTCTGGCTTTCTGTTCTCTGAGCTTTTGTTGTTCTTTTATCTTGCGCTGACGTTCCTTTTCCTCCAAAGCCTGCTTTTCCTTTTGCAGTCTCAGCTTTTCACGTTCCTTGCGCTTTCTTTCGTCTTCCTTTTGCTGTGCCAATTCCTTGGCTTTCTGTTCTCTGAGCTTTTGTTGCTCTTTTATCTTGCGCTGGCGTTCTTTCTCCGCCTGCAGCTGCTTTTCCTTTTGGAGCTTGAGCTTTTCACGCTCTTTTTGCTTCCGTTCAAGCTCCTTCTGTTTTTCAAGCGCTTTTTGGAGTTCCTGCTTCTCCTGCGCCTTTCTGCGCTTTTCTTCCTCGAGGCGCTTCTGTTCCTCTTCCTTCAGGCGCTTCTTTTCTTCACGCTCAAGCTGTCTTGCCAGCTTCTCGGCTTCGAGCTTCTTCTTCGCTTCTTCTCTAAGCCGCTGCTGCTCCTGCTTGATGAGAAGCTTCGCCTGCTTTTCTTCCTCGAGCTTCTTCTTTTTCTCGTCTCTGATGCGCTGCTGCTCGGCTCGCTTTTCCGCTTTTTGCCGTTCCAGCTCCGCAAGACGGGCTCGCTCGATATCTTCCTTGCGCTTCTTCTCGGTCTTGATCGCCTGATCGATAACAGCAAGGACTTCCTTTTCACGCTTCTGCCGCTTCTTCGAGGTCTTTTCCACCTGCTCGTTGAAGATCTTCTTGACCACATCGATATCAAAGGTCAAATCGTCAAGGACATCGAAGAAGGTTCTCTCGATGAGCTGCGGGGTAATGATCTTTCTCTTCTTCTGAGGCTCATAGTCGCCCTCATTGCCGATGTAGTGCTTCAAAAGCGAATAGTTCAAAACCATGGTGGAATACAGATCTGCCAAATAGTTCTCGCTGGGGATCTCATTGGTCTCCGTCACCTCAACGTTGAAGCCGGAGTCTCTGTAGGTTTCGATGAAGTCCCACAGCGCCTTCGCCTTCTTGAAGTCGGGGTTCTTCTGCAAAACATTGGTCCTCATGATCGGCGGGCGGACCAGGCTGGTACCGTGGAGTGTCTTGATCAGGGGAGAATTTTGGAAATCGTACAAAATTTTCTTGATTCTCTCGATTCTCTGGAATTTACTCAGCTTCTCGGGATCAACGTCCAACAGGTTGCTGTCCATCTTAAAGCCGGGAGAATCAATGGTCATCTCAAAGGTGCATTTGACATTTTCTTTGCCGATTTTGAAATTATCCTTGAACAAAATGGAGGTCACATTGTTGCCGTCCACGCTGTCATTGATCGCCCTGAGTCTTTTGCTGATAAAATACTGAAGATTGATCAGCAAGGTGTAGATAAAGCGGTTCTCGTAGGTCTCGAAGCTCTCCTCCTTGAAGATATTCAGGATTCGGTTGGGCGTTACGGTATCCTCTTCCACCTTTGCGATCATATTGGTATGCTGCGCCAGGTGTCTGATCGATTCGGGAGAGATCTTTCTTGCCAGCTCGATGTTGACGATCTCTTCCTCCTGGACGATAAAACGGCGGGGATTTCTGATGATGTTATCCAAAGGGATGATCGCCTCTTCGATCGCCTCGACCCAGGTCAGATCGATCTGCTTATCAATAAAGCGGTGCATATAGGACACTTCGGAGTTGCCGCTGCGGGCTTTATTCATAAACTCAGTGTAAAAATCCTCACCCTGGACAAGGGAGATAAAGTCCTGAGTATATATGTTATAAAGCAGTTCAAAATCTAAGATCATTTTATCTCCCCTATACTTTCATTAGAATAGTTTCTGCAATCTGGACAGGTATGCCTTGGACTCGCCCATATTCTCTCTGCCGAACAGCTCGCTGAGGTAGGAGATGAGGCCCTCGATCTCGTCACGGATGAATGCCAGGTTCAGGCTTTCAAACTTTCTCAGGATCTTGTTTGCCAAAACATAGTCGATGCCGTCGATCTCGGTGCCGCCGCAAGCAACGTAAACGGGAACGAAGTCACGCAGCTGCTTGACGATACGGTTACCGAACGCCAATCTGAAGTGCTCGATGACATAGTCATCCAAAACTTCGATCTTCTTCAGGTTTTCTTCAGAGACCTTGTACTTCACCTTCGCCTCGTCAAACATCTTTTCCAAATGCTTGTAGCTCAGGTTCAGGTTCTCGGTATAGGGCGCTTCAAAATAGACACCCTTGGTATCGATATTAATGGGAAGCGCACGGTCATAAACCTTATCGGAAATTGCGAAGGTGGAGTCGTCGTTGTTTGCGGTGCCGACGTACCACATGTTTTCCGGCAGGCGGAATCGACCGTTCACAATGTGCTTGGGGTCATTGGGCCAACCGCTGGGAACCAGGTCGATGACCCACTCAGAGCGGCTGGGCATTTCCAAAATGGAAAGCATTTCAGCGAAATAGTACTCGATACGAGCGATGTTCATCTCGTCCAGAATGGTCAGGAAGACATCCTCGGTATAAGTCGCCTCGTACATTCTCTTCAACGTTTCGGTCTCGTTGAAGCGCTTGGTAAATTCGTTGAAGTAACCGTAAAGCTCGGTTCTGTCACGCCAGGAGGGCTGAACAGAAGCGATGTTGGTGTCGTTCTGAATGAACTTACCGAAGGCGTACGGCAGAGAGGTTTTACCGGTACCGGAAATACCCTGCAAGATGATCAGTCTGGTAGAAGCAAAGGCTGCAACGAACAGACGGATGATCTTGATCTCATAGAACAGACCCATTCTGGAGCAGGCGAAATTTCTGAACATGTCACAAATTTCAGACAGCGTGATGTCGTAATTATATTTCTTGGGAATATAATCCTGCATCTTTTCGTCGATGAGCGTACACTTGTAGAAGCGGCTCTCGCCTTCTGCCAGGGGTGTCTTGTTCTCCTCGGGATCCTCCTCGATGACATCGCTCTCCTCGGGCTTCAAGCCAAGGTGCGAAACCTTCATCGCCAAAATCTTATCCTTTTCGTTCGAGAGCTTGACGACCTCTTTGTTCAGCTTGCCGACCTCGTTGAGAAGCTCCTCCTGGCTGACCAGGCTCGTTCTGATTCTGATGTACTTTCTGATGCCTAAGTAAATCACAAACACAAGCGCACCGAGAGCAGCAATCAGCAGCAGAACGGTCAAAATTGCAAGGATCCATGCAAGTGCGTTGAAATCTCCGCAATACTTCTTGAAAATCTCGACATACTTAACGACGTTGAACATACCAATCAGACCGGAGAAGAAGCCGCTGATGCCGGACCACAAAGATCCAAAAAATGTTTCTAAAAAGTCAACAACAAATTTAATAAAAACATCCATTTGAAATAATCCTTCCGTTTAAGTGTGCAGTATAAAAGACATATCAAAAAGTGTTCTTCGCAGCTTAAAATATGTACTTTAAACTGCACACTTAATCGTTTTTGTCTTCTGTCTCTTCATTTTTCTGCTTTGCCAGATACTCTGCGATGATGGCTTCCTTGACCTCGTCGCTGGTAGCTTCGTTTGCCGCATTGATCATATCGACCTTACGGTTGTAAAGAACCACTGCGATCAGCTTATAGATCTGATAGAGCGTGAACAGCAGCACGGGGAGCAAAATTACCAGGAAAAAGCCCATCTGCGTGCTCAGGTAATCAATCACAGAACCCAGCACCGGAATCCTGGTGCCGTTATACTTGCCGATCACATCACCGGGCGCAAGCAGCGTATCATCAGGCTCGGGGTTCGTTTCCCTGTTATCGCCCCACGTCTGATACTGGAGCATGCCGTTGTCGTTGATGACATCGGAAATTCTGTGGGTATTGATCACACGGTTGCCGTCAATGATCGCAAAATAAGTTACCACATCGCCGACCTGCAAAGCCTCGGTGTCACATTCCTTAACGAAAATATAATCACCCTTGCTCATCGTGGGCTTCATGGAATCGGTTTGTACCGTAAACGGGGTATAGCCAAACAAATCGGGGACACCATTATTTGCCTTGGCTGTGATAGAAGAAATAGAAATGATGATAGAAAGCAAGATCAGCACAATGATGAGGATATCAACAACCCCGGCACCGATCTTCTTTAGCACTTTGTTCAAGCGTGTTTCCCTCCTTTAGGGGTTTCCCCCCAAGGAGCAGGGGGCCTGCTCCTTGGAGTGGGATAGAATTATTCTTCGATTTCGGGAACGGTGAAGTGCAGGTTAGTGGTGAAGTCACCGAAGGAAATGGTATTGACGCAGTCAACGTCCTGACCTTCGAGCCAGATGTAAACACGGATCTTGGTGATGCCGTTGGACAAAGTAACGAGCTCAGTGGTCTCGTCGAAGGTGCTGACAGCAGCGACAGCAGCAGTTCCGTCAACAGTTGCATCATTCAGAGCTTCCTCGTCGATTGCTGCGAAAGCGGTGTTGAAGCCGTTGTAATCCAGCTTAGCGCCGGTGGTGCCGTCTGCACGCTTGGTGGAGTTGGGCTCCCAAATCTGAGCAGTGGTGTTCGCATCGCCCTTCAGAGCACGGGCTGCAGCGGGGGTAGCAGCGGAGCCGAGGTTCAGGAAAGCAACACGGACAGCAGAATCGGTGTTAGCGTTGATGTCGCCGCCGAGAGCATCGGTGCAAGCGACAAAGGAGTCAGCGAGCTTGAGGGTCAGAACCTGCTCCATGCTGGACTTGAAGAACAGGTCGAATGCAACGTAGTTGACATTCTGAGTGCCGTTGATGTCAGAAACAGCAGCGGACATCAAAGTGCCGTCGTTGTTGTAAGCGCCGTTGAACATCTGCAGTCTGCCGTCAGATACATTACCTGCAGAGGAAACGGGAGCGATTTCGCCTTCGGGGAACTGGATCACGCGGTCAGTGTAAGCAGTTGCGCTGGTGATAGCAGTCTTGATATCCTCAGCATCGATGGTGGATCTCCAGGAAGAAGCGTCCAAAGAGATCTGGATACCGTTAGCGGTCTGAACGTTCACGTCCAGGCTCTCAACAGTAGCGGTATTGCCGGTGGTAAACCATGCGTAGGTCACGCCGGACAGAGCGATGACAGAAGCCAAGACCATGGCAATTGCGGGTAATAAAGCCTTTTTTCTTAGTTTCATAAGAATTCTCCTTTTCATAATTGTTTGCTTATCTTAAATGTGTTGATCATAGAGAGGAAAAGTGTATTATGTAATGTTTCAAGATTACCTTAATGGAGTTTTACTGACTTATGTGCCCCCGTCAGTCGTTCTCCAGTACCTTGAAATTCATAGACATTTTTACCACTCCTCCTCTGATATTATCAACACATTCAGGATCGTTGCCTTCGAGCCAAATGACCACGGTGTACTTGTCTACCTCGCCGGGCTCAAAGCCTTCGGTGGTGTTTTCAAGAACCTTGGTGTTGGAAAGAAACGCTATCGTATCCGGCTCCGGCTCGGTGGAACCCTTCTGCGCTTTTGCGTAAACCGTTTCTTCTCCGTTTTTGATGACCATCACACGGACGGCATTGTCAGCCTCCAGGGTGACTGCATGAATGTCGATCGAAGCCAAGTAGTCGATCTCGTTTTTGCCCGCATTCTTCAAATAGAATGTATAAGCTATGTACTCATCGCCGTTATGACAGCCGTCCACCTCATCCAAATTATCGGGCATCCAGGATTTGGTGATGTTGTCCATCTGATCAATGATATCCGCCTCAAGCATGGTGGAGGAATTTTCAAAGTCCGGCGTGTCACTCAGGGCGATCTGGTTCACATCCTCATCCGGAATCCAAACCGTAAAGTTGCCTGCCTTATTCACGAAGGATGACAGTGCATACAGCGTGCCGAGCAGCAAAATCACGATCAGCAAAACGACAATGAATATTTTTAATAGTATATTACGTCTTCTGACAGACCGTGCGGTGACTCTGACGGCAAACGGTTTGATTCGCTCGTCCATGCTGTTGATATCCAGCTTTGTTTTCAAATCAATAGCCCCCTCCTTCCGGTCTTAGATCGGGAAATATTCAGGCTCTCCAAACAAACGTCCCTGCATATACAGGCAGGTCAGTTCCAGCAGGAGTGCCTTCTGCTGCGCATTGTCAACGCCCTTCGCAACCACAGTGATATTCAGATCCTGCGCCATCTTGATGATGTTCTTGACGATCTCATAGGTTTTTCTGTTGTCGCAGATCTTGTCGATGAAGCTTCTGTCGATCTTGATGACATCGAAGTCAATATTCTGAAGTTTAAACAGTGACGCATTATCCACGCCGTAATTATCAATCGCCAGCTTGATGCCCAGCTCACGATAGTCCTGCAGGCTTTCCAGCAGCTTTGCATCGTTCATATCGATGTCGGAAGCATCGAGCTCAAAGGTCAAACGCTGAGGATTGACAGAGAAATCACGGATCAGCTTCTTCACAAAGCTCAGGAAATTGCCCCTGGACAGACATTGCGCCGAGATCCCCACCGAGAAGTTTCTGGACACCTCGGGACCTGCCAGCTTGCTGTACGCCATATCACGGAACAGCATTTCAAGCCCATACTTGGTGATGGTCATGATTCTGTCATTTCTCTCGGCAATGGGCGTATAGAAGGCAGGCATCAGAACGCCGCGTGTCGGGTCATTCAGGCAAATAAAGCCTGCGTTCTCTCTGGTCATATCGCCGGAAGCATCGCAAACCGGCTGATACATCACACGGATGCTGCGAAATTCGTCGCCCGGCTCCGAAAGCACCGCTCTCTCCTGTTCATAGAGCTGCTCCACCACACCGTTTGCCAGCAGGACAACCTCGGGGTCAAATCTCTTGCCCAGCTTCATCTTCAGCTCCTTGAGCAGGTCGTCCTTGCAGGCGCCGTCAATAAATCTTCTGGCTATGTAATCCGAGACACAGAGGATCCTGCCGATGGGCGAAATGGCATCCCCCTTCAGACAGTTGGGGAAGCCCATGCCGTCGAACTGCTCATTTCTCTCGATGGCGTAGTAGAGGATCTCCTTGCAGATCGGTTCTTCCCCTCTGAGCTTATCCACCTTGAAGAGCTCCTCCAGGATCGCCATGGTCCTTCTGTTGGCAAGCATCTCGTTGTCCGTGGTGGTATGGTTGATCCTGATATCGCTGCAAGCCAATTCACACTTGCCGATATCGTAATAAACAATATACTTTTCAAGCCTGTGCTCGTAGCTGTCGTTAAAAGCCTCGTGATCTGCAAATGAATTATTTTCGATCGCAGCTTTATAGAGCTCGCCTGCGATCTGTGCCGCCTTCATGTTGACGATCGTCAATTGCGCCGGAAGCATTTTGAAATACTTTTTCAATCCGTCCAGAATAGCCAAAATAATCCACCTCAGTTTCATTCACGTTTTGTGCCGAAGTATGGAAAAAATCGCACATTCTCCCTTGCCTTCCCGACACAAAATATAGCATGCAAATCGCACAATACCAACAACGTATAGTATTTCTCATGTATTCTATCACAGATTTTTCCGTTTGTCAAAAAATAAATTGGCTTTTTTTGTGTTTTTTTCAAGTTTTTTTATGAATTTTCCTGTAATTTTCGTTACAAAGTGAAATAAGAATCGTAAAATGTCAGAAATGCAAAAACCTCCCGCATTCCCCGCCATCCTTTGCGCATAAAAAGCTCCCCCCCCCGATCCGGGAGGGAGTTGGTTTATATTTCGCTTACGCCACAGCGCAAATTACTTTGCCTTGATCGCTGCCTGTACTGCTACGGCCGTTCTGCATTATGAAAAAGCCCGAAAACCCTTGATTTTTCAAGAAAAACGGGATTCCCGCACTTGGCGGAAACCCCGTATTACTCAAAGCCATATACTGACTTTCAGGTCAGTCCAGCGGTGGACTCGGCGGAATGCGGAGAACTCGTAGACATACTTTTGAGTCTTCTCTATGTCGATTGCTGTCCTTCACAGAGGTTATTCAATGCCCTTGTATCCGTGCTTCTCGGCATGCCCCAGTAGGTAGAGAAAAGCGAATGCGGGAATACGGAGCATATTATTACCGGACTTGGTATTATGGACGCCAAAGTCCGCAGCACTCTTAGTTACAACAATCGCAGCTGATGCTTCAGCACACAATTCAGCAATCGCATCATCGTCCTTAATCGGTGCTCCCTCACGATACTTAACCTCAATTAAGATGTTATATGAATTCGGCTTGTCAACTACGATGTCGATTTCCTTACCCTTTCGTCCGCCACGATAATAACCCACAGAAGTCGCTTGCTGATAATAGAATGCAGCCACATGCTTATACACAGCAGTTTCAACAATCTTGCCCATCTCGATAGGATCCGAAAGAAGTGATTCGTCCATCAAAACAGCATTGCGAATAGCAGCATCTGCAATATATATCTTCGGGCTAGCTTTTAGAATCTTCTTTCCCGCCATATTGACCGGTAGACTCTGATAAATCAAATTGGCGCTCTCTAAATATTGAATGTAATTTTCTACAGTAGGTCTGGATACGCCACTCAATTCCTTTGCGATTGCTTCAATGGAAACAATCTCGGAAGATACATTGCACAGATACAGAAAAATACGTTCCAGCTCTGTTGCGTTTCTTAGATTATAGAGAGAAGGAAGATCGCGCTTGAGAACCTTATCTACTACATCCTCGCGCATAATCTGTTGAGCAATAATATCATTATCAGACAATGCTAGTTCCGGAAATCCGCCAATCTGCAAATAGCGATTAAAATGCTTTTGCACCTTCTGAAGCTGCATCATAATACGAGAACGTTCCGGTTGCGTCATGTGGAGCATTTGAGTCATCTTTAATGTTTCGGGAAGCCGAGGCCTATCCAATTCTAGCAACTCACAATATTCATAAAAAGACATAGTTGGAACCTGAATAACAGTCCAGCGACCGGCGCCACTTTCTTGATTTCCTTTTATCAGCGCAGGACTTGCAGAACCGGTTGCCACAACGTTTGTGTCGGGCTGCATATCATAAATCGTCTTCAACCACTTGTCCCACTCTTGTGCGTACTGGATTTCGTCAAAAAAATAGTACACATCCTGGTCAGCGTAAATATTTTCGTGATATGTTTCTAAAACATCGTTTATACCACTGAGCTTCAGCATAGGGTGATCCATAGAAATAAATACGATTTTCTCCGGCGAGATACCTCTTTTGAGCAGTGTGTCGATCATTTGGTACTGTATAGTAGTCTTGCCGACACGCCGGGTTCCGGTAAGAACGACGATCCGGCGTAAATCAATTTGGTTCAAGCGCTTCATTGCCTCATGGAACGCAAATCTTTTATATGTCTTAGTCATCTTTGGGTTAACTGCACCGGTCTTCCACCAGGGATTGAATGCAGTCAACACCTTCAAAATACCTTCTTTGCTGGTAATCGCCATGTCAAGCACCTCCATTTACTAAGATTATAACGCTTACTTTCATTATTGTCAACAAATATTATAAGTATACTTTGAATATCCGCAGCAAATTTGAAAGTTAGCACATTTAATATCAATAACGGCGTACTGCTCCAAATAATCAAATGCTGTCCAAGCATTGTCTTTGCTCCGCGTGGGCTTGGGCAGGCATTCAATATGCCTCTTATTTCAGAAAGGCATACCTCTACCCCGTACTCCTTCAATGCTCGTGTGTATTGCAAGGTATCTACAGTATTGCGAGCAAATCTGGAGACCTCACGAGTGATGATCATGTTAAATCTTCTTGCCTTTGCATCCCGAATCATCTTCATAAATTGAGGACGCTTTTCGGCAGAAGTGCCTGTAATACCCTCGTCAATATAGCTGTCTACCAGTGTCCATTCCGGTCTGGCCGCTAAGATCGGACGGTACCATTCCACCTGGTTTTCAAGTGCTGAAAGCTGGGCATCGTGTTCGGTGGAAACACGGGCATATATGACTACATTACGCTTCTGAAAGTCGGAGTTTAGTCCGTACATCATATATAATTCTCCTTCCTTGGCGGTGCATTTGTGTAACAGCTCGCAAAGGCGGCTCCGTCTACAACATCCACATAATCATTCAGAATGTTCCGAAAAATAAAATCGGGAATAAGACCGTCCTTGCAGAGCTTTTCGATCAGTTTCAAGGCAGCAAAGCATTCGTTGCTGCTTTCAATGCCGATTTTACTCATCTCGGTCTCCTTTCGCAAAGGTACGAATCTTCTTCCGTACATTTGACACCGGCCACACATAAAAATCGTAGTCTCTACGGTGTCCGCATATTGTACAAACATCTTTTACGGTCTGTGTCATATCCACACGCTTAATTCTGCGATCCGGCATATTGTAATAGATTGATGCACAGACGGCACACAGGCATAACTCCATTTCACCAGGGTGTGGTTTTCTTTCAGCATTTTCAATCAACACTATCTCATCTCCCATCAGTTAGTAGAGAAAAATTCTCTTCAAGTGGTAGGCAGCGAGAATTCCGTTTTTTTCGGGTTTTATTGAAAATATTTTTTTATTCTTTTGATTTTTTCCCAAACCGTAGAGATTCCCTTCCTCTGAATAGCAGCAATCTCGCTGATGTTGAGTTCATCTATTACAATCATCGTGAGCAATTCCTTGTCCTTATCCGACAATGCCATCAGCTTTGCATACAGAGCTTCACTCTCGATTGTCTCAATCCATGCAAATCTTCCACACGCAAGAGAGTACGAATCCATACACGACAGCTCAGTCAAAAATTTGCCATAGAGTGCAGATTTACTGCTGTCATCTTCTTCTGCATCATCGCAATATTTTCCAACAAAAGCTTGTTCATGTATTGCAATTATTCTTTTACGCCGAAATTCGTTCATATCATACTCATACATGTCTTGAACTGCTTCTTCCGACATCCCGGCTTCGACATATTCTTTTCTGAGGCGAGCCCATTCTGCCTCGAATCTCTTTTTTTCTAAGCCATAGTTAAATCCCATTGTTGTAATCTCCTTTTTTGAATTTTGTTTTTGGGGACAAAATTCGGAGATTACGGGTATTTGGCTATATACGACTGAAAGCTCATGGTTATTCCTTTCCGCCTGTGCGGAAGGTGCCGGGAAACAGTGGGTTCCTCACCATGAGCCTGAAAAGGGCGCAAAAAGATAAGGGTACCCATACTGCCTTTTTGAGAAAAAAGCAATATCTGTATCCTCAGCCCTTAATGCATATCAGGCTTTCGATATTTTTTGAAAGCCTTGTCGGAAAGCAAAAAGCCGCCGACAAGGCAGAGTTCAACTAAAAGAACTCTGTCTTGCCGGCGGCCTCTCATGTAATATATCTGGCATAACCGTCCGGAATATTCAAGGTATGTGACCTGGAGATGGATTTACGCAGCCTGTTTCATCTCAACCATTCCGTCGTTATACCGCATTCATTTTTAACCTGTTTGCAGTTGCTCCTGATTTCGGGGAGCGTAAAGGTCGATTGTGTCGTGACGGCGACCTTTGATCCGTCTGATCATGGTTGTCTCACAATGCCTGCATTGTACTTTGATTGTTCCGTTGGAGTCTTTATACCCCACAACAATCTTGCCGCAATTGGGACAATACCAAGAGAACGATACCCATAGTTCCTGCTCATTCATCGTAGTTCATTCTCCTTTACAAATAAGATCGTTCTGACTATTTCATTGCCTTAATAATGTGTGTGACTACCCCCTGTACCTCAAGCTCGTTTACAAGAATTTGCTTGCCGGGATACTCCTTCCGGTTTTCGTATTTTAGCACGGCACAACCGGACTCTATGTCGATTCCGGCAAAAGTTTTCAATGTATTCTGTCTCTCCCCGTCGAGAGCGACTACCACATCGCCGACAGCCGCCGTATGCTGTCGGTGGATCAACAAAAGATCGTTTTCTGCAATTCCGACATCCACCATGGAGTCACCTTCGGCTCGGAGCATATAGCAGTCCTGTCCGTTTCCGAAAACAGAAACCGGAAGACTGATGTATTCTTCAATACATTCCTCCTCTAACTCCGGATTGCCGCAGCGTATGGAACCCACGATGGGAGCAGAAAAATAGCCGGAAATGCACTTGCCGGTCTGTGGTGTTGTGATGGTACTTCCGTCATAGGCAATGATGCCCCGTTCATTCATGTCCACAAGATAGCGGTATGCCGTGGTCTTGGCAATGCCAACAGCCTTTGCCACATCATTGACAGAAGGGGATCTCCTCTCGGATCTGAAATAGTCGTTTACAAAGGCATGAATCTCTTTCATCAACTCCGGATCCTTGTACCTCATAACTACCACTCACTTTCTATCAGGAACGATTTGTTCCTGATAGATTTATTATACACACTTTTCCTCAAATTGCAACATCTTTTTTCAAAAAAATAAACGAGGCGTCGAACCTAATCGACACCTCGTCAATCATAGCTCCATATCTCGGATAGTATAAGGGAGTCACATATACCGTCCGCTACTATACGGAAGTGTTTTGTCATGCCGGAGACCTTGTTGCAAGTCGCCATTAGATTTGACACTTACTAATATCCTAATATACCAAGAAGCGAGTCATCATTTTCAATCCATTCGCTAACTTCAATTACTCGATACTTCGTTTTAGTATCTCGAATAACCTCAGCACAAAATCATTATATCCCGATTTTGATCTCATTCCAATTCGTGGCAACCTGAAGGCGGACATCTTCTCCGAGAGCTTCGAAGTGGCGTTTGCCGCAGCGGATTTTGAGCTGCTCACGGTTACGCAGATCCATAAAAATGTCGGTGCTACCCTTGGTTTCTAAGACGAAATATAGCTTTTCTTCACCGTTCTTAGTCAGGTATACTGCCCAGTCGGGGTTGTAGGAGCCGATGGGGGTGTCGATTTTGAAACGGCTGGGGATCTTGAAGAACAGCTTCACATCCGGGTCATTGTCCAGCGCAAGGGCGAAGGGCCGTTCTACAGAGCTGCTGTCGTATACCACATAGTCGTATACACTGTGCTCTACCTTTACGGCATTTCGATCCAAATTTGCAACCAGCTCATCTACGCCAAAGATTTCCTGTGCATAGTACTCTTGCCCGTCCAGCTTGATATAGCTGATACCATCAATGGCTAAAGCGTGGCGTTGATCCCGGATGCTCTGAATGGCTCTCTCCATGAATGCCTCCGGATTATTCAGGAAATCTTGCATTCTTCCGCTTTCCACCAGAATTCGATTGACTGTAGCAGGGGTCAACAATGCTGCGTCACTGATCGCGGTCAGAATATCGGGGAGGCTCTGATAGGAATCCGCAATGTCTGTGGTACGCATTTCACGCTCTACATGATGCACACCGGCTCTCTCAATGCGGATATCTGCAGTCTGAGAGATAATCCGTGCCTTCGGAATCGAGGGCATTTCCTGCAATGCTTTTACACAGTTTTCAACCAGTCGATCCGTGTCAATGTCGACTCGGTAGGCTGTTTTCTGTTTGATCTTCTTCCAAAGCTCCAGGAATTCCGGCGAAACCATAACCTGCTTGTTCAGGCGAACCACCACATCACGAGAAGCATCCCGGATGGACGGCCTGCGATCTGCCTTGGCAATAATCTGCTCAAAACGGCCTCTGGCTGCCTCATATTTCTTAGGCAAGTCCAAGGTGCCGCTTTTCAGTGCAGCCTTCATGGTGTCCTGAATCTTGCCGGACTTGCTGATATAGCCCTTCTTCTCAAAATGCTCCATCAGCTCCTGTGCCTCATCATAGGTGACCTTCTTTTCCTCGGTCACAACTTTGGTATAGGTTAATTCGGAATTATGAATTCGGAATTCGGAATTATTTCCCAATACTGCAGTTGCAGCCCTCTCTACAACCTCCGGCTGCTCCTCCATTATACGACGAAGGGTGTCTAATTCGGAATTCGGAATGCAGAAAGCGGAATTTTCCGTAATTCCGGAATGATCCGAATCACTATTGAATTCCGAATTCCTAATTCCGCATTCCGCATTCAAGAGGATTGCTTTTGCCTGCTCCTGCGTTACTGCCTGTCTGACCTCTTTGCGTTCCTCGTAGACCATACCGGAGAATAGACCGATCTGCAGAACACCGAACTTCATGCCGGTATCGTCCTCAATTTCACGCTGGAGGGTTTCGGCAAAGTCTGCAAAGCTTTCGTTTGCCATGACATGAAGAATGTTGATGTTCTTATCCTCCACTCGTTCGCCGTCCTGATTGACACACAGGCGCAGACCACGCCCTACCTTCTGGCGGCAGGTGAAGGTGGATTTCTGCTCGATCAAGGTGCAGACTTGGAATACATTGGGGTTGTCCCAGCCCTCTTTCAGTGCAGAGTGGGAGAAAATGAAGCGGAGGGGAGAAGCAAAGCTGAGCAGCTTCTCTTTATCACGCATGATGGTATTATAGGTATCATCATCGGCAGCGGTGTCGCCCTTGGTGTCCTTCAAGCGGCCCTTCTTATCCTGAGAGAAATATCCGTTATGTGCAGCGGAAACATCCGGGGAGAAACGCTCCCGAAGGGGTGCATACTTGGGCTTTGCAATCAGTTCCAAATAGCATTCCTCAAACATTTTGGCGTAAATACCGGGACTTCCATCCTCGTGGCGATAACGGTCAACCTTGTCAATAAAGAACAGGGATAGCACCTTGATTCCCTTATCCGTGTAGCGAAGCTCTTTGTCTAAATGTGCCTCAACGGTGCGGCGAATCTGTGCCCGTTTGACCACATGATCGTCAATATCTCCGATTGCTTTTCCTAAAGCTACCTCTTCTGTATTGCCAAACTCGATGTGCTCAAATTCCGGTGTGCAGTCGATCCCTGCAATGGTATAGCCTTCGTAGAGTTCTCTCTGACCGGAAAGTAAATATAGGTCGTCACCGGGCTTCACAGTGATGGTTTTTCGGCTGACAACGCCGTTTTTCTTAATATCAATTTCCACCTTGGCACGGAAGCCTTTATCATTGGATACGGAAAGCAGACGCACATATGCCTGATTAAAGCCACCGGATACTTGGTTGGAGGATACGGAAATCTGCTTGACCAATCCCATTTGATAGGCATCCACCGGGGTCAGACGGTAAAGCAGATTGATTCTCTCTCGGTGGGTTGCGGAATAACGCAGGACACACAGGGGATTCAGGGATGCAATGGCTTCCTTGGATTTAGGCGTGTTGTCTACACTCTGAGGCTCATCGATGATGACGATGGGATGGGTATCCTGAATATACCGCATAGCACTGTCTCCGTTGAGCCTGTCCTGTGCCTGATTGATCACATTCTCCGCTTTCTTAAAGGCGTCGATATTGATAATCATGATCTCAATATTCGTGCTGGTAGCAAACTGCCGCACATCAGATAGCTTTGCAGAGTTATAGATGAAATAACGGCAAGGAACATTGTCATATTGCAGTCCGAAATGCTCCTGTGTCACTTGGAAGGACTTGTATACACCCTCACGAATTGCCACAGAGGGAACAACAATAATGAACTTGGTAAAACCGTACTTGCGGTTCAGTTCAAAAATGGTCTTGGTGTAAACATAGGTCTTTCCGGTGCCGGTTTCCATCTCAATACAAAACTGAGGAAATTCGGAATGCGGAATTCGGAATGCGGAATTGCCTAATTTGCTGTCTAATTCCGAATTCCGCATTCCTAATTCCGAATTCAACCTTAATTCCGTCAAAGGCAGATTGTTCCGCTTCTGCACCGTGTGCATATTCTGCTCCAAGGTTTCAGAGTCGATATGTAAAACATTGCCGAAGCCAAGATCATTCATCATCCGAGTCTGATCGTCGTTGTCCACAGAAAACGTGCTGTGCGTATTCTCTTGTCCCATAAACAGATCTACAACGGCATTCGTCGCATCTGTTTGGAAATCCTGATTTTTGAATTTAAGCTTCATTTAATTCATAATACATAATTCATAATTCACAATTATGCATTCGTTCCTCCTTTACTGGAGTTTATGATAGCTGTGAGTAGTTTTAAGATTTCAATACAATCTGCGTATATACTGGAAAACTGTGCATCTGTTATATATCCGCTTTCATGAAGAAGTTCAAGCCAATACTCCGATTCGCTTGCTTCTTTTAACGAGATATTGAGTTTGAAAACAAAATCAGCCTTGCTCTGCCCACGGATTGCCTCTTTCACATTTGCACCAATGCTTGTTCCACTCCTGAGAAGCTGCTTTGAGAGTACAAATTCCTTCTTTTCCTCGCAGAGGTATTGACACAACTTGATGGTGCGCAGAGCGAATGCCTTGCTTTTGTTTACTATTACATTATCTGTCTTCATGTGTGAAATTAGGAATCCTATCTCCTTATCAAATTTAGAATTCATAATTCACAATTCATAATTTAGGCTTTGTGATAGTTGCACCTTGCACCCAAAATAATTATGAATTATGCATTATGAATTATGCATTACAAAAGTTTTAGCTCTATTCCACGGTCGCGGAGAATGTAGTAGGCATTTGCCATGGCGGTATCGTCGGTGAAGGAATCACGGGAGATGATGACCTTAGCCGGGGCGTATTCTGCCATAGCTTCTACATCTTCGGGAGCTACATCTGCTGCGAGGCAAATAAGAAGCAGGCAATCATCGCCCACTGCATAGGCAGTTTTGCTGTTAATTGCGATTTGATTTACAGAATAGGTTAGCGGGACACCCAGCTTCAGCATAACCTCAAATACCATATCTAAGTCCGTGCGGTCGGACTTTACCCGCTGCACCATGCTGTTCATACGGTCATAGAGAATTTGGATTTGCTCATTGACAATGGGCGTACCATCCCATGTTTCAAGGTTGGAAGTATCGAGTTTGAAGACACGGAAACCGATGTCTAATTCGGAATTCGGAATGCGGAATTCGGAATTATCATCGAGGGTGATCTGCCCGTCCATGGTGGGTTTGTCTTTTTCTGCCTGCTCTTGGACAAGCTTTGCCCCTGCACGGCGGATGCGTTCTTTGCCGATCTCGCAGATGTTTTGGAATCCGGCTTTGTGTGCATCACTCTTTTCGTCACACACTTCCGGTAATTGCACTAAAATAAACCTTCGGTTTCCACTGTCCTCTGCATTTAGTTGCATAACAGCATGAGCCGTCGTTGCCGAACCAGAGAAGAAGTCTAATAGTATAGCATCTTCGTCTGTGTTTGCAATAGTCATCAAGTGGCGTAGCAGTCTAACAGGCTTCGGACCGTCGAAATAACCTTTATCATCGAATAACCTTTTAAGTTCTTGTCTACCTTCTTGACTATGCCCAACATCTTTATGAAAGAGAATAGAGGTTGGGACAATTCCTTCCTTAATTTCCGAAAGAAACCGTTTTAGTCGTGGTACATTATCCCCGTTTTCTCCAAACCAAATGCGATTATCAGCGACGAGTTCATCAAATCTTTGCTTAGAAACTCTCCAACAAGCACCATGTGGTGGCTTTACCTTTCTTCCACTTGGTGTAATAATTTCGTAATCGGAATTTGCATTATATGTTTTAACAGATAGGTCGCCCGAAGTCCACTTCCCTCTGGGGTCATTATCTGGGTTCTTGTATCTATTTTCGGTTTCTTCACTCCTTGATAGTTGTCCGATAGTGAAACTCTCTAATGCCTTAGCATACATTAGTACATAATCATGGCTATTAGATACATATTTAGCATCATTTTTGGGTGCAAAAGCTCTCTCCCAGATGAATTGTGCTACAAAGTTTTCTTCGCCAAACACCTCGTTACACAGTTTCTTCAGGTTGTCCACTTCGTTATCATCAATAGAGATGAAAATTACACCATCGTCACGGAGGAGGTTTGCAGCTAAGCGGAGGCGGGGGTACATCATGTTGAGCCAGTTGGTATGGAATCTGCCCATAGTTTCGGGGTTAGATTTTGTGGTTTGCTGCGTGACTTCCTTATACCGAGCCATAGGATCGGCAAAATCGTCTGCATAGACAAAATCATTGCCGGTATTGTAGGGAGGATCAATATAGATCATCTTCACCCGACGATAATAGGCAGTCTGCAACAGCTTCAAAACCTCTAAATTATCGCCCTCAATGTACAAATTCTGTGTACTGTCCCAGTTCACGCTTTCTTCCGGACAGGGACGCAGCGTGCCGGTAGACCGCTTCTGCGCCAGCTTCAAGCACTCCGCCTTGCCCTTCCACTCAAACTTGTACTTCTCAAAATCATTGCTGATATACTCCCCACACAGAGCCAACAGCTTATCAATATCCAGCTTCCCCTCCGCAAAGCACTCAGGGAACACAGAACGCAGCTTGTCCATATTCGCTTGTTCTAAATTCATACTCATTCCATCCAGTATATCATGCATTATCTGCTGCCTCCTCTGGCGAAAAGTCAATCTCTCCTACGATAAACTTACTTTTTCCCAGTATTCGTTCTATAGATGCAGTCATTTGATTGCACCATGCTATATAGTTTTCCATATCCTCAACCATAAACTGAATTGCCTTGTTCAGACTTCTTTGCAAGCCCTTACCGCTTCGAATAATTTCTTTTGTATCATTGATAGCATTAACCGAAAAGTTAATAGATCCCCTTAATCTATGCAAAGAGCTCAGGTATTCAATAAGTGAGGCTTTATTGGCATCGGTGGCTGCATATTGGTTCTCAAGAAGACCTAATACGTTTTTTTCAATACGGTTCCATAGCACCGTATTGTTTTCATTATGTCTTTTGAGGTTGGAACTAAAAGTTTCCATTAGTTCTGCGATTTTCTTTGCTTGCTTTCTGGTGTGTGAAGCTACTCCTGAACCGCCGGCCTGTTGTACACGATTCATTTCGGCTGTGCTTCTATTCACACCAGTGTTCAACTCCTGAAGTTCAACAGACATGGTCCGAATGTTCTGTGCCATTTCTTCTGAATCCTCTTCAATCTCGGCAAGGAAGTCAACAAATCCTTTTTCATCTGTCGGGATATCCGTTGATGGAGCTTTGTTATTGAATAGTTTCATAGGATCTAATTGATTGTTGTCTAAAAAGTCTTTTACCGGATTACTAAAAATAACACTTCCTTCTATTGCTCCCATCAATTGTTTTTCTAAATATGAAAGCAGATCATGAAACTGCTTAAAATGAGTAGAGTACCCTTTTGCTCTATATTGCTTTAGGTCAAAGGGAAGTTTGCTCAGATCATCTCGTGTGATTACAACGGTTTTCTTATTCAAACTATGGGCAATGCCCAATTCATACATAACATTGGGATTGAGCCCTGTCAAGTCGGCCAATACAATATCAGCATTATAGATTGGCGGAATAATATCCGCAAGAATGTTTTGTTGATTGTCTTCCTCCCCAGCATGAGAGAATTCAAATTTTTCTTCAAAATACTGTTTTATCATCTCGTAGGACTCGAAGAATTCATCGGAAAAAGGCATAATTACAAACACTTTAGCTCTGCTCATGTTATTGCTCCTTTCTAAGAAACGGAAAATTATCTTTTATTCATTAAACATCATGCACTTGTATGCCCTGTATTTTTTCTTTGATTTCCGGAGCGTGCTCTCCCGGAACATACATCATAGTCTTTCGGTCATACACATAACCGAAGCCTTTCAGCAGGTACTTTGTTTCTTCCAGCGGCATATCAAGAAGTTCCGCCAGCTCATTGTGGTTCCAACAACTACGAGCGAAAATAATATCGTATAGTGTGTGGGGCGATACTTCTTTTTTAACAAAGCGACTTTTAATCCAATCGAAAATGCTCTTGATGTTGACCCCGGATATAGAACAGAAAATCGCAATATTATTGAGTGCATCCCAAATCACATCCCAAGAAAGGAATCCCGGTCCTCCTGCTTGTACAAGTCCTGTTATGATGTGAATTTCACCATTGCAAAAATTATGCGTTTCCAAGAAATCCGAAACAGTTGCCTCCCTGAAGGGAACATTGAAACGAATCCTATCACCCGTTAATATGTAAGGGAAATAGGCATCATTCCAAGAAAACACACCACTCAATGGATAATACTTCGATAAATCCGCAAATCCACATTTAATTATATCAAGCATATCTTGGATGCAGAGGGCTCCGTCAATGTCTATTTCATGTACCTTTTCTTGTGGTATATCTGGAGCTATGTTTGTTTCGTATATTCTAATCTTCATGAGCCGCAACCTCGCTTTGTTCCTTTAGAGCATCCCTATATCTCTTAAGTTATATATCTTCTCATGTTTTCAAGCACTTTGAGCAATCTTTGAAATAGCCTATCGGCGCGCACCGTCAACATGCGTTCCTTATTTATTATAGTTCAAATTACGACAAGAATAAAGAGAAAAATGTTTTTTACGGTATAATTTTTAATGCTACCGGATTGAAAGAATAAATTCTCTCGTTACTCTTGCGGACAAGCTGTCTTTCTCCGCCAAGGCTTTCATTTTTTCTTCCAGTTCTAAGTCGATTTTCATAGCATCAAAGAATTGAGATTCCTGCTTTGCCATGTATGCTCTGCGGAGCTGGGTGATTTGCTTATCCAAGGAAAGTAACTTCAAACGATCATTTGTAACCTGCTCCCGACTTGATTCCATAGCCTTTCGCTGAAAGGAAAGCTGCTCCACTTCTTTTGCTAATGCTCCTTTTCTGGTCGCTGCCTGCTGTTTAAGGAGGGTAATTTCTTCCTCTTGGATGGGAGATAGCTTCTTTGCCTCTTCCGCAATCAAAGCATCTACCGGAACAAGATGATCAAGGGGCAGAGATCGTCCACTCTGCTTCAACCAGTGGGGAGCCTTGTGGGTTCCATCTGTATAGGAAATCACCGGGAGTTGTAAAATACGGGCACATTCCTCTTCGGAAAGAGCCGTCCCATCTGACTTCCTACCACACAGCACAAACTTCTCCGAAACACGCTTCTTACCGGCAAACAGTTCAACATAATACAGTCCAATCTCCGAATGATCAATTCCGAATTCCGCATTCCGAATTCCTAATTCCCCTTGCTCTGCACATTCCAACTCATGCAATATTCCTCGACCGATAATACTTGTCAAGGTGATTCTTCCGTAGCGTGGCTTGAAATCCTTTGCCATGCCGTAAACCTTTTGGCTCTGGTACTTCTTGTTGCGGCTACCGTCCCAATAATAGAATAGGGTGGGAAGGGCTTCGTAATTGGTTGCGGTGATGGTCTGTGCATCCTCGTCGATTACATAATGGCAGTCTGTATGCTCTGCGTTGTAGCGTTGGAAGAAGTATTTTGCCAATTCCCAAAGGGTATGGTTTATCTCAGCGGAACGATCCTCTATGTGTTGGGGCGTGATCCGCATTTGTGAGGCAATGTCCTTGTGGAAGGTGGTGAACAGAATATCCTCTGCGGACTGAACGATCTGTTTATTATCTTCGGAGCGTTCAGTAAGGGTGTTTTGATGGTCTTCTTCAATCTGTGATTTGCTGCGAACTCGCTGAGAGATCACATCCATTGCAGCTGGAAGATCTTCTGTAAAGCCGCCGATCACATCATCACTGACCCCGAATACACCGTCAGATACCAACATCCGCTTGCTGACAAGCTCTAACTTCCGGACATCTGCAAAGTTCTCCTTGTTAATAAAGGCAAGACTCAGCACATCATTCCGCTGTCCTAAACGGTGGCAGCGGTCGATCCGCTGTTCCATTTTCAAGGTGTTATACAGCAGATCATAGTGGATCACAAAAGAAGCTACTGCCAAATGGAAGCCCTTGGCGGCGCTGTCAGTGGTGATCAAAACCTCTGCAGTTTGCAAGAATTCCCGAATGGCAGAATAGTCTTTGCTTCCGTTATAGATCACGGTTTTATACTTTCGGCTGACAATGGGCAGGAGCATTTTCTGGGTTTCAATGCTCTCGGTAAAGAGGACTGCTTTTCTTGCAGCACCTTTCTGTTTCAGGAGTGCAAAGCCCTTCTCCAAACCAATCATAAGGGCCTTTGCCTTGCCGTCCTCTTTGATTCCCACGCAAGCCTCCAAGATTGCTGTGAGCTGAGCACATTCTTCCGCACCTTCGGGGTTGCTCTCTAAGCGTTTTATAATCCCTTTCACCGCCTGAGAAAGGGCTGCGGTAGATGATCCTAAAAGCCCAAATAAACGCAGGGCAAGGTCATAGGAATCCATTTCAGGGAATGCCAGCTTGTCCGGTCTGTCAATATATGCAGAAAGGAGCTTGTAGAGCTGCTTTTCCTGTGGGCTTGTTTGGTACTCGTGGGTCACAAGAACACGAGAAGGGATTTTGGCATAGCTTCTTGCCTGAGAACGGAGGGTACGGAAACAGTATTTGCTAACCCGTTTCGCCAATTCAGGATAGTTCTCAGGCTTACGAAGATATCGGGATAAAAATTCCTGTTCTCCCGGTAGAACGGTATCATCAATGAACCATATCAAACCATAGAGGTCCATAATGTTCTTCTCAATCGGGGTTCCGGTTAAGAGCAGCTTGAACGCATTACCGGCTATTTGGTGGAGAATTTTTGCCTGCTTATTATCCGTTTGGTATACACCGGATAAAGCATTGGCTTCTTCAAACACAGTCAGATCCCATGCAATCATCCCTGCTTCTTCTGCATGATCGGCAGCAAAATCGTAGGTGGTTATTATGATTCCGCTATGATCAAACGCATTGGGATTCTCCGAAGAGCTGTTTACTGCCCAATCGTTTTTATTGGTCAAAGTGATATAGGGAACGGTATAATACTGCTCCAACAGCTCCACCCACTGTGCAAGCAAATCAGCGTTGGGGATACAAAGCAAAATCCGATTCTGCCCCTCCGTCCAACGCTGTACCATAATGAGCATAGCCTCATGGCTCTTTCCCATGCCTGCCTCATCGCAGAGAATCACACCCTTCTGATAAGGGGAACGCAGCGCAAACCCCGCTGCAGCCACCTGAAAAGGATAGACCTGAATTCCAGAGGAAGCAAACACAGGAACAAACTGCTCCTTTTCCGCAACGCTCTCCAACATCCGAGCAGCATAATATGCATGAAACGGCGACTGCTGCATCATAAGGTCACATCCTTTCTCCTCACCAGCTTGGCACACATAGTCATGAGATAATACATTGTCATTATCTCATGTTTCCCGCCTAAAAGCAATCTAAAACGTTAATATTGCTTGAAGTATTTCAATTGTTACCGCACAAAAGCGATCAAAAAATCCTACTTGCTCAAAAATGAAAACATCTCATCAACCATTCCGCAAAGACAACTTTTCTATCATTCTCATATTCTTTCCTCGTTTTCACGTCACAAATCTATTTTACGCAGATTAACCTTTTCATTGCTCTACGCACTGTTTCCAATATTATACCATGTAAAAGACTATTTTACAATTTCTACCTGCGCCTTATCAATCGGAGGCTTCAATAGAAAAACCATCATACACAAGCGACATTTGGTCGCTTCTGCACGATGGCATTTGGGTTTTATATATTTCATCTAATAGTGTAATCAAAAGAAATGGAGAGGTATCGAACACAGCGGACACTCCCCAGTACACTTATCCTTTTCTATAGCAGAAAACATCTATGGGCAGCACCGTCCGCAGGGGGCATAGCCCATGGCGACGATTTCATCTCTTGTGAGTGTTACATCTTTTCGATTTTTGGCTGACATCTGATCGACGCTGGAGCAGTGCGGATAGTGGAATTTCTTGCTGTTTGTGTTCAAAACATAGGTTGTTTGAGAAGGTTCGGAGGCGGTGGTCCGCGTTTCTGTTGGCACGGTTTCGGGCGGCTCAATATAGAAGGTATCGGCATTTGAATTTCGTTCTACTGTAAAGCTGAGCGTTTCACCGTCGCTAGTGCAGATGATGTGTCCTTGTAAATCTGTTCGGAACAAAGTGACCTCTGCATCCTCTAAGCGGCTCAAGGTTTGTTCTGTGGGATGTCCATAGGAATTGCCCTTGCCTACGGAGATAACGGCATACTCCGGTGCGATCTCTCGGAGCCAGCGGTAGGAGGTAGAGGTGTCACTTCCATGATGTCCAACTTTCAGAAGAGTGCTTTGTAGGTTCGCTCCGCTGTTGAGAATATCCTGCTCAGAGTCGATCTCTGCATCCCCGGCAAACAGAAAGCTTGTGTTACCATATGCGATGCGTAAGACAATGGACATGTTGTTCGTCTCGGAATAGTAGCCAACCGGGCCGAGAATCGAAACCGTAGAGGAACCCAAAGGAAAGGTATCCCCAACTTCAGGAATTTCAATTGAGTTCCCTTGATTTTCAAGATATCGTTCAAAGCTGCTAAATGCTTTCGAGTCGTAAGTATCCATAGAGCAATAGGCTGTGCCGACAGTTGCGTAATTCAGTGCACCGGGCAAGCCGCCAACATGATCCTCATGCGGATGGGTGCAGATGATATATTCCAAGTGGTCTATGCCGTGATTCTTCAGATAGGAATATACCAGGCTTGAATCCTCCGAATTTCCACCATCGATTAACATGGCTTCATCATCACACAGAACCAAAGCAGCATCAGCTTGGCCTACATCCAAGAAATGAATCTCAAAGGTAGACGAATTTGAGGAGATTCCCTCGCTTGGTGCTTCGGTTGTTTCCGTTGGTTCCTGTGTTTCTGTAGTTGCTACTGAAATTGTAATCGTTTCGCTTTCCTCTGTCGGACTTTCTGAAGTTAGTTCTGCGGTAGTGTTTTGTACAGTCGGTGCGGGTGGAATCTCGCTCCCTCCATCCATCACGCAGGAGCAGAGGCATAGTACGCAGAGAAGAAGTGCAAGTAGTGCTGTTTTCCGTTTCATAAGTATCATCCTTTCTTTTTGTTGGTAGTTGCCACTACCATTATGCAAAAATCACTGTCCAATAAATCGTACTTTTCTGTCGAAAATTAAAATATTTACACAGTTTTTGATTTTCTGTCTCGCGGTACATCATAACACGCACCTATTTTATTTTCAACTTGTATGTATTTTATTTCTCAGTTTGGAAGTAAAATAGTTCTAAGAAAGGCGGTGCTGCTATGGATACTCATGCTCGTTTACAACAGCTACTTCGTGAGCGTGGATGGACAGAATATAAACTTTCGAAAGAATGCGGCTTAGCCCAATCGACCATCGGCAATATTTTCAGAAGAAATACAATTCCGTCCATCGCAACTTTGGAAACGATATGTGCCGGATTTGGCATCACATTGTCCCAATTCTTTGCCGAAGGCGATATGGTAGAGTTAAATCCGGAAACGAAAGAGCTGTTTGACTATTGGCTCTGCCTCACCTCGAGTCAAAAAACTGCTGTGATTCAAATGCTCAAGGCTATGAGTCATGACAACCCGTAATCACACACGAAAAAACATATCCCCTTATCCGGAGCGATCTGCACCGAATAAGGGGATATTCTGTGTTATATATTCAGTCTGCAAACAAACAATCCTCTCGAAGAAAAGTATTGTACAACATTCTTGTCGGCTACGCCGCCACCCGCTCGTAGAGTGGGTAATAAAACGATGAAACCGTTTTATTAAGAATTAGTATAAATCGGAATTTGAATAACGATATAAAAATCAAACGGATGAAGCCTCGGCTTCATCCGTTTGATTTTTATAGGTTGCAATATTGATTTTCTGTGTTTTGCGTAATTGTCTTATTTTGCCTCCATATAGGCTGCAACTGCATCGCCGTAGGTCAGCATTGCGTTAACCATGTTCAGCTCGTCCTCTGCGACGTTGGTCTTTGCACGGACCTGTGCAACATAGCTCTCAACGCTCCAGGAAACGGTCTGGGAGATTGCGGTCTCGCCTTCGTAGAAGGTGGCGTTGATGACAT
>SVKY01000010.1 GCA_015068235.1 Oscillospiraceae bacterium
CCTTTCCTTCCAAGACATACAAATACACCCTTTCTCTTCTGTATGCCTTGATTATATCAAAAACTGTAAACCATGTCCTTGCACATTGTGTAAACTATCTTACTACACTATACATCATGACCCTCCCATACAGTTCAAAATTTGTAATTCAGCGATAAATCGGAATTTGGCAAAGGTTAAAAATACAAGGCAGGCGCATTTGTCTGGCTTGTATTTTTATTTGGAAACGAAGAACATAACAGTAAACAAGATGCCGATCAGCCAAGTGCCGAGCTTGACATCACGAATTTTTCCGGTGAAAACGGAGATTGCGATCGATGCGATCATGCCGAAGGCGATGCCAAAGGAGATGTTGTTTGTAAAAGGGATCATGGAAACGGTCAGAAATGCCGGCACGGCTGCCGACGGATCGTCCCAATCGATATCACGCACACAGCCCATCATCAAAATGCCGACATAGACCAAAGCAGCAGCCGTTGCACATGCCGGAATCAGCTTTGCAATCGGCGCAATGAACATTGCAAGGAAGAACAGCAATGCGGTAAACACGGCGGTCAAGCCTGTTTTGCCACCCTCTGCGATGCCGGCGGCGGATTCGACAAAGGTCGTCACGGGCGAACAGCCGCACACCGCACCCACGCAGGTGGCAACGGCATCGGCGGTCATGGCTTTTTCCAGCTTGGGGATGCTGCCATCGTTTTTGACCAAGCCACCGCAGGTGCAGGCACCGTAAAGCGCACCGAGCGTGTCAAACATATCGACCAGGCAAAAGGAGATCGTTGTGGTCAACAGTGCGATGATAAAATTGCCCATGCCGTTTGCTTCGATAAAGGCGGAAAAATCAAAGCCCTCACGGAACACCGCAAAAAGCGACAGGTCCGCAAATTTCTCAAACGGAGCAAAAATATTGACTGACATGCTGCCCGAAATTCCGTCAGCAAAGCCATCAACAGAGATCAGTCCGACGATATAATACACTGCAGCGCTGCCGACAATGCCCCACAAAACAGCGCCACGCACGCCTTTTTTGGAAATAATCCCGATGGCAATGATGGCAATGACGGCGATCAGAAGCGGCATGACCTGCGCCCATGTGGCAGTGCCGTGCAGGGAGGGGAAAATATTGAAGCTGTGCAGCGAGATCGTGCCGTTGCCGATTTCGAGCAAGCCTGCACTTTGCAAGCCTAAAAATGCGATAAACAGACCAATACCTGCGGAAATTGCAGTTTTTACGGACGTGGGAATGGCTTCTAAAATGTGCTTTCTCAGTCCCGTTGCGGTCAAAAGCAGGAACAAAATTCCGTCGAACAGCACCAGCACCAGCGCATTTGCGTAGGTGAAGCCGAACTCATGGCAGACGGTGTTGACGAAAAAAGCATTAATGCCCATGCCTGCCGCCTGAGACAGGGGAAGCTTGGCAAAAAGTCCCATCATCAGCGTTCCGACGACCGCAGAAATTGAGGTAGAAATATAGACAGCATCAAAATAATCGCTGCCAAATTCGGCTGCAAACATGGAAGGGTTGACGATCAGGATATATGCCATCGCCATAAAGGCGGTCAAGCCCGCAACAAATTCCCTTCTCACGCTTGTTCGATGCTCTTTCAGATGAAAAAACTGCTCCATAATTTCCTCCGATTGATGGTAGAATCTTTTTTTGATCTATGTTATAATGCTCCTGAGCGATAAAAAAATTACATTTGGGGAGAGATTTTTTTGTGATTTGGTGTGTAGAGGACGATGCAAGCATCCGTGAGATCGAGGTTTATGCGCTGCGTTCAACGGGCTTCGAGGCGATGGGCTTCGAGGACGGTCTTGCCTGCTGGCAGGCGCTCAAAGAACAAAAGCCCGAGCTGATCGTTCTGGATGTGATGTTACCCGAGCTTGACGGTGTGCAGCTTCTTCAGAAAATCAGAAACACGCCTGCGCTTGCCGATCTGCCGATCCTGATGGCGACCGCCAAGGGCGCGGAATTTGACAAAATTCAGCTTTTGGATCTGGGAGCGGACGACTATTTGGTCAAACCGTTCGGGATGATGGAGATGGTCAGCCGTGTCAAAGCCATCCTGCGCCGATGCAAGAAACAGGAGAAGGTGCTGACCCTTGGAGGCCTTGTTTTGAAGCTTGATGCGCATACCGTCACGCTTGACGGCGTGCGTGTGATGCTGACGTTTAAGGAATATGAGCTGTTGCGGCTGTTTTTGAGCAATTTGGGCTGCGCATTCACTCGTGAAGAGCTTTTGTCGAGGGTTTGGGATGCTGATTTTTTGGGGCAGACCCGTACTGTCGATATGCACATCCGCACCCTGCGTCAAAAAATCGGGCGCTACGGTGCGTGCATTGAAACCGTGCGCAATGTCGGCTATCGTATGGAGGCAAGGGATGAAACGTAGAATATTTCGTTCCTCACTGCTCATTACGATGCTGGTTTTACTGTGTTGTCTGGGAATTTTGATCGGCTTTGTCTACGATTATTATGACGATGTTCAGGTTCGTCAGCTCAAGGACGAGCTTGGTATTGCAGCCGCAGGTATGGAGCAGGACGGCTTGAAATTTCTCAAGGACGTGCGTTCCGAGCGTTTTCGCCTGACGTGGATCCGGGCAGACGGTACGGTCATTTATGACACGATCGCAGACGAAAATACTATGGCAAATCATGCCGAACGTGAGGAGGTCATCTCTGCCTTTGCCACGGGAAGCGGCTCTGCCAAACGCTATTCCGACACGCTGACCGAGCGCACGCTATATGAAGCGATACGCCTGAATGACGGGACGGTTTTGCGTATTTCGATGCGGCAGGCAACTGTGACAGCGCTTTTACGCTATATGCTGCTGCCGATTGTGTTGGTGATTGCGCTGTGTGTTGTGCTTTCGCTGATTTTGTCGAAAAAAATGTCCAGGCGCATCACGGAGCCCCTGGATCGTTTGAATTTGGAGGCACCGCTGGAAAACGAAGCCTATCCCGAGATTGAGCCGCTTTTGCAGCGATTGAATGTGCTGCATCTTCAAATCGATGCGCAGATGCAAAAGCTAAAACAAAAAACCGCACAGTTTGAGCAGAGCATCGGAAACATGAGCGAGGGACTTTTGCTGTTGGATCAGGACGGTCAGATTCTGACGGTCAATCCTGCCGCATTAAGAATTTTCCGGGCAGATGCAGATTGTGTCGGAAAAAATATTCTTGCCATTGACCGTGATGGTTTGTTCCGAAATGCCATCAACGAGACCTTCCTGAACGGACATTGTCAAATGCAGTTCGAGCGTGAGGGGAAGAACTATCATATCGGCTTTGACCGCATCACCGACGATGAGCAGCCGGCTGGCGCTGTCATTTTGGCAATCGATATGACACAGCAGAAGCTTGCGGAGTACAGCCGTCGGGAATTTTCCGCCAATGTTTCCCACGAGCTGAAAACGCCTTTGCAGAGCATCATCGGCTCAGCGGAGCTTTTGAAGGACGGCTTTGTGAAACAGGAAGATATTCCGACGTTTCTCGAACGTATCCACAAGGAGGCAAGCCGCCTGGTCGTGCTGATCGAGGATATTATTCGCCTGTCACAGCTTGATGAAAAGCAGCCGATCCCAACGCAGACGGTGGCGCTCGACAGTTTGGCACAGGAGGTCGTTTCCATCCTGCGTGAGAGCGCCGAAAAGAAAAAAATTCGGTTGACGATCCATACGGAGCCAACCGAAATGATTGGGGTGCCGAGACTTCTCAGTGAGCTTTTGACCAACCTGTGCGATAATGCGATCAAATATACCAATGCAGGCGGCAGTGTTGAGGTGGAAATAAAAAACAAAGCCATTATCGTTCGTGATAACGGCATTGGAATTGCACCTGAGCATCATATGCGCATATTTGAACGCTTTTACCGTGTGGACAAAAGCCATTCGAGGCGTTCGGGCGGTACCGGCTTAGGCTTGTCGATCGTCAAGCACGCTGCCGAATACCATAATGCCTCCGTTACGCTGGAAAGTGCCCTGGGTCAAGGCACAAGCATCACGGTGCAGTTTTAAGATTCCGATGGGTGCGTAAGCATACCGACAAGCCTTATTCAGGTTACGGCGTGGATTTCAAGGGGGATCACACTTTGCAGCGTTTTCAGGCTTGCCTCGATTTGAAGTCCGATCCTGCCGCCGCTGAAAAATATCGTCTCATGCAAAAAAGCAGCTTCGTCAATGACCGTACGAAGCTGTTTTTTCATGCCGATCGGGCTGCAGCCACCGTGAATGTAACCCGTCAGCGGCAAAAGCTCCTTCTGTGGCAGCATGGCGATGGATTTTTCGCCCACAGCCTTGGCTGCCTTTTTCAGATCCAGCTCTTCGGCAACAGGGATCATAAAAACATAATGCGCTGCGCTCTTTCCCACAGTGACAAGGGTTTTGAAAACTCTCTCTTGCGCCTGTGCAAGCGTTTTTGCTACATCGATGCCGCTGATCACGCCCTCATAGGTATGCAACCGATATGGCAGCTTTTTGCGATCCAGCTGACGTACAGCGTTCGTTTTTTCCATCAGTCTATCGCCTCGATATAAAAACTGACAGGTCGGAAACCATCATTGCAGGAAATCATGGCAGATGTTTCGTTTTTCATCCAGCCATCATAGAAATTACCGCCGCCTTGCGCCAAAACAAGTACGAATTCCTCCATACTTTTCCAAGCGCTCAAGCAAAAGCCATTCGGTCTTTGCCCGTTTTCCGAAATAAAAACCTGCCCTTCCTCGATGTCACAGGCGTGCTCGATCGGATTTTCATAAAGTGCCATCAGATCCTCATAGCTCGCCTTACGCATCGCTGTGATCCTGCATTTTTTCATTGTGCCTCTCCGATCTCACGGTACATCGCAGAGGCATCGTCCTTGCGCACTGCCTCGGCAACGGCAAGCACCTCCACTGCCAGTGTCTTTGTGCCGAAGGCGATGCGGATCACATCTCCGACCTTGACGTCGCAGGAAGCCTTTGCAGGACGACCGTTGACCGTGACTCGGGCATTATCGCACGCCTCGTTGGCAACGGTGCGACGCTTGATCAGGCGTGAGACCTTCAAATATTTATCTAATCGCATAAAAATCTCCCTTTATCACCGATCTATTTGAAAAGATCGAAGAATTTTTTGCGTTTGGGATGTGACTGATCACCGGCAGCGGTTTCAAACTTATGCAAAAGCTCCTTCTGCTCCTTGGAAAGCTTTGTCGGTGTTTCGACCACGACTGTCACAAATTCATCGCCTCGGCTCGAGCTGTTGACATAGGGAATGCCCTTGCCCTTCAAGCGGAAGGTCGTGCCGGTCTGCGTGCCCTCGCCGATCGTGTAGCGCACACGTCCATCGATCGTGGGAACCTCGATCTCCGCACCCAATGCCGCCTGCGAGAAGCTGATGGGCATCTCGACATAGACGCTCTGACCCTGACGGGTAAAAACGGGGTGACGCTTGACCTGAACGGCGATCAAAATATTGCCGTTCGGACCTCCGTTCATGCCTACGCTGCCCTCGCCCGGGACACGCACGGTTTGACCATCATCGATACCGGCAGGGAATTTGACCATCGTCTTAAAGCTTTTGCGGATCTTGCCCTTGCCCTTGCAGCGGTTGCAGGGATTGGGAATGATCTTTCCCGTACCACGGCACTCGGGGCAAGCAGAATCCGACTGCATGACCATGCCCATAAAATTCTGCTGCGTACGCACTGTTCCGCGACCGCCGCAACGGTGGCAGGTCTGCGCCTTGGTACCCTCGGCAGCGCCGGAACCTCCGCAACGGTCGCAATTTTCGATACGAGAAGCCGAAATTTCACGCTCCGTGCCGAATGCCGCATCTTCAAACGTCAGCTCCACACGAGCCATGACATCCTCGCCACGCTGCGGTGCATTGGCACTTCTGCGACGTGTGCCGCCGCCAAAGAAGCTGCCGAAAATATCGCCCAAATCGCCAAAATCACCAAAGCCACCGAACGGACTACCGCCACCGCCGGCACCTGCATAATTGGGATCGACACCGGCAAAGCCGAATTGGTCATAGCGTGCACGCTTATCGGCATCGGAGAGAACCTCGTTCGCCTCGTTGATCTCCTTAAAGCGCTCCTCAGCGCCGGGTTCATGGTTGACATCGGGGTGATACTGCGCTGCCATCTTGCGGTAGGCACGCTTGATGTCGGCTTCGGAGGCATCCTTGGCGACACCTAACACCTCGTAATAATCTCGTTTGTTTTCGTTTGCCATAAAATCCACCCTCTTTTTGGGTTATGTTTGTACCACAAAGAATCTTAGCACGATGTGCTAAGATTCTTTGTGATAAGTTCGAATGTAGAAAAAGAAATTTCCTTTTCGAAAAAGCGCCAAATTCCGATTGATCGAACAGAACGTATCAACCACTGTAGGGGAGGGTCATGACCCTCCCGGGTGCAGGAACGATCGTAATTGTTGATAATTATCGTAACACATTACGTTTTCACATTGGTTTGCTGCGAAATTTTACCGTTTTCTGTGCGGGAGGGTAGCGAAGCGGAGGGAGCGGTAGTGAATGACAGCCCGGTGGGCTGTCAGAGCCGCGACCTGACCGAGCCGCAGCAAGACCATGACCCTCCCCTACAATGTAAAACGATAATCTCACCGATCAATCGAAATTTTAATTGATCAATCCTTGACTTCCTCAAAGTCGGCATCAACAACGCCGTCATCGGGTGCGTTGCCGCCGAAGCCTGCGGCGTTGGGATCGCCTGCCTGCGGATTCTGCTGATAGAGCTTCTCGCTCACAGCGTAAAATGCCTTCTGCACGGCATCGGTCGCTGCCTTGATGGCTGCGATGTCGCTTCCCTTGTTCTTTTCCTTCAGGTCATTGACAGCAGCTTCAATGTTTGCCTTGTCAGCAGCATCGATCTTATCGCCCAGCTCGCCCAAAGTCTTTTCGGTCTGATAGATGACCTGATCGGCTGCATTGTGGGTGTCAACCTCGTCCTTGCGAGCCTTATCCTCGGCAGCATACTGCTCGGCTTCCTTGACTGCCTTTTCGATGTCCTCCTTCGACAGGTTGGTCGAAGCGGTAATGGTGATATTCTGCTCCTTGCCGGTGCCGAGATCCTTTGCAGAAACATTTACGATACCGTTGGCATCGATGTCAAAGCTGACCTCGATCTGAGGCACGCCACGGGGAGCCGGAGCAATGCCGGTGAGCTGGAACTTGCCCAAGGTCTTATTGTAAGCAGCCATCTCACGCTCGCCCTGCAGGACATGGATCTCAACAGAGGTCTGACCGTCAGCGGCGGTGGAGAAGATCTGGCTCTTCTTGGTGGGAATGGTGGTGTTGCGATCGATCAGACGGGTAAACACGCCGCCCATGGTCTCAAGACCCAGGGAAAGCGGAGTGACGTCCAGCAGCAGCAGACCCTTGACATCGCCGCCCAAAACGCCGCCCTGAATGGCTGCACCGACTGCGACACACTCATCGGGGTTGATGCCCTTAAAGCCTTCCTTGCCGGTGATACTCTTCACAGCCTCCTGCACAGCAGGGATTCTGGAAGAACCGCCGACCAAGAGAACCTTTGCCAAATCGCCTGCCTGAACGCCTGCATCTGCCATTGCCTGACGGACGGGCTTCATGGTTGCCTCAACCAAATGTGCGGTCAGCTCGTTGAACTTCGCACGGCTCAAGGTAACGTCCAAGTGCTTCGGACCCGTTGCATCTGCGGTGATATAAGGCAGGTTGATCGAGGAAGTGGTCACGCCGGACAGCTCGATCTTTGCCTTCTCGGCAGCTTCCTTCAAGCGCTGCATGGCAACCTTGTCGTTCGACAGGTCAATGCCCTCAGCCTTCTTGAACTCCGCAACAAGATAATCCATAATGCAGTTGTCGAAATCGTCGCCGCCCAAACGGGTATTGCCGTTGGTTGCCATGACCTCGATGACACCGTCGCCGATGTCCAGAATGGAAACGTCGAACGTACCGCCGCCAAGGTCATAGACCATGATCTTTTGGCTATCTTCCTTGTCAACGCCGTAAGCCAAAGCGGCTGCGGTCGGCTCGTTGATGATACGCTTGACCTCAAGACCTGCGATCTTGCCGGCATCCTTGGTCGCCTGACGCTGTGCATCGGAGAAGTAAGCAGGAACGGTGATGACCGCTTCCGTGACGGTCTGACCCAAATATGCCTCGGCATCTGCCTTGAGCTTTTGCAGGACCATTGCGGAAATCTCCTGCGGAGTGAGCTTCTTGCCGTCGATGCCAACACGGTAATCCGTGCCCATATGGCGCTTGATGGAAGCAATGGTGCGATCTGCGTTGGTGACAGCCTGGCGCTTTGCGACCTGACCGACCATGCGCTCGCCTGTCTTGGAGAATGCAACGACCGACGGGGTCGTGCGGTTGCCCTCTGCGTTGGCGATGACGACAGGCTCGCCGCCTTCGATAACTGCCACGCAGGAATTGGTTGTACCTAAATCAATACCGATAATTTTACCCATAATAAATTCCTCCTATATGAAATGAAAATTGTTTACTTTAGTTTGCGACCTTGACCATAGCGAAGCGGATGATCTTTTCCCCCATCGCAAAGCCTGTTTGGAAAACCTCAGCGATCTCATTCTCACCCAAGTTCTCGTCCTCGCAGTGCATCACTGCATTGTGCTTTTCGGGGTCAAATTCCTCACCGACTGCGCCGAACGGAGCGATGTTCATGCCGCCTAAAATCTTCAAAAGCTCGTTCATGATCATCTCAACGCCCTTTTTATATGCCTCGTCTGCCGTATCGTTGCTCAAGGCTCTAAGCAGATTATCATACACGGGCAGAAACTTCTTTGCCGTATCCGACATCGCATCGGAGTAGATCGCATCCTTCTCTCGCTGAGAGCGCTTGCGGAAATTGTCATACTCGGCTGCTAAGCGCAGATACTGATCATGCTCTGCGGCAAGCTCGGCTTCCTTTTTTTCCAGCTCGGTAGGTTCTTTGATCTCTTCTACCGTTTCTTCCACAGGCTCCTGCGCCTTTTTCTTTGTCAAAATTTATTCCTCCTTGTTTGCCTCGGGCAGCTCGTTCTTCCCGAACATCTTGCCCAAACCCTCGGCAAAATAGCTTAATCTTGCAGTAATTTGCGCATAATCCATGCGCTGCGGTCCGACCACACCGATCATGCCCTGCATGCCGTCACCAATGTCGAACCTTGTCACAACGACCGATGTATTTTTTAGCTCCTGCGCCACATTCTCAGGTCCGACCAAGATCTGCACAGGGCTGTTCGGGTCGAGCTTCGCTGGCAGATTGGAGATGGTATCCTCGTCCAAAACACCCAGAATTTCCTGCGCCTTGCTCAAATCCTGATATTCCGGCTGACCAAGCAGACGATTTTGCCCCGTCACATAGACCTCGCTGCGCCGGCAGCTGTCCAACATATGGGTCGTAAAATCCACGATGATCGGAACCAAGCCTGCGGCAGGTCCTGCGCTGCGCATCACACGCTCGATCGTCTCGCCTGTAAAGCCCTCAACCGACAAATCGGTCAGGCTGGCATTGAGCACAGCAGTCAGAAGCTTCAGGTCAGCTTCCTGCACGTTCAGCGGCAGCTTGATGAGCTTGTTTTTCACCGTTTCATCCGATGCCATCACGACCAGAATGAAGCTGCCCTTATCCGCAGGCAGAATCTCAAACCTGCGCACTGTCACGCCCTGCGCCGGTGCCGTCATGGTGTATGCCGGAAGATTGGTCAGCTGCGAAACGAGCTTGCTCACTCGGCTCATGGCTCGGTCAAACTCCTGCATTCTCAGCTCCATCGCCTGATTGATCGATTGCGTTTCATCGACGGAAAGGCGATAGTCCTGCATGAGGCGGTCGATGTAGAACCGATAGCCCGCAGGACTCGGGATTCTGCCTGCCGAGGTGTGCGGCTGCTCCAAAAATCCCAAATTGGTCAGCTCCGCCATTTCGTTGCGGATCGTTGCGGAGGAAAAATCCATATCCGGAAGCTGAGCAATCGTTTTAGACCCCACAGGCTCCGCCGTTCGGACATATAAGTCCACGATCGCCTTGAGTATTTTCTGCTTTCTTTCGGACAACTCCATGATTTTCCCTCCTTAGCACTCGACATTCCTGAGTGCTAAACCAATCATACAACGATTTTAGCACTTTGTCAAGGGGTCTGCTAAATCTTTTTATGAATTATTTGTAACCAATTTCGACAGGAAAATTCATACCGCAGTCAAAAGTTCCTCTTTTCAATCGTAGAAAAATGTGGTATAGTATAGGGTGAAATAATATGTTTCGGCATTCGCACCCGATAAAAAACACATCAAATTCTGATTGATCGTTGAGATCGACAGTTCGTATATGTCATCCTGAGCGTAAGCGAAGGATCTTAGCGAGGGTATCGAAAATGCGTACGATGCTTCGGTTTACTCCACTGCGTGGGGGACATTTGCGAGCGCCGCCGGTGGCGGATGCAACCGTCCCCCCATGACCCCTCCCGGCGCGCTGCGCGTAGTCGGGGGCTGTGACCGGTCGATTTTTGAAAATTCAAACCGCCCGATCAATCGGAATTTTACAAAGCGCAATCAAGCAATCATCCATCGGAAAGAAGCGAGGTAATTCCCATGACCGATATGAACAAAATCCGCAATTTTTCCATCGTGGCGCACATCGACCACGGCAAATCGACCCTTGCAGACCGCCTTTTAGAGGAGTGCAAGACCGTTGAAAAGCGTGACATGGAGCATCAAATTTTGGACTCCATGGAGCTTGAGCGTGAGCGCGGCATCACGATCAAGGCAACGGCTGTCAAGCTCAACTACACCGCAGACGACGGCGAGACCTATACATTAAATCTGATCGACACCCCGGGTCACGTGGACTTCAACTACGAGGTCTCACGCTCTTTGGCAGCCTGCGAGGGTGCGATTTTGGTCGTGGATGCCTCGCAGGGTATTGAGGCGCAGACTTTGGCGAACACCTATCTTGCCATTGATGCAGGGCTGGAGGTTCTGCCCGTGGTGAACAAAATTGACCTGCCGTCTGCTCGTCCTGAGGAGGTCAAGCACGAAATCGAGGATGTGATCGGACTTCCTGCAATGGATGCGCCCGAAATTTCGGCAAAAAGCGGCATCAACATCCGTTCCGTTTTGGAGGACATCGTTCACAATGTCCCTGCACCGACAGGTGATAGAGAAGCTCCCTTGCAGGCTTTGATTTTCGACAGCCAATATGACTCTTACCGTGGTGTTATTGTATATCTGCGTGTAAAAAACGGCGTTTTGAAGCCCGGCATGGACGTGCGCATGATGGCAACTGGTGCCACATATAAAGTAGTGGAGGTCGGCACGCTTCATCCTTCGGGCATGATCCCGACCGATGCTTTGGGCGCAGGCGAAGTCGGTTATCTGACCGCTTCGATCAAAAACGTTGCCGATACCCGTGTGGGCGATACTGTCACCGAGGTCAGCCGTCCGTGCTCTGAGCCTCTGCCCGGCTATAAGACTGTGCAGCCGATGGTCTACTCCGGTGTGTATCCGGCGGACGGCAGCAAGTACGGTGATCTGCGTGATGCGTTGGAAAAGCTCAAACTCAACGATGCCTCCATGGACTATGCGCAGGAAAATTCCATCGCTTTGGGCTTCGGTTTCCGCTGCGGTTTCTTGGGTCTTTTGCACATGGAGATCATCATGGAGCGCCTGGAACGAGAATATAATCTCGACCTCATCACCACCGCGCCGAACGTCGTTTACAGAATTACGAAGTTGACTGGCGAAGTCGTGGAGGTTTATACGCCGCTGAATTATCCAGATCCGATGGAAATTCAGATGTGCGAGGAGCCGTTTGTCAAGGCGAATATTTTAACACCGCCGGAATATGTCGGCAACATCATGGAACTGTGCCAGCAAAGACGTGGCGAGTACCGTGATATGAATTATCTCGACGAGGGTCGCGTGGAGCTTCATTATTTCATGCCGCTGAACGAAATAATTTACGACTTCTTCGATGCACTCAAGTCCAGAACTCGTGGCTACGCATCGTTGGACTATGAATTGGATGGCTACCGCCCGTCAAGGCTTGTCAAGCTCGATATCCTGCTCAACGGCGATATCGTCGATGCGCTGTCGTTCATCATTTTTGCCGACAACGCTTACGCACGAGCAAGACGCATTTGCGAGAAGCTCAAGGAGAATATTCCCCGTCAGATGTTTGAAATCCCTGTGCAGGCTGCCATCGGTGGAAAAATCATTGCCCGTGAGACGATCAAAGCACTGCGCAAGGACGTTTTGGCAAAGTGCTACGGCGGCGATATTACCCGAAAGAAGAAGCTTTTGGAGAAGCAGAAGGAAGGCAAGAAGCGCATGAGAACGTTCGGCACGGTTTCCGTCCCGAGCGAGGCGTTCATGGCGGTTTTGAAGATGGACGAATGAAGCACGTTACGATCTACACCGACGGTGCCTGCTCAGGAAATCCCGGACCGGGCGGCTGGGGTGCGATTTTGGAGTTTAAGGGCATTGAGAAGGAATTATCCGGCGGTGAAAAAAACACCACCAACAACCGCATGGAGCTGACAGGCGTCATTATGGCGCTTCGTGCGCTGAAAGAGCCGTGTCAGGTGGATCTTTTCACCGATTCTAAATATGTCTGCGATGCGGTGTTGCAGCGCTGGGTTTACGGTTGGAAAGCCAAGGGCTGGATCAAGTCGGACAAGAAACCTGCCTTAAATGTCGATCTGTGGGAGCAGCTTTTGCCGCTTTTAGAATACCACAGCGTCACATGGCACTGGGTCAAGGGTCACGCCTCGAATGAGAAAAATAATCGCTGTGATGCCCTCGCCGTCGCCCAAAGCCGAAAATTCATGACTTGACTTTTGGCAAGGCTTTCACTTATGTCATTGCCAGACCCCAACGGGGTCGTGGCAATCTCAAATTGCAATTCGATACTCACGAGATCGCCACGTCGCTTCGCTCCTCGCGATGACATAGTACGATAACCTATTTTTAGCAACAAATAGGAGCAGAATATGAAACTTTACTTATGCGGTCATGACGATCGCTATGCCATTGAGCAGCTACAGCTTGCGCTGTTTCCCGACGAGCCGATGGAGCCGTGCGATGCACCGTTTGACGGTGACGGAGCGGTTTCCACCCTCTTTTGCGGCGAAACATGGTTGACGGCAACGGCGCATATCACGCTCTCAGGCAAAACCGCCAAAGCCACACGCCGCATGAAAACCGCACAAGCGGATATCCCCACACGCCGCAGACTGCTGCAAAACGCCTATTACGATGCGGCAATTCAGCTGCGCAAAGCGCCTGATTGGGGATCGCTTTCGGGTGTGCGTCCGAGCAAACTGACAACAAAATATATGCTGGAGGGTCATTCGGCTCGTTCGGCGCAAAAACTTTTGGAAAAAAACTATCACGTCACGTCAGAGCGCAGCAGGCTGTGCACCGAGTGCTCGTCAGCGACATTGGATGCGGCAAGCCGTTTGCGCAAGGACGATATTTCCGTTTATATCGGCATTCCGTTCTGCCCGACTCGCTGCGCTTATTGTAGCTTCGTTTCGGCAGGCATCGAGAAGGCAGGAAAGCTCATCGAGCCGTTTTTGGAAGCCCTGGAGCGTGAAATTGCCCATGTCGGTGCACTTTTGAAAGCATCAAACAAGCACATTCGCACGTTGTATATTGGCGGAGGCACACCGACGACCCTTTCCACCTCGCAAATGCAGCGCTTGATGCAGGCGATTTCTGCGAATTTTGACCTGTCTGAGCTGATAGAATATACGGTGGAGGGCGGTCGTCCCGACACATTGAGTTTTAACAAGCTCAAAACGATCCGCTCTTTTGGCTGCAACCGTATGAGCATCAATCCGCAATCGATGAACGATGCAGTTTTGAAAGCGATTGGGCGCTGTCATTCGGGCGAGCAGACCGTCAATGCCTTTCATGCAGCTGTGAACGCAGGCTTTGAGGGCATCAATATGGATTTGATCGCAGGTCTGCCCGAGGAGGATGAAGCATCGTTTGCCGCATCGCTTGAAAAAGTGCTTTCGCTTGCGCCGAGCAACATCACCGTTCATACCTTGGCGATGAAAAAAGGCGCAGACCTCTATTTTGCACGTATGGGCTTGCCGAGTGCCGAAGCTGTGCGCAATATGCTTGACCATGCCGACAGACGCCTGCGTGAAAACGGCTATCGACCGTATTATCTGTATCGGCAGAAATATATGTCGGGCAGTTTTGAAAACATCGGCTGGTGCAAGGACGGTTTTGAGGGCTTATACAATATTTATATGATGGAGGAAATGCACTCGATCATCTCCTTGGGCGGTGGAGCTATGACCAAGATCAACCTGTCCGATGGGACCCTCGAGCGCTTCCATAACCCGAAATATCCGCAGCAATATATCGAGCGCATCGACGAAATTTTGGAACAAAAAACCGCCGCTTTCGCCCTGCTGCCATGATAGCAAATTCCGATTTATCGAGCTGTTGGCTGCGTTTTGACACCGTAGGGGCGCACGACTCTGTGCGCCCGTGCAGGCACTTCGTGTGGGCGGACAGAGTCGTCCGCCCCTACAATTTGAAAAACAAAACTCACTGATAAATCGGAATTTAGATGAGAATAGACAGATTTTCTTTCGGAAGGAATTGTTTTATGGATACATTATTTTCAAACGTCACGGTTGTGACGATGGACGAGGAGCTGAGCGTCCTTTTCTCCGCCTTTGTGGGCGTGACGGACGGCAAGATCAGCTATCTGTCCAAGACTGCACCCGAAGAACAGCCTAAGCAGATCATTAACGGTGAGGGCATGGTCTTGATGCCCGGCTTGATCAACTGCCACACCCATTTGGCAATGTCGCCTCTGCGTGGCTATGCCGATGATGTGGCGCTCGATGTGTGGCTCAATGATCACATTTTCCCCAGAGAGGATCGTTTGGACGGTCGCTGCGTAAAGGCTGCAACGCTTTTGTCGCTGGCGGAATGTCTGCGCTTTGGTACCACTTCGGTTTCGGATATGTACTATTTCTGCGATGAGGTCGCTCAGGCGGTTGCCGAAAGCGGCATCAAGGCAAATATTTCCCGAGCCATCACCTTCTTCGGTGAGGAATTTGATTTTGAAAAAGACACCCGTTGTAACGAAATGGTAGCGTTCCACAAGAAGTGGCACAACTACGACAACGGCAGAATCAAGGTTGAAGCCTCTATCCACGGCGAATACACCTCCGACCATCGAGTTTGGGAGGCTGTGAGCGAATACGCCATCAACGAGGGCTTGGGCATGCACGTGCATCTGTCGGAAACCAAGGCTGAGCACGAGGGCAGCAAGGAAAGAAACGGCTTAACGCCGGCGCAGAGCTTTGATTGCCACAATGTTTTCCTTGCACCGTCGATCGCAGCACACTGCGTTTGGTTGGAGGAAGAGGACATGAAGCTGCTTGCCAAGCGCAAGGTCAGCGCCGTGCACTGCCCTGTTTCCAATTTGAAGTTAGCTTCGGGCTGCGCCAAGGTGCATGATATGATCAAGGCAGGCATGAATGTTGCTCTGGGCACAGACTCGAACGCTTCGAATAACAATTTGGATATGTTCGAGGAGATCAAGGCGGCAACGCTGATGGCAAAGGGCGCTTCCCTGGATCCCAAGGCGCTGCCTGCGCAGGCTGTTTTGATGATGGCAACCGTCTGCGGCGCAAGAGCCCAGAGAAGAGAGGCAGAGTGCGGCATGATCAAGCCCGGCATGGATGCGGATCTGATCCTGCTCGATTTCACACAGCCGCATCTGATGCCGTGTCACAACGTGATGAGCCATTTGGCATACTGTGTCAGCGGCAGCGATGTCGTGATGACGATGGTACGTGGCAAGATTTTGTATTCCGCAGGAAAATATCTGACCATCGACTTAGAAAACGTAGTCAAGGAGCTTGCCGAATACGTCATGCCCAAAATGTTCACCGACCAAACAGCCGCAAACTAAATTCCGATTTGACGAACAGAATGTATCAACCACTGTAGGGGAGGGTCATGACCCTCCCGCACAGAAAACGGTAAAATTTCGCAACAAACCAATGTGAAAACGTAATGTTTTACGATAATCAAAAACAATTATGGTGGTTCCTGCACACGGGAGGGTCATGACCCTCCCCTACAGTGTGAAACGATAATCTCAGCGATAAATCGGAATTTGGAATCGTTTTCATCATATAACCGTAATAAAACTTTGCAACAAAGGGATGAATTGATATTGGAAAATAAACGCACAGGCTCTCAAAATTTTCTGACGGGTGCGGCGATATTATCACTTTCGACCATGCTCGTCAAGATCATCGGCATGTTCTACAAAATTCCGCTCAATGCTTTCATCGGCGAGCAGGGATTTGCGTATTTCACCGCTGCCTATGATATTTACACCGTTCTTCTCGTCATTTCGACCACGGGTCTGCCCGTTGCCATGAGCCGCATGGTCTCCGAGGCGCACACCTTGGGCAACGGAAAACAGATGCAGCGCATTTTCAAAACAGCTCTCACCGCCTATATGATCATTGGTCTTTTGGGCACAGGTGCCATGATGATATTGCCGAATATTTTGGCGAACATGATGGGCACGCCCAAGGCATCTTATTCGATTTTTGCACTCGGACCTGCGGTGGTGTTTATCTGCTTTGCATCGGCAGGGCGAGGCTATTTCCAAGGTCAGGGCAACATGAAACCTACCGCTTTCAGCCAGATCATCGAAGCGGCAGGCAAGCTGTTTTTGGGCTTGTCGTTTGCCTATCTTGTCATGCAGTGGACCGGAAGCGAAGCTTATTCCTCCGGTGCAACCATCGCCGGCATTTCCATTGGCGCAGGGCTTTCCGCACTTTATGTTTACATTAAGCATCGCCGCAACCGCAAGAGCATTGATGCCCTCGGCGGCACGCCCATTTCTTACAAAGAAACAGCAAAGAAACTGCTCTCCATCGCTGTTCCCATCACCATCGGTGCAGCGGGCTTGCAAATCATCAACCTGTTGGACAGCATGACGGTCGTGCGCAGACTTTTGATCGCTGCAGAGGGCGACGGCGCTGTGATGAATCAGCTTTTGGATATCGCAAGGCTGAGTCCGTCCCTCGATCAGTCTCTTGCACAGGATGCTGCCGAGATCGGCAAGGGTATTTACAGCTTCTGCCAGACGATCTTCAATTTCCCGACGGCATTCATCCCCTGTATCACCGCAGCCATCATCCCTGCCATCACCGCAAATCTCACACGCAAGGACAAAAAAGGCGTCAAGCAGGTCCAGGATTCGTCTTTGCGTGTCATGTCACTGATCGCTTCTCCCTGCGCTGTCGGTCTTTTGGTCTTAGCGGAACCGATTATGTCGCTTTTGGGTGGCTACGAGGGTGATAAGCTCACCATTGCCGCCTGGCTGTTGGCGCTGCTTGCCCCGACCGTCCTGGTCAACAGCATCACCACCATGACCACCGCCATCATGCAGGCGCACAACCACATGGTTCTGCCCGTGGTCAACACCCTCATCGGCGGCGTTTTGAAGGTCATCGTCAACTACATCTTGGTCGGCAATCCCGATATCGGCATTTTGGGCGCACCCATCGGCACGTTCGTGTGCTTCCTGGTCATCATGGTGCTCAACGTCATCTGCATGCGCCGTGTCCTTGACGAGCCGCCGAAGCTCATCCCTGCCCTTTGGCGCAGCGGCTTGGCATCTGTAATCATGGGCGTTGTCGCCTTCGGTGCTTACAGCCTGTTGTGGAACTATTTGGCAAGCTATGCGCTTTGTTGCCTCGGTGCAATCGGCATTGCTGTTGTTGTTTACTTGTTACTTGTCATTTCGCTCAAGGCGATCACCTATGATGACTGCTTACTCCTGCCCAAAGGTGAAAAAATTGCGAAGATTCTGAAAATTCATTAAAAAAAACCATTTTTTTACTTGCGTATTTGCAAATTATGTGGTAAATTTTAATAGCGTTGAATTCATCGGGAAAATTCGGTGCAAAATTGTTGCACAGCCCGAAAAAATTATGAACATTGAGAAAGAGGTACTATTATGAACAAAACCGAATTGATTGCTAAGATCGCTGAGAAGTCCGGTCTGTCCAAGAAGGACGCAGAGAAGGCTCTGGGTGCAGTTGTTGACTCCATCACCGAAGCTATGGCAAACGGCGACAAGGTCATGCTCGTTGGCTTCGGCTCCTTCGAGGTTAAGGCTCGTGAGGCTCGCATGGGCAGAAACCCCAAGACCAAGGAAGCAATCGAAATTCCTGCAAGCAAGGCTCCTGTTTTCAAGGCCGGTGCTGCTCTGAAGAACGCTGTTGCAAAATAATGCGAACAAACGGGACTGCGAAAGCAGTCCCGTTAAATATTATCTGTTTCTGATTTCCATAAGCAGCTCGATGGGCACCTGCAAAACCTTCGAAACCTCAAGCAGTAATCCAACGGTAGGCTTCGACGTTGCCGTTTCCAGACGCTGAATGTGATTCTGACGATAACCTTGCCAGCTCTGCAAGCTGCTCCTGCGTTAGCCCCTGCTCCTTGCAATAGCGCATAATGTTCAACCCGATTTGAATGTATTCTTTATCATGCGTGTCCATTTTGACCACCTCGATAATAGAACTGCCTTGCCAATTACGACAAGGCAGTTTTTGTATTATGGATCGGTTTGTTCCGTGGATTCCGAAGGCGTTTCGGAGGCTTCTGTCGGTGTCTCGGAGCTTTCTGTGGCTTCCTCCGAAGACTCCGTCGGCTCCTCGCTGCTCTCTGTGGGCTCCCCAGAGGATTCGGACGGCGCCTCGCTCGGATCGGTCTCGGACGGCTCCTCGCTCGGATCGGTCTCAGACGGCTCCTCGCTCGGGTCGGTCTCAGACGGCTCCTCGCTCGGATCGGTCTCAGACGGCTCCTCGCTCGGATCGGTCTCAGACGGCTCCTCGCTCGGATCGGTCTCAGACGGCTCCTCGCTCGGATCGGTCTCAGACGGTTCCTCACTCGGATCGGTCTCAGACGGCTCCTCGGTGGATTCGGTCGGTTCTTCGGTCGAATCGATCAAATTTCCGTTTTCATCGAGCTGCTCGTTCAGCGGAACGGTCGGATCGAGAATGTATGCAACCTCCTTGTCTCGGCGGTCATAATTCGACACATTCACACGATCCGTAGAAATCACATTTCCATCAGCATCGAGCTTCTGCATATAAGTGTTAACCACATAGCCGTCATAAGCCGACTGGATGGTCTCGCCATCGGAATAGCCGGAGTATTCGGCATAGTTTTCCATATCCGGGTGGATATAGACGGTCTTGGTTTCGGCGTAATCCGAGCTGACGATCTCATAGAACATATTGACGGTATAGTCCTTGGTCTCCGTGCCGACAAGCGTGATATGGACATAACCATCGGAAACGGAAGCGTCAATACGGATGGGATAAGCAGTGTTGTTGCGGAACTGGTAATCCAGGTGACCCCAGTAGATCGTTGCATCCATGCCCCACGGGACATAGGACGGGGTGAACTGGTGCTCTGCACGTTCCACGACCTCAAGGTCTGCCTTCAAGGTGCACCAATAGATTGTAGATGCGACCTGGCAAACGCCACCGCCGAGCTGATCCTCGGTCTTGCCGCCAACGTAAACGGCTGCTGCACCGTAGCCCTTATCTGCGGTTCTTTCACCGACAACGTCGTTGAAGGAGAAAATATCGCCGGGGTTGAGAATGGTGCCGTTGATCGCCTCAGCGGCAAGCTCCAGGTTTCTTGTACGAGTGGGATTCCAAACGTGGGGACTGTCATAGGTTGCAAGCACATCGTTGAACAGACTGCTTTGCAGCTTTTCTGTGGTTACCTCGGGTTCCAGCTCGGTCAGCGTCAAAATTACGGTATCACCGGGCTTCGCCTCGGATAAGAGTGCATAAGCATCGCTCATCAAGAAGCCGTAGCCGAGCTTGCTCCGGCTGATCTCATAGGTTTCCTTGTCGCATACAGCGTTGACAGGAGCCACACAATTATAATCCTTATAAAGCTGATCCAGGTCCAGCGTTTCAGGGAAGGTTTCCTCGTAGATATAATTGAGCTCGAAGGAAGCGATCATATAGGTGCGCATGATCTCGTCCTTCAGTGCGTTGATGTCTAAGCTGCGCTTGACACTGCCCAAGGTGATCTCGATGCAATCTGCCTGTGTGGGATTGCCGTCCTTGTCGGTGACAGAGGTGGTGGAGTCCACGATCTCGGTCTCACCGCCGACATTCAAGTCCTCGGAAAGGTGCGCCAAAACATCATCGATATAACCGTTATCAATGATGGTCAGGTGCTTGGAGATATCGATATCGATGCGCTCGGAGCCGTTCTGCGTTGCGGTGGTGGCTCTGCCATACTGGTAAGCCTCCTCGACGACGGTCTCCAAGTCAAAGCGGATCTCCACATTCGAAGCAGGCAGGCAAATCGTGCGCTCCAAGATATACGGATTTCCGTTTTCATCCAGCGGTGCATCGGGATCGGCTTCAGCTTCAACTTCGGTTTCCGCCTCGGTCGTTTCTGCGTCGGTTGTTTCCTCCTCGGAGATTTCCGTTGCAGGCTCCTGTGTTGTTTCCTCCAAAGGCTCGCCGTACATATCGGTTCTGATCTCACTCGTCGGATCATAGGTGGTGGTAAACAGAGGAAGCGTATTGTCTGAGCAGTAAAGCTTCAGATCCATGTTCTGCATCTTCTCGCCGAAGGTGACGGTGTTCTTCATCGTTTCGGCAGTTGCAGGATCCATGCTTGAGGTATCCACAGCGGGGAATTGCGCACGCAGAGCCTCGACCGCTTCACTGCGGGTCATACCTCCGATGTTCACGCCGGCAATGTGAGCGTTATTGATGATGCGGTTTTGTTCCAGTTTGACCTCTTCCATGCCGCTTTTGAGCGCAAAGAAGCCGACCGCACACACCGCAATGAGCAGCACAGCCGCACCGATGCCCAAATAAAGAGGCAGGCGATTCTTTTTCTGGTGTTTCTTCTTGACGGATTTTTGCGCCTGCGAGGGACGTGCGGAGGATTCAAATTTGCCCGGAGCGTTGGAGCGTGCCGAACGGGAAGCCCGGGAAGCACGCGGCTGGGCAGGTTTTTCAAATTTTCCCATAAAAAAGCTCCTTATCTGAACATACTGAATCAAATTTCAGTATCAATATTTAGGTTACATAATGTTATTATACCGTAAAAACGACAAAAAGCAACAAGGTTTTCCTACAAAAAAATGAAATGTCTGTAAACGCATTTGTGCATTTTACCGATTCAAAAATTGGCTCATTTTTATAGACGTTCAAAAACGATTTTTGTTTCAAATTTTTTCAAAGAAGTGCAGAAAATTCTTTGACCAAATCTTGGGCTGCGTGCAAAGGATTTTGGTTTGCGGCAAGGTTGAGAACCAAAATCGGCTTATCGGTTTTCGGCGCAATAAACAGGCGCTTTTTGAACACCTCACAAAGCTGCGAAACAGCCGCAAAGTCGAATTTTGTCAGCGTAAAGCGAATGGTCCTGCCGCTCTGCGTGATATCGCAGATGCCCATGGCAGCAGCTCTGGCTCGCAGCAGAGCGATGTCGATCAAATTCATCGCACCCTTGGGAGGATCGCCGTAGCGGTCAACGATCTCGTCAAGCAGCTCATCGGCATCCTCCTGTGAACGAATGGCTGCCATGCGGCGATAAAGGTCCATTCTCTGCTCTCCCGAGGCGACAAAGCGTTTGTCCAAATTTGCCGTCACATCCAAATCGGCAGTGCATTGCACCTGTTCGATCGGCTTTTCGCCACGCTCCTCCAAAACGGCTTCCTCCAAAAGCTTCAAATACATATCGTAGCCGACAGAGAGCATATGCCCCGACTGCGCCGCACCGAGCAAATTGCCTGCGCCTCGGATCTCCAAGTCACGCATGGCGATCTTGAAACCGGAACCGAATTCCGCAAAATCTCGGATCGCATTGAGGCGCTTTTCGGCAATTTCGGTCAGTACCTTGCCACGCTTGAAGGTTAGATAAGCAAAGGCATGACGATTGCTGCGACCGACTCTGCCTCGAATTTGATGCAGCTGCGCAAGTCCCAATTTATCGGCGTCTTCAATGATAAGCGTATTGACGTTGGGAATGTCGATGCCCGTTTCAATGATGGTCGTGCAGACGAGAATTTTAATTTCACCGTCAGACATTCTCTGCATCACATCGCTCAGCTCGTCTTCCGACATTTTTCCGTGGGCAATGCCGATCTCCGCCTCGGGAATCGCCGCCTTGATGCGAGCGGCACAGCGTTCAATGGTCTCAACACGGTTGTGCAGATAATAAACCTGTCCCCCACGTTCGACCTCACGGCGCATCGCATCAGCCAAAACAGGCTCGGCATACTCTAACACGAAAGTCTGCACAGGGTAGCGGTCATGCGGTGGTTCCTCGATCGTGGACATATCACGCAAGCCCGAAAGCGCCATATTTAGCGTTCTCGGAATGGGCGTTGCCGAAAGCGTCAGCGCATCAATGCCCTTTGCCATCTCCTTGAGCTTTTCCTTGTGCGTGACACCGAAGCGCTGCTCCTCATCCACGATCAGAAGTCCCAAGTCCTTGAATTCGATATCCTTTTGCAAAAGCTTATGGGTGCCGACGATCAAGTCCAGATTGCCGGCACGTAGGTCGGAAATATTTTTCTTGATCTGCGCTTGCGTACAGAAGCGTGAGAGCATCCCGATGTTGACGGGGAAGCCACGGAAACGATTGACCGCCGTGGTATAGTGCTGCTGCGCCAAAACGGTGGTCGGAACCAAAATCGCAACCTGTTTGCCGTCCAAAATCGCTTTCATTGCCGCACGCAGAGCGACCTCGGTTTTGCCGAAGCCGACATCGCCGCAAAGCAGACGATCCATCGGCTGCGGAGATTCCATGTCCGTTTTGATCTCCTCAATGCAGCGAAGCTGATCGTCCGTTTCGGCATAGGGGAAATTCTGCTCAAATTCCGCCTGCCAAGGCGTGTCTGCAGCAAAGGCGTAGCCCATCAGGCGCTTTCTCTCGGCATAGAGCTTGATCAAGCCCTCAGCCAAATCCTTTGCGGCAGCTTTGGCTCTGGTTTTGGTTTTTTGCCAAGTGTCGCCGCCCAATTTATTGAGCTTGACAGGCGTATCCTCTCCGCCACCGATATATTTTGCGATCAAGTCCAGCTGCGTTGCAGGCACAAACAGTGTGTCCGAGCCTTGGTAAGCGATTTTTACATAATCCTTGATCGCACCGTCAATTTTGATCTGCTCCATGCAGACGTAACGCCCGATGCCGTGATATTCATGCACGATCAGATCGCCCGGCGCAAGGTCAGCGAAGGAGTCCAATTTCTTACGGTTGGTCGCTTTTTGACGTTTTTTGAGCGGTTTTTGAGCGGTTTGCGCCATCAGCTGACCCTCGGTCAGGACAGCAAAGCGGATGTCGGGATATTCCATGCCGTTGGGCAAAGCACCGTCTGTCAGCAAGATCTGCCCAGGCTTCGGCAGCTTCATAAGAGGAAACGCAAGGAAGGCAGACAAGCCTTTTTCACGCATTTGCTGCGCCAAAAGCTCCCCCCGGCGGCGGTTGCCACACAAAACGAGGGTCGCAAAATCGTTCTTCTGATAAAAAGCCAAATCATTAACCGCCGCATCCAAATTGCCGCCGTAAGACGGAAGCTGCTTTGCCGTGATGCTCAAAAGTTCGCTTGGCTGGAGGTCCTTCGGATAGCTCGATGCCAAAAATGAGTCCAAAAATACCGTTGCATAGCCCTTTAGGTTGCTGCAAACGTCCTCCCAATCGGAGGAAAATTCACAAAGCTCGCCGCATAAAATTCCCGATTCCAAAAGGCTGTCAAGCATCATACCTTCTTCCTCGGTAAAACGGTTGGCAGCTCGGCGCAAATTGCCGTGGTCACAGAAAAAAACAACCGTTTCCTGCGGTAAATAATTCACTGCGCAAGCAAATTCGGGATATATGAGCGAAAAATAGCGATCTGCTGCAGAAAAGCTCAAATTCGCTCGAAGTGCCTCGACGTCTTCTGAAATGGTGCGCAGAAGCACCTCGTTTGGTGTCTTTCTGCGGCGCAGACGCGCTTGCAGTGCCTCTAAATCCGCAATCAAGCCTTCGTTTCCGTCACGGTGCAGGCGTGTGAGCGTTTCTGCCACGGGAAGAAGCACGATCTGATCGGCGTTCTCCGTTCGGCGTTGGGTGACTACGTCAAAAAAGCCCATCGCATCGACTTCATCGCCGAAAAATTCAATACGCACGGGATTTTCATATGTTGGAGTGAAGACGTCCAAAATGCCACCACGCAGCGAAAACTGACCCACGCCCTCGACCAAGGTGCTTCGGCTGTAGCCGTTTTCGACCAATTTTGCGCATAGCTCGTCGAGGGACAGCATCGCCCCCACTCGAAGCTGCAACGCTGAGGAAAACAGACGTTCCTTCGGCATGGTGCGCAGGCTCAGCGCCTCCCATGTGGAAATCAAAATCGGGCAATTTCCCCTTGCAAGCTCATAAAACAGACGCAGACGTTTTTGCTCCCAGCCTCTGGAGATGGCGGAAGCGGTGTGAAATGTCAGATCACGGCTCGGCAGGATCGGCGCTTCCTTGCCCAAAAAGGCGGCAAGCTCCATCTGTGTGCGCCTTGCTGCCATTTCGTCCTGGCAGACGATGAGCGCAGGGCGTTTTGTTTGGTTGCATACCGAGGCGATCAGGTGCGAGCGGTTGATTTGCGCTGCACCGGATATGCCGACGGCAAGATTTTTTTCCAGCGCCGTTTGGAGCTTTTTTATCTCCGGCAGCTGGTTCAAAGCATTCAAAAGCTGTTGCATATTAAAAACCTCTGTTCCAAAGGGTAGTTTGATAGTTTCAGCCAAATTCCGATTTGTCTTTCAGTTTGCACAGGCTAAGGCTTCTCCTCGAGGAGAAGCTGTCAGCGCAGCTGACTGATGAGGTGTGCAGAAAAAAGTTGCGATTTCATGATAGTTCTCGGCAAATTCGCAACTTTTCCACCTCATCCGCCCCTTCGGAGCACCTTCTCCTCAAGGAGAAGGCTTTGACCTGCGCAAATATGAAACTCACCGATAAATCGGAATTTTACAATTTCTTGCGGCAATTCTTTTCCACGCAGGAATGCGGAAATCGGAGGAATCTCCGATTTCCGTGAAATTGTCATGTTATTCGACTTTTATTTCATTCCGTTAAAGCGATTTGCGGCGCTTGGAACGCCGTTTTCGATGATTTCCAGCGCAGCCTCAGCGGCGTGCTCTATAGCAGGCTTGAGCGCAAGCTCCTCCTGTTTGCTAAAATTCGACAGCACCCAATCGGCAAGGGGATACTCCGGATGCGGCTTTGCACCGACACCGACCTTGACCCTCGGAAAATCCTGCGAGTTGAGCGCACCAATGATCGATTTGATCCCGTTGTGACCGCCGGCGGAGCCGTCTGCACGCACTCTCAGGCGACCGACATCGAGCGAAATATCGTCAAAAATCACGATCACACGCTGCGCAGGCAGGTTAAAATAATTCGCCGCATCCATCACCGACAGCCCCGAATTGTTCATGAACGTCATGGGCTTGAGCAGGATGATTTTTTGTCCCTTGTATTTCGCTTGCACAAATTTTCCACGGTATTTGGCACGGTCGATCTTCACACTGAGACTCGACGCCAAATGATCCAGCACTCGAAATCCGACATTGTGGCGATTTTTCTCATAAATCTTGTCGGGGTTCCCCAAGCCGACGATCAGCCAATCACTCTCAGGCTTGCGAAACAGCATCAGAACAGACTTGAGATCGAGGTTTCGTTATAAATACGGGTGATTGCCTTGGCGAAGATCGGAGCAGCATCGAGCTGGTGAATCTTTCTGCCTGTGTAGTCAGAGGGCAGCGGAATAGTGTTGAGCAAAATCAGCTCCTCGATGCAGCTGTTTTCCACTCGCTCACAGGCTTCGCCCGAGAGAACCCCGTGGGATGCGCAGGCATAGACCGCCTTAGCGCCACCGATCTCCTTGATCGCCTGAGCAGCGTTGCACAGAGAACCGGCAGTATCAACGATATCGTCATAGAGGATGCAGGTCTTGTCCTTGACATCGCCAATGATATTCATGACCTCGCACATGTTGGCGCGCTGACGGCGCTTGTCAACAATGGCAAGTCCCATATGCACCTTGGTTGCGAACGAGCGGGATCTTGCAACTGAGCCGATATCGGGCGAAACAACACGGAATTCCTCGTGATCATAGACGTTCTCGTCAAATTTAGACAAATAGTAACGTGCAAAGAGAGGACTGCCGAACATATTATCCACAGGCAGATCGAAGAAGCCCTGGATCTGAGCGGCATGCAGATCCATCGTCAGGACACGGTCGGCACCGGCACGGGTGATCATGTTGGCAACGAGCTTAGCGGAAATGGGATCACGACCCTTGTTCTTGCGGTCCTGACGAGCGTAGCCGAAATAAGGAATGACGGCTGTGATTCTGCCGGCAGAAGCACGACGGAAGGCATCGATCATGATCAGCAGCTCCATCAGGTTGTTGTTGACGGGCTTGCAGGTAGACTGAACGACGAAAACATCGCAGCCTCGAACGGTCTCATTGACGGAAACGGAAACCTCACCGTCCGCAAAGGCGGTAACGAGGCTGTCACCGAGATCAATGCCCAGTTCAGCACAGATGCCTCTGGCAAAATCGGGGTTAGCGTTGCCGGTAAAGACCTTAACTTCTTTTCCGTGAGCAATCATGTTTGTACCTCTCAATTATTCGGCTGAAAACGCCGATATTTTAAGCTGCAATTGCAGCAAAATTACTTTTTATGCTTGGCAGCCCAATCCTTCTTATTGGTCTGTCGGGTTCTGGAAATAGCGAGTGCCTGCTCGGGGACATCGTCCGTAAGGGTTGAGCCGGCAGCGATGTAGGCGCCGTTTCCGACAGTGATGGGGGCAATGAGAGCGCTGTTGCAGCCGATGAAGGCATCGTCCCCAATCGTGGTTTTGTACTTATTCACACGGTCAAAATTGACGGTGACCGTTCCGCAGCCGAGGTTGCAGCGAGCACCGAGCTGCGTATCGCCAATATAAGACAGGTGCGAAGCCCATGTATTTTCACCGATATAGGAATTCTTGACCTCGACAAAATTGCCGACCTTGACACCACGCTCGATCACGGTGTCAGGGCGAATATGCGCATACGGGCCAATCATGCAATCCGAAGCGATCCTTGCGCCGTAGACCTGCGAAGCGTTGACCACGGTGCGTTCTCCGATCTCGGAGTTTTCCACCACGGCCCATGGACCGATGATCGATTCTGAGCGAATCAAGCAATTTTCACGCAAAATCGCTCCTTTGAGCAATTTTGCACCCGGCTCAATGCGAGCGCTCGGCGCAACATCGCAGTTGTCCGTGTCGCTGATCTCAACGCCCTGCTTAATCAGACGGAGCATACGATCACGGTGGATAAATTCCGCCATTTCCAACAACGCAGCATGAGAATCTACAGTATAGCAACCGTCATAATCGCTCAAAAACGTGCAATTTTCACGCAAAAAATGAGAAAATGAAAAATTATCATCCAATGCGGTCATCAGCGCTTCCGTCGAAGCACGGCAAATACATGATGCCTTCGGCGCATCGGAGCGTCTCGGCAGTGTCGGCGCATAGATCGCAGGACCTGCGACGATGGTGATTTCGTCATCATCGGCAGTAGAAAGGAAAACGTGCAAAAGATCTGCAGGATTTGCCTCGGCTGTGGTCATCACCTCAGCCTGCGCCGGCAGACAGTTCTTCGCCTGCTGCACATATCGGTCATGACAGACCAAGAAAAAACGTCCGATTCCACTGTCATACAGCGCCTCACTCAACCATGCAAGCAACGCATAGCCATGCACCTTCTGCAGCATGGTCGGCAGAGGGAAGCCGGTCTTCGCCGTATCATCCGGCACAAATATGACAGCAGATAACTCCATTTTACGTCCCCTTCTCTTCTTCAAATGGCAAATAGCGCAATATTTTCAATGAGCGCACTTCTCACCATCTACATTATACCAAACTTTTCAAGATTCGTCTACCGATTTTCCATGCACAAACAGAAAAATTTTCTATAAAACAGCAGCCGATTTTAGTGAAACTTGCAAAAAAGAAAAAATGGTTCTATTTTTCCTTGCAACCGCATAGGTAATACGGGAGATGATACCATGCGCACGAAGGAACGCTTATCCGCAACGGTGCGGCTGCTGTGCTTTGGAATTCTGCTCGTTGCAACGGCGATCCGTTTAGGTACCGAGCTTTACGAAAGACAGCCTGCGATAGCTGCGACGACAACACAGCCGACTGAAAATATTTATCCGATTTATCCGACAATTTTCTACGAGCCGCCTGCGGAGCGGACAAGGCTTACTTTTCAGGAAAGCGATACTGCCTTTGCGCCGATCGATAATTGGTCGGGAATCGACATCGATGCTGGTGAGCTGATCGCACGAGCGACGAATTTTGAGCTTTCGGACGAGCCAATGATCTTGATCGTGCATACCCATGCAACCGAGGCGTATTGCCAAACCCCGGGCGCCCGCACGACCGACACGAGCCAAAATGTGGTACATATCGGGCAGCTTTTGGCGCAGACACTCAACGAAAACGGAATCAATACCCTGCACGATACGACACTGATCGACGAATCGGGCTATTACGATGCCTATAGCAGAGCGGCGGAAATTATTGAGGGATATTTGGGAAAATACCCTTCGATTCAAATGGTGATCGATGTGCATCGTGACTCGATTACGGATGAAAACGGAGACCAAATCGCACTTCATGCACAGATTGAAGATACCTCTGCGGCACAGCTGATGTTTGTGATGGGAACAAATACGTCGGGGCTTTATCACCCGAATTGGCAGGAAAATTTGTCATTTGCGCTCAAATTGCAGGCGTTGTGTGAAAAGGAGGCACAGGGTCTATTTCGTGATCTGAATCTGCGTTCGCAGCGATATAATCAGCATTTGACGCCGCATTCGCTACTCATTGAGGTCGGTTCCGCAGGAAATACGCTGCAGGAGGCAGAGACCTCCATCCGTTATTTCGCTCAGCAGCTCAGCAAGCTACTCCTTGGCGCTGAAGTAAAATGATGCAGAAAATTCCGATTTACCGGTGAGTTTCGTTTCTCATTGTAGGGGAGGGTCATGGTCTCGCTGCGGCTCGGTCAGGTCGCGGCTCTGACAGCCCACCGGGCTGTCATTCACTACCGCTCCCTCCGCTTCGCTACCCTCCCGCACAGAAAACGGTAGAATTTCGCAGCAAGCCAATGTGAGAACGTAATATTTCACGATAATTAAAAACAATTATGGCAGTTCCTGCACACGGGAGGGTCATGACCCTCCCCTACAGTGGTTGATACGTTCTGTTCGATCAATTGAAATTTGGAGAGCATGAGATCGGAACGGCAAAAAAATTGCAGGCTTTGCGGCTTGCATTCTGCGAAGATCAGTGATAAAATTTATATTGAGCATATGGAAGCCTCTTGTTTTTGACCTGCGGTATTTCTGTATGCTCTTTTTTACTGCATGATGCGATAAAATACGCCTCTTGCGTGTTAACTTAGTGAAAGGAGGGAACGCCAATGGCAGACAGAACGATAGATTCCCTGCTCAGGGCAATTGCCGACGGGCAAACAAACGCACTTTCGGAGCTGTACGAAAGAACGGACAAGGCGGTTTATGCATTTGCGCTTTCGATTCTAAAAAATGCGCAGGATGCCGAGGATGTGATGCATGATTGCTATGTCAATATTTTCCGTTCGGCGTCGTGCTATCACTCCGACGGAAAGCCGATGGCTTGGATTCTGACGATCACACGAAACTTGTGCATGAACCTCCTGCGCACTCGCAAGAGAACCGTGGAACTGACAGAAGCGGCATGGCTTCGGGCGGAGCCGACAGGCGAGGATCGGCTGATTTTGTCAATGTGCATGCAGGAGCTTTCCGACACGGAGCGGCAGATTGTGGTGCTTCATGCGATTGCAGGCTTTAAGCACAGAGAAATTGCGCAGTTTTTGTCGATGACGCTTTCCGGTGTTCTTTCCAAATACCACCGTGCGATCCAAAAAATGAAAAGGAGCGTGCAGTAATATGGAACGTAAGATCAAAAAAGCCTTTGAAAACCAAACGCCGAATGTTCTGAATGCGGTTCTCGCCGAATGCGGCGGACAGGAGAAAAATTGGCAGCTTTTGGCGCCGAGACCGAAAAAACACATTTGGCGCACCGTCACAGCCGTTGCCGCTGCTTTGGCTGTTGCTTTGGGGGTTGGCTTTGCCGTTTGGCACAACCGCCCGGACAAAGCGCCTCAGAGTGTCACCGAGCCGACCACGCAGACACCGACCGAGACCGAACCGACCGAAACGACCATTCCGCCAACAGAGCCGGTAACTGTAGCGACGGAACTGGTAAGCGATGCCTATGTTGGAAAATGGACCGACGAATGGGGTACTACTTATGAGTATGCCCTTCCGAAAATCAATTTGAACAGCAGCTATGCCGAAACGGTCAATGCAGAAATTTATGAAACCTATCGGGATAATTTAGACGAAAACGGCGTGCTGTGCAACACGAGCCACCGTTGGTATGAGACCCATATTTACGGCGATATTCTGACCGTTCTGATGTATCACGGACCGGAAAAGGTTGTCAATCAAGATGCTGCAATCTGGTGCTTCACCCTGAACATCAGCGACGGAAGTCAAGCCACCACTGAGGAAATTTTACAAGCGGCAGGTGTGTCAACGGAGGATTATTTTGCACAGGTGCAGTGGAGCTTGGGCAATGCCTGCTGTTCTCGCATTCCCGAGGCGCATATTGAAAGCTATTTAGCCACCGATCCGGACAGCAACGCCGTTGTGCATGCTGTGATGCAGCAAACTGTAAAACAGAGCAACCTTGAAAGTGCAATACCCTACTTGACAGACGAAGGCGAGCTGTATTTTGTGGGCACTGTTTACACCATTGCAGGAGCAGGTCTTTTCACCGAGGTGCACGGCTACACTGAAACGGTCGAAAAAGCGCCGTATTACGATGAGTTGTTAGAGCATGTTTTGCGCACAACGGATTTGGTGACGATGGCATATACAGACAAATATACTGCGAATAACGGCAAGACCTATCTGTGCCAAATTCCGCAGATGAATTTCGGGAGTGAATATGCCTATGCAACCAACTGGAATCTTTGGCAGCTTTGCGAGCCATACCTGAATGACGAGATGCAGCTTAGCTCCATGGTCAATATTTCCTATACGACCTATGTCCATGACGATGTTTTAAGCCTGCTCCTGACCATCGCAGAGGAGGGAAAAGCACCATCAAACCGTGCCTATAATTTTTCGATCACCGACGGAAGCAAGGTCGCAACCGCGCAAATGATCGCTCTTTCAGGCATGACGGAGGAAGAATACTACGCCAAGGTCATGCACGCCTTGGGTAATTATTACTGTCTTTTTACAAATGAGGCTGCTTTGGATGCCACACTCGCGATGAGCCCCTTTGATCCGAACGAAACCGTCTATGCTCTCTTTGCAGAAACCGTCTCGGAGGAAAATTATAAAGCCGCCGTTCCCTTCTTTGCAGAAGACGGCAGCTTCTCGGTCTGCGGAAAGGTCTGCAATGCAGACGGCGCAGCCTACCATGTTGCGCATCCTTTCAACAGCAACATATCCGACTCGCCGTATTATGAAAAGATGCTGCGCCTATATGCCATCAATGTGCCATCGGATATTATCGCATCGCAGGAGGCTGCCACCGAGGCGGCGCAAGCCTTCCTTGCAAGCTACACAGGCAATACATATCTGTATGAAAAAAACGCCCTGATCGTCCACCTGCTTCCGCAGGAGATCGAGGTGAGGGTGGACAGAGATTTGTTTCCGCCTTATTTAGAGGCGTACCGGCATGTGAATATGCCCCTCGTGGAGAATTCGACACAAGCCATTTTGGAGGAAGCGGCTGAAATTACGCAGCAGCGCACGCAGCAAAATGTGCGGCATACCGAATTTCGCACCGATTGTGAGATCTTGAAGTGCAAGGTCTCAGGGGATTATGCGCAGGTGGTCATTGAGGAATGCAAGACCTTCCGCTACGAGGGAGAGGGTATGGACAGCAGCCTTACGGATTTATATGAGCTGCTTCTCAAGCGCCATGAAGGTCAATGGCTCATCTTCGCATTGACCGTAAACGGCAGCCTGATCACCGATTAACATGTCCTGCTGTGCCAAACACTTCCGATACAGCCAAACTGCCAAATTCCGACTTATCGATGAATTTCAAATTTTGAACTGTAGGGGAGGACCATGACCCTCCCCTGCAATGTAAAACGATAATCTCACCGATAATACTGTTTCTTGATAAAATGATTTAGAAATCATTTTATTGCAGGATGAATATCCTGCACCGCCTGTGGCGGCAAGAAAAGTATTGTACAACATTCTTGGCGTCTACGACGCCGTCCGCTCGCAGAGCGGGCAATAAAACGATTCAATTGTTTTATTAAGAATTAGTATAAATCGGAATATTGCCGGTATTAGTTTACTGTGTTTTGCGGGGTGTCGTTTAGGAACATGCGGACATTTTCAGCGGTGATATGGTGCAAACGTTCACGGGTCTCCCTCGGTGCCCACGCAATATGAGGCGTGAGGATGCAGTTTTTGGCAGCAAGCAGAGGATTGCCGGCTGCGATCGGCTCTTTAGAAACCACGTCTGCGGCATAATATGCCATTTTTCCGCAATTTAGCGCATCGGCAATCGCGGCTTCGTCGACCAAACCGCCACGGGCGGTATTGATGACGATCACGCCGTCTTTCATCTGATTTATGGCGGCAGCATCGATCATGTGCAGATTTTCAGCCGTCTGCGGACAGTGCAGACTGATGACATCGGATTGAGCCAAGAGCGCATCTAAGCTTACATAATCCTTATCCTCCCGGGGGGTTCTTCCGGTGAAGATCACAAGCATACCAAGTGCCTCAGCAGCCTTTTTCACCGCTGAGCCGATCGCTCCGCAACCGATAATGCCAAGTGTTTTGCCTGCCAGCTCGATCAGCGGTGCCTTCCAAAAGCAAAAATCGGGGCTTGATTGCCATGTGCCGCTGTGAACCTCTGTGTTGTGCAAGCCGACCTGCTGTGTACATTCCAACAGCAAAGCCAGTGTCATCTGCACAACAGCCTGCGTGGAATAGCCCGGGACATTGCACACGGTAACGCCGCAACGCTTTGCAGCGTCGATGTCAACGATGTTGTAGCCTGTTGCAAGCACGCCGACCATGCGAAGGTCCTTTGCCTGCTCGATCGCCTCGGCAGTGAGCGGGGTCTTATTCAGAAGAACGATCTGCGCACCGTCAATGCGGGAGGCGACTTCTTCGGGCGTTGTACGCTCATAAACGGTTAGCGTCCCATATTTTTCCAGCTCTTGCCAGCTCAAATCGCCCGGATTTGAGGCATAGCCATCCAAAATTACGATCTTCATGCTTCCCAATACAGCTTCGCAGCCTTGCGCTGGATGAACATATACCAAATGACGGAGCCGACAGGCAGGAGGATCGCTGCCAAATCGACCCAAAGACCGCTGAGCTTGATCACATAGGTGTTGACCATGAACAAAATACCGAAAAGGACCATAAAGCAGCCCCAAGCGGTGATGCGAGGCAGAATATAGTCGATAAAGCCGTCTTCATCCAGGCAGGTATCCATCGAGCAGTTGCCGGGATAGAGAAACTTATTCGCAAAGAGCATATAGGTGCGGCGCAGCCGAATGGCGGTGTAGAGCGCATAGGCACCGTAGCCCAAAAGCATGACCCAAAGCAGAATATCAAGCATACTTACCATGCTGTCGAGGGAGCTGCCTTGCGTCGTCTGCTGTGTCGCTTCCGTGACAGCTTCGGTGGCGGTTGTCAAAATTGTGCGTAACCAATTCATATTGAACGTCCTTCCGTGAAATGATATGCTTATTATAGCAAAACCGCACGCTATTTGCAACAAATACTATTGTAATTCCTTGGAATTTGTGTTAAGATAACGTGAACAAGAATTCACGGAGGCAATCTATGTCAACCTTAGTCAATGAGATCAATCGACGCCGAACCTTTGCGATCATTTCGCACCCGGACGCCGGTAAAACAACATTAACGGAAAAATTCCTGCTTTACGGCGGAGCGATCGCGCAAGCCGGTGCAGTTAAGGGCAAGAAAAATGCAAGAGCAGCCGTTTCTGACTGGATGGAGATCGAGAAGCAGCGTGGCATTTCCGTCACGTCCTCTGTCATGCAGTTTCAATACGAGGGCTTTTGCATCAATATTTTGGACACACCGGGACACCAAGACTTCTCCGAGGATACCTACCGCACACTGATGGCTGCGGATTCGGCAGTCATGGTCATTGACGGTGCAAAGGGTGTTGAGGCGCAGACGAGAAAGCTGTTTAAGGTCTGCGCAATGCGCCATATTCCGATCTTCACTTTCATCAACAAGATGGACCGTGAGACCAAGGATCCGTTTGACCTGCTTGATGAGCTTGAGCGTGAGCTTGGCATTGAGACCTATGCGGTCAACTGGCCAATTGGCAGCGGCAAGGAATTCCAGGGCGTTTACGACCGCCAAAAGAGTCAAATTAATTTCTTCTCCGGCATTTCGGGCAAGAAGCGTGCGGAAAAGATGGAGGTTGCGCTGGACGATCCCGTTGTTGGCGAGATGATCGGTGAAAAGCGCTGGAATCAGCTTCAAGAGGACGTGGAGTTGCTCGGCGCAGGCAGAGAATTTGTGATGGACGAGGTGCGCAAGGGTGAGCTTTCGCCGGTATTTTTCGGCTCTGCGCTGACCAATTTTGGTGTCGAACCGTTTTTGGAGGCATTCTTGCAGATGACACCGCCGCCTTTGGCGAGAACTGCCGATTGCGGCGAAGTCGATACGTTTTCTCCCGATTTTTCTGCCTTTGTTTTCAAAATTCAGGCGAATATGAACAAGGCACACCGTGACCGTTTGGCATTCATGCGCATTTGCTCGGGCAAATATGAGCGTGAGAGCGAGGTCTACCATGTGCAAGGCAACAAAAAAATGCGCCTTTCTCAACCACAGCAGATGATGGCGCAAGAGCGTGAGATCGTCGATGAAGCTTATGCCGGTGATATCATTGGCGTGTTTGACCCGGGCATTTTCTCCATCGGCGATACGATCTGTATGCCCGGAAAGAAGTTTAAGTTTGCAGGCATTCCGACCTTTGCGCCCGAGCATTTCTGCCGTGTCAGCCCGAAGGATACGATGAAGCGCAAGCAGTTCGTCAAGGGCACTGAACAGATCGCCCAAGAGGGTGCGATCCAGATTTTTAAGGTGCCGAATACCGGTATGGAAGAAGTCATTGTCGGCGTTGTCGGCACGCTTCAGTTTGATGTTTTCAGACACCGAATGCTGTCGGAGTACGGTGTGGAGCTGCGTATGGAGAATCTTCCGTATGAGGTCCTGCGGTTTATCGCAAAGTCGCCGTGTGATGAGAAGGATCTGAATCTGTCGAGCGATGCGGAGCTGTTGGAGGACTACCGTGGGCATAAGCTTTTGGTCTTCTCCAGCTTCTGGGCGATCGATTTTACCATTCGCCGCAATCCCGGCTTAGAGCTGAGCGAAACCCTGAGCGTATAAACATAGCGCAGTGCGGATATCCGTACTGCGCTATTTGCGTAATCATATGCAAAACTCCGATTTATCGGTGAGTTTTGTTTTTCAAATTGTAGGGGCGGACGACTCTGTCCGCCCACACGAAGTGCCTGCACGAGCGCACAGAGTCGTGCGCCCCTACGGTGTCAAAACGCAGCCAACAGCTCAATAAATCGGAATTTTTGATTGGAGATCGGTTATTCTTCGATGGCGGTGATCAGCTTGGAGAGGACCGGCTCGAACTTTGCGCCGTACCAGTGATTCTCTTCCTCGGCGGTCGCTTTGATGCATTCCATGGTGTAATTTGCGGCAATTACAGCGGCATCGTAAGCGCTTTTGCCTCGAATCAACGCACCGACAAAGGCAGAGGCGTAAATATCGCCCGTGCCGTGGCAGCTGTTGGGCAACAGCTCGTGCTCATAATAGGAATATTCGCCATCTTCAACCACGACGATACCGGTCATACCCTTTGCATAGGAAACGCCCGTCAAAATGATATTTTTGCAGCCCAATGCTTGCAGCTTTTCAATCAGAAGATCGATATAGACACGGTCATATTCCGTCTGATATGCAACATCTGCCAATAAGGCAGCCTCGGTGATGTTCGGTACAACATAATCCGCCTTGGCGCACAGGGCTTTCATCGCCTCGACAAACGCCATGCCAAAGCCCGGATAAAGCTTGCCGTTGTCCGCCATAGCAGGATCAACAATGGCAGGTGCAGAGGATTTTTTCACGGTGTCGATGATCTGCATTACATAGTCGATCTGCTTGGTGCTGCCCAAATAACCAGTGTAGATGCCGTCAAAAGCGATATTCTCCTTTTGCCAGTGGGCGCAAATGGCAGGCATATCGTCCGTCAGATCACGGAAGGTATAGCCGCTGAAGCCGGCAGTGTGCGTGGAGAGAACAGCAGACGGCAAAACGCACGTTTCAATGCCGCAAGCGGAAATGATCGGCAGCGCAACGGTCAAGGAGCACTGACCTACGCAGGAAATGTCCTGAATGGTGAGAATTTTCGGATATGACATGATAATAACCTCTTTACAAATTGATTTTTTCTCAGTATAATGCGAATGTGGTCTTGTGTAAATAATCAAAAAAGGATAATTTTATAGAACCAGATGAAAAAATATTATGAACTCTATCGGGAAATGAAAAATAAAATACTGAGCGGCGACTACCGCTGCGGAGAAAAGTTGCCCTCCAAACGCATTATGGCGGACAAATGGGGCTGCAGCCTCATCACGGTGCAAAGGGCGTATGACATGCTTGAAGATGAGGGCTATCTCCAAGCTGAGGAGCGCCGTGGGTATTATGTCAGCATGGCGGATGTTATGGCACCGATAACAACGCAGGCGAACACGTTACAATATCTGCCTGAACCGCATGATGGCAGCGGGCAGGATTTTGAATATTCCGTCTGGTTCAAGACGGTCAGAAAGGTGATTTCCGAAAGGGGAGAACAACTGTTTCTGAAAGCGCCCAATCAGGGCTGTGCCGTGCTGCGCAATGCCATTGCGGATTATCTGCACCGTTATCGGGGGATGTTGGCGCAGCCGAAGAATATTATTATCGGCTCCGGTGCGGAGCAGCTTTATGAAACCGTTGTCCAAATTTTGGGCAGAGAGAGAATTTACGGCATTGAGGATCCTTCTTATGCGCAGATCCGTTCGGTATATTTGGGTATGGGGGCGCAGCTTTGCCCCTTAAAAATGGGCGCTGACGGCATCGAAACGCAGGCTTTGCAGAACCAAAAATTCGACGTTTTGCACGTCACACCGTTTCACAGCTACCCTTCGGGCGTTACAACCTCCATCTCCAAGCGCTGTGAATATTTGAAATGGGCGGAGCAAACGGAGAATTATATTGTAGAGGACGATTTTGACAGCGAATTTTTTATCCCCGGGCACCCGATCGAATCGCTCTATGCGCTCGATAGTGCGCAGAGGGTGATCTATGTCAATACCTTCTCCAAAAGTCTGTCTCCCTCGATGCGAATCGGCTATATGATCCTTCCGGATCGCCTGCTTGCGAAATATGAGGAGGCTTTGGGACACTTTTCATGCTCTGTGCCGGTGATGGATCAGTATATTTTGGCGGAATTTATCGCAAACGGCAGCTTTGAACGGCATTTGAACAGAATGCGAAGAAAAATTATAAAAAAGGATTGACAAATAAACTTTTGTTTGCTATAATAAGCATGTACTTAGAAACTACAAGATTTGGTGGTGAACAAATGACGCAAAGAGAACGCCAGATTCTGCGTTGGATCGAGGAAGATCCGCTGATCTCGCAGGAGCGCCTTGCTGAGAAGGCAGGCATCACACGTTCGTCTGTCGCAGTCCATATTTCCAACCTGATGAAGAAGGGTTACATTGCAGGCAAGGGCTATGTCGTACGCTCGGGGAGCTATGCAGTCGTCGTCGGCGGCGTGAATATGGACATCGGCGGTCATTCAAAGGCGGGCTTGGTCCCGAAGGACTCCAATCCGGGCAAGGTGACGATGGCACTTGGCGGTGTCGGTCGCAACATTGCGCATAATATGTGCCTGCTCGGTATGGATGTACGATTCCTGACGGCGATCGGTGACGACCTTTACGGTCAACAGATTGCAGCCTCCTGCGGAGAGCTGGGAATCGACATCGGACACGCACTGCGTGTTGCAGGCGGTGCCACACCGACCTATCTCTTCATCAACGATGCCGACGGCGATATGGCGCTTGCGGTTTCGGATATGGAGATCTGCGAGAAAATCTCTCCGAGCTATCTCGCATCGAACCTGCAGCTTCTGAACAATGCGCAGGTCGTGGTGGTCGATACCAATATTCCGCAAAAATCCCTGGAATATTTGGCTGAGCACTGCACCGCACCGATCTTTGTCGATCCGGTATCTACGACGAAGGCAAAGAAGGTGCTTCCGATCCTGGGCAAGGTCCACACGCTCAAGCCCAATCTGATCGAAGCGGAACTTCTGTCCGGCGTGAAGGTTACGGATGAAGCAACGCTCCGCCTTGCGGCAAAGACCCTTTTGGATACAGGTCTGCGTCGTGTATTCATCTCCATGGGAAGCAACGGCGTTTTGGCAGCGGACCACAATGAGATGAAGGTTGTCGGCTGCAAGAAAGCCGTCATGCGCAACGCTACCGGTGCAGGTGATGCATTCATGTCCGCTCTTGCGTGGGCATACCTGCAGGGCACCGATTTAGAAAATACCGCAAATGCTGCGGCGGCAGCTGCAGCCCTTGCCATCGAATCTGAGGCAACCATCAACCCCGACATCACCGCTGACGCTGTACGCGCACGGATGAATCAATAAAATGAAATTTATGGAGGAAATTATTATGTTGAACAAGTATCTGGACATCAAGCCCGAAGTCGCTGAAGCTCTCGCAGCCGGCAAGCCCGTTGTTGCTCTCGAATCCACCATCATTTCCCATGGCATGCCCTATCCGCAGAACGTTGAAACTGCACTGGCTGTCGAAAAGATCATCCGTGAAAACGGTGCAGTTCCCGCAACCATCGCCATCATCGGCGGCAGACTCAAGGCCGGCTTGACTCCCGAAGAGATCGAATACTTCGGCAAGAAGGGCTTGGAGATCACCAAGGCTTCCCGTCGCGACCTGGCAGTTCTGTGCGCTCGCGGCGAAGACGGCGCAACCACCGTCACCACCACCATGATGATCGCTCATATGGCTGGCATCAAGGTTTTCGCAACCGGCGGCATCGGCGGCGTGCATCGTGGCGCTGAGACCACCATGGACATCTCTGCTGACCTCGAAGAGCTGGCACAGACCCCTGTTATGGTCGTCTGCGCAGGTGCAAAGTCCATCCTCGACCTCGGCTTGACCCTTGAGTATCTGGAAACCCATGGCGTTCCCGTCATTGGCTATGGCACCAAGGAGCTGCCCGCATTCTTCACCCGTAAGTCCGGCTTCTCCGTTGATTACCGCATGGATACCCCCGAAGAGATCGCAGCAGCCTTCAAGACGCAGAACGAGCTCGGTCTGCGTGGCGGCATGCTCGTAACCAACCCCATCCCCGAGGAGTATTCCATGGATGCAGACTTCATCAACAACGCCATTGCTGACGCTGTCAAGGAAGCTGCAGAAAAGGGCATTCAGGGCAAGGAGACCACGCCGTTCCTGCTGGCAAAGATCAAGGAATTGACCGGCGGCAACAGCCTGGATTCCAACATCCAGCTCGTGTTCAACAATGCACGCCTGGCTGCAAAGACCGCAGCCGCTTACTGCAACAACTAATGATATCGAACCAACATCAGCCTGTACCGAACGGTACAGGCTGAAAATATTTATCGGTTATACTGTTTCTTGACAAAATGATATTGCAGGTTGAAGATCCTGCGCCGATGAGAAAAGTATTGTAAAACATTCCCTGCGCCTGCAACGATCGTTCAAATTCCGACTTATCGCTGAGTTTCGTTTTTCGAATTGTAGGGGCGGACGACTCTGTCCGGCAACACGAAGTGCCTGCACAGGGCGGACAGGGTCGTCTGCCCCTACGATTTATACCAAAACCTGATAAGAACTATTGATCAAATTCCGATTGATCGCTGAGATTATCGTTTTACATTGTAGGGGAGGGTCATGTGTCAAGAGCAACATGGTTTACAGATTGCGCAACAACATGGTTTACAGATTGCGCAACAACATGGTTTACACATTTGCTCTTGGGTCGCCCTCTAATAAGCAAGCTCAGCAAAATGGTGTCAGCGTAGAGGCAAAACACCTGAAATACTCCTGTAAATGTCGACATGACATCCCTGCATTGACTACTATTTTTGTACAAGATTACCTGTTGTTTACGAAAGCCGATAACCACAATCGAAATTTGTCAGGCAAGTGCATCGGCATACAATCTCAGAATAACATAACCTGCGGCTCGGGATGGAGTCCTAAGCCGCAGGCTATGTTATTCTTTTCCGATCTTTCCGTGCTTTTCTTCGTATTTTTCCAAGCAGTCACGAATCAAAATCAGGATCTGACTGTTGACACTGCGCCCTTCATAATCGGCAACCACATGAAGCTTGTCCAGTATTTCGCTGTCGATTCGGATTGATACACTTTTCGTAGCCATAATTTCACCCCAAAATAAACATATTGCATATTTATTTTAAGAGCATTTTATGCTATAATCTCAATTATAGATGCGAAATATATCTATAATATATCTAAATGCACTCGAAAAGGAGAGAATTATGGAAGACAATGTGGATTATAAGGAATTGTATCTGAAAATGATGCGGGCATCGGAGGAAGCAATTCGGCTTTTGATCCAGGCGCAACAGGATTGCGAAGAATTGTACCTGCAAAGTACAGATCATGCCGATTTGTGCGGATGCAGGGTGAGCGAACGGTTGATTGAGATAAATTGCCTAAAAGATATTTTACAAAAAACGCCGAAAAACAAAAAAAGTGATTGACAAACGCCTCGGAGTGTGCTATATTATCTGAGCAATCAGCGATTGCATTGCGGAATTGGCGAAAAGCCCCGCTTCGGTAGCTTCAGCCGTGTAAAATTTTGAAGCACATATGGGCGAGTGGTGGAATTGGCAGACTCGCTAGATTCAGGTTCTAGTGTCCACTCCGGACGTGCGGGTTCAAGTCCCGCCTCGCCCACCAGAAGAAACAGTCGCAAGGCTGTTTCTTTTTTTGCTATTTCAGCCTCGATCGCCTGCCCAAAACCGCTAAAAGCCCTGGAATTCCTTGATTTTAGGAACCCCAAGGGCTATTTTTCTATTTTGCACCTATTCGCATCTATTTCTCGCTATCGTCAACCATTTCTCCAATCTTGGCCGTCGCCGCCGTCGGCGGAAGAACGGAGATTGCCGATGAAATTGCCGACGCTTATGAGCTTTTATGAATTACAGAATAGCACGGCATCCTACATTTCAATTACCACCTGGGACTATGCCATTGGTTTGGCGCACCGACCGGAAAGCGAATTTCTTGTGCTTATGCTTATATATTATTTCTCTGATCCTATAGCGATCAATATTATTTTGGAGGATATTATAGTATGAATCAAACAGAAATCAAAGTCTTGAAGGTCGAGCCTATGAATGAACCGAAGGTTGTTACGCTGAAAACGGATTTGGATTCCTTGCAGAAGGCGGTCAGCATTGGTGCTGACTATCAAGGACTCATTGAGATCATCACGATCGATGATGGGGTATGCATCTTGTGCAACGAGGAAGGCAAGCTTATCGGCTTGGACGGCAACCGCCGTATCGGCAACGACATCATCGCAGGTGTCTTCTACGTCGTCGGAGAAAACGACGAAGGCGAATTGATTTCCCTAACCGACCAGCAGCTTGAATTCTACGAAAAGCGTTTCTTCTTCCCCGAATATTATACAAAGGAAGATATCGCAAACCACGTTTTCATTACATTCTGTTAATCAAATCGCAAATTACTTTTGGAAGAGGCAGTGAAAAGCTGTCTCTTTTTTGCTGTTTTGTTCCTATTAGTATCTGTTGATGCGGTGGATGGAAAACTATGCGGTGTTATAGTATTAACAGAATGGAGGCTGATATTATGACGTACGGGTATGTACGAGTGTCAACAAAAGAACAAAACGAAGATAGACAGGTGATTGCGATGCAGGAATTCGGGGTGGATCGGATTTTTATGGACAAGCAATCGGGCAAGGATTTTGATCGTCCGCAGTATCGAAGGCTCATCAAAAAATTAAAGCCCGACGACATTCTTGTGGTCAAGAGCATCGACAGACTTGGCAGAAATTATGAAGAAATTCTGGAGCAATGGAGGATCATCACGAAAGAAAAACATGCGGCGATCGTGGTGCTCGACATGCCGCTTTTGGACACACGGAAGAACAAGGATTTGACGGGCACGCTGATTGCGGATATTGTGCTCCAGTTGCTGTCGTACGTTGCGCAAACGGAGCGTGATTTTATCCGTCAGCGGCAGAAAGAGGGGATCGCTGCCGCTAAGGCAAGAGGTGTCAAGTTCGGCAGAGAGCCGATGGAGCGGCCGATTGCGTTTCAAAGCTTCAAAAAAGCTTGGAGAGAGGGCGAAATTTCTGCAAGGGCGGCATCGAAACAGCTTGGAATTGCGCATACCACGTTTTTGAAATGGGTAAAAGGTGTGGATTTTGGATGAAAAAGTTCACTTTGAACACCGAATAAATTGTTACGCAAATTCGGCTACATATGATTATATACGATAACTTTTGTTTTTGCAATACCCCTGGTGCACAAAGTGAACTTTATGCACCACTTTAATTGCAATGCAAAGTATACCAAATATATTATAAATGATAGATTTTTGGATGTCAACACCCATGGTGTGCAAAGTTCACTTTGATAAACACGAACGGAGGTTTTTATGTTGAAACGATGTATCTCTCTATTATTACTCCTTGCTATGGTTGCAGGCATGTTACCTGCAATATCCATAACAGAGGTAGCGGCTGCTGACTCAACACAGAGCGTCAGTACCGAAAGCGAAATTTATGCCTCACCGGAGACAGTGGCATCCTTATTCAACGTTCGGAGCAAAGACGTCCATCCAAGAATTATGGCAAACAGCGACGATTTTAACAGGATCCGCCGCCTTATAAAGACAAATCCTTATATGGAGGTATGGTATACCCGCCTCTATGACTATTGCGTTAGCCAACTTAATGAACCCGTGAGTGAGTATGAGCTTACTGGCGGATACAATATGTTGGAGGTTTCGAAAACTGCCAGCAAGCGGATACTCTTCCTATCTATGGCATATCAGCTCAGCGCCGAACAACGCTTCGCCCAGCGTGCCGTAGACGAGATGCTTGCTGTCTGCGCCTTTTCCGATTGGCATCCCGACCATTACTTGGACACAGCCCAAATGGCATACGGTGTAGGTATTGGTTACGATTGGCTGTATTACTATATGACCGATGCGCAACGTTCCACCGTTCGGACAGCACTTTACAATTATGCCATTAAAACCTCCTTGGCGGGGCAGTCCTACCAAACCAACACTTCGAACTGGAACCCCTGGTGCCATGGTGGCGTGACCGTAGCGGCCTGTGCTATTTATGAAAGTTATCCCACAGATTGTGCGAACTATCTGTCCTCAGTGGTCACCAACATTCAGTGCGCTCTCAATGTTCTGACCCCATCGGGAGCTTATCCTGAGGGACCTACCTACTATGCAGTAGGAACAGAATTTTCGGTTATTACCTTCGATACCATGCAATCGGTGTTGGGAACAGATTTTGGTCTTTCCGATATTGACGGCTTCCGAGATTGTGGTAGCTACCTTCTTGCAATGAATGGCAACGTTCATACCTTTAATTTTGGCGATGCAGATTCCACGATCGCCGATTTTGCCACACTGCATTGGTTTGCCAGCCGTTACCATCAGCCGGAGCTGTCTGTCTATCAGGAGAAAGGGGCACAAAACAGTGAGGCTCTTGCGCTTCTTTGGTATGATCCTGAGCTGACAGAGGGCTACTTTGACGAAGAACCACAGCCTGATCGTCTTCTGTACAGCAACGAATATGAAAGTGTTGCCTCCTTCCGAAGCAACAATGCCGCAGGAATTTATGCTGCGATCAAGTCCGGCAATAATCAGTCCAATCACTCAGACCTCGATGCGGGCACCTTCGTTCTGGAGGCTTTAGGGCAGGTCTGGATGGAGGACTTGGGGGCGGACGATTATAATCTCTCAGGCTACTGGGAAATGCACAAAACTGCGAACCGTTGGAAGTATTACCGCAAACGTGCAGAGGGCCAAAATGTCATGGTCATCAACCCCGATACTTACGGTGGTCAGGATCACGATGCAAAATGTCAGATCATCAATTACGAAAGCGGCTACGACGGAGGCTATGCTACGGTAGATCTCACCGATGCCTACAACGGCTACGGTGCAAGCTCCGTCAAGCGTGGACTGCTGCTCTTCGATAACCGTAGCAGAGTGCTTCTCCGAGATGAGATCACCTGCAGCAACTCCTCCAACGGCTATTGGTTCGCCCATACCAAGGCAGATATTACCCTGTCCTCTGACAGGAAAACCGCAGAGCTAAAACTCAACGGAAAAACCCTCCTGGCACAAATCGCGTCCCCTTCCAATGCCCGATTTTCCGTCATGGATGCAGAGCCTCTGTCCACCTCTCCCAATCCCTCGGGACAGAATAGCAGGGATGGCTACCGGAAACTTGCCATTGATATCACCGGTATGACTTCCCTCTCTATTGCAGTGGTCTTCACTCCGGTGCTACAGGAAAGCGACAGGACTAAGGCGCTGCCTACAGCTGCCATCGAGGACTTTTCTTCCCTGATTACCCCCTATGATCTCGAAGCAACTCTGCAGAAGAACGCCTCCGGTGTTTATGAGATCCGCACCGCTGAAGAACTCGGCAAATTCGCCGCCATGGTCAACAGCGGCACGACATTTAACGGTCAGACCGTTAAACTTATGTCCGATTTGGATCTGAAGGGTAGAACCATACAGCCTATTGGTGACTTCGACGCTGACCACTCCTTCCAAGGAACCTTCGACGGTGGGAATCATGTGATCCGGAATCTGTTTATTTATGAACCTAACAGCAGAAATATGGGACTTTTCGGTTTTGCTCGTTGGGCTACCATTAAGAATTTAGGTATCGAAAGTGGCACGGTTTTCTGTAAGGACTACTCCGGCGCTCTCGTTGGATGTGGTACTTCTGTAACCATAGATAACTGCTTCAACCGGGCAAAGATCGTAGGAAGCGATGGCTTCACTGGTGGCCTCGTCGGTCAGCTTGGAGCTACCTCTACCGTCAAGAATTCTTACAATAACGGCATCGGCATGGACGGTGGAATTGTCGGATACCTCAATAGCGAGTCTATTACCACGATAAGCAACTGTTATCACAGAGGGCAATGCGCTATGATCGGCTTTTATAACACAGAAGGCATCTATATGATCCAAAAAGTTACCGTAGATCATTGCTATTCCACCGATCTTATTAAAGGCGCAGATGTGATAAGCAACAGTTCTAAGGAAAGCTACACCAATTGCGAAACCCTCTCTGACTCCCGACTGATCGGCAGTGCTGTTACTTTGGGCTCTGCATTTATCTCTGACTGCGAATGGGAGAATGATGGCTTCCCTGTGCTGAAATGGCAATGTGATACTGTTTTGCCCTCGGATCTTCGTTTAAGCACCGTGCCTGAGCTTCGACTTCTGTCCTATCAGGTCAATAGCGGCGCTACCGACTTCTCCGGCAAGACAATCACCCTTGCTGAGGATATCGATCTGGATTCCCGTGAGTGGATCCCCATTGGTGGCAACACCACTGATGGTAACGATACAGGCCCTATTTTCCGCGGAACCTTCGATGGCCAAGGCCATGCCATCCGTAATTTGCGGATTTCCACAGGCAATAGCTATGTGGGCTTCTTCGGTAGCGTACACGGTAATATTCGCAATTTTGGCATCCAAAGCGGTAGCGTAAAGGGTGCTGACAAGGTCGCAGGTGTTGTAGCATATCTGCACGGGGCGACCATGGAACAGTGCTACAACCGAGCGGTTATCACAGGAACGGGTATCGTTGCTGGTGTGGTCGGCATGTCGGGGAGAACCCAAATTCGGAACTGTTATAATAATGCTTCCATTACTTCTTCCAGCACTGCCGGCGGTATCGTAGGCTACTATTCCAGCGGCTCTGCAAACTCCGTTATGGAGAACTGTTACCACAATGGCTCCCTCTCCGGAACTCTCACCGGAGGCATATGCGCTTCTATTAACGGTTCGATTACGAATAACATATTCACAAATTGCTATACCACAGACGGTGCAGCAATCATTGGCTCTGCATCGAGTACCACCCAAACCAACTGTCAAACCCTGACTTCAGCAACTCTAAAGGCAAGCGACGACATTCCCGGTACTCAATTCCACAGGGATTTTACCATTCCTCAAAACGGGGGATATCCGATTCTGAATGCGTTTGTTTACGGTTCCGACAATCTCTCGAATCTTACTCCGGTCAATAATGTTTACAACATTTCCACGGAGCAAGACCTTCGCAAATTGGCTTATATGGTCAACGAAGGCAAAAACACTTTCTCCGGCAAAACAATAAAACTCTTGGCTGACATTGACCTAAACTATAAGGAATGGGCCCCCATCGGAGGTAATGTGCCTGTCGAAAGTGCGCCCTACACCCGTTTCCAGGGAACTTTTGATGGTGGCGGTCATACGATCTCCGGCTTAAGCATTACTACGGGAAATAGCTTTGTGGGCTTATTTGGATTTTTATATTCGAACGGAAGTGTCAGCAATGTAGGAATCGAAAGCGGTGTGATTTTCGGCGGTGCGAAAGCTGCGGGTATCGCAGGCTGCATCCTCTCCGGAGCTACCGTCAATCAATGCTATAACAAAGCCAATGTCAGCGGCACGGATGCAGTTGGCGGTATTAGCGGCATGTTCAACAACAGTGGCAGCAAAGTTCAAAATTGCTATAACACCGGCAGCGTTTCTTCGAAAGGCTCAGCAGGTGGCATTGTCGGCTTCTTTGCCGGCGGAGCGAAATCATCCCAAATCCTCAACTGCTACAACACGGGTGTGGGCAGCAACGGTATCGTTGGTGTCGTCAATGCTTCTGCATCGGGAAATACCATGCAAAACTGCTATACTATCAACTCTGTGCCTCTCGTAGGGACACAAAGCTCCCTAAGCATTCAAACTTCCGCACAAAAGACGCTTGCAGAGCTTCGCGGTATGGTAAGCACTTTGGGAGAATCCTACAAAGAAGACTATTTCGTAAAGAACGAGATGTTGCCTGTCCTTGCATGGGAAAACGGCTCGTATTCCACCACACTCCAGCAGGTAAACGGTGTTTATCAAATCAACACAGTTCAAGATTTAAGATTGCTTTCCTATATGGTCCGAAAAGGAACGACATTCTATGGAAAATCTATTGTCCTAAATGCTGATCTTGATTTGGAAAACAAAGACTTCCTGCCCATCGGCGGTTCAGGCGAAAGTGAAACCTTCCAAGGAACGTTTGATGGAAGAGGTTATGTGATCAGAAATTTACGAGCTGTTCAGTGGGAATATGGCGAAGCTGGTCTCTTCGGAAGGGTAAAAGGGGCGAAAATAAAGAATTTAGGTGTTGAAAGCGGCTTTGTTTTGGCGAAGAACAATTCCGGTGGCATTGCGGGCTTTATATACTCAAGTTCGTCAATCAGCAGCTGCTACAACAAGGCGTTTGTTTACGCAGATACCAACGCCGGAGGAATTACAGGTGTTGTAAGTGCCGGCAACTGCAAGGTGGAAAATTGCTATAATACCGGGCGTGTCTGTGAAAGAAGCGCAACAAGCGCCACCGGTGGCCTCATCGGTTTTCTGACCAGCAGTGCGAACAACTTTACGATTGAAAATTCCTATAATGTAGGCAATCGTTACGGCATCATAAATTCTCTGCATCCCAATGCAACCAATAACAATAATATCAAGAATTGTTACAGTGCAGGAACTTACGATCTTTTAAGAGAATACGGAAGTGTAGTGCTTACCGGTGCGGCGCAGATTTCCCATGCAACCATGAAAACCTATGCGCCTGTTCTTGGAGATGCATTTGATGATGACAAGAAATCTGTCAATCGAGGCTACCCAGTTTTGGCATGGCAGAGCGGAAAGCTTTGTTTCCATGAGTATACGCAATCCGTGGTAATTGCACCGACCTGTACGGCGCAGGGTTATACGACTCACACGTGCTCCCGTTGCGGTGACAGCTACAAGGATACCTATACCACAGCACTGGGTCATAACTATACCAATTATACTGTCACCAAGACACCGACCACCTCCGCAACGGGCACATTGACGGGCACCTGCTCTCGTTGCTCTGCGACGGATGTTCTCACTCTGCCGAAGCTGACCGCTGCCGATTACACGATTACTACCACGACGCCGGCAACATGTACCACATCGGGTGTCGATAAGTACACATGGAAGGTTACAACCTATGGTTCATTCAGCTTCGATGTCACGACATCTGCAACAGGCCACAGCTATACAACCAAGGTAACCGCCCCGACCTGTACGGCGCAGGGCTACACGACCCATACCTGCTCAAAGTGTAATGACAGCTATAAGGATACTTATATCGATGCAACAGGACATAGTTGGAACAGTGGTTCGGTCACAACTGACCCGACTTGTACCGCAGCCGGCGAGAAGACCTTTACTTGTACTGTCTGTAAAGCAACGAAGAAAGAAAACGTAGCGGCATTGGGACACGATTTGACAGGTTGGACGAATTACGGCAATGCAGATAACCACAGAAAGACCTGTAAACGCAGTGGTTGTAGTTACAGCGAGACACAGGCACACAGTTGGGATTCGGGTGTGATCAATCCGCAACCGACCTGTACGGCCACGGGCACTAAGACTTACACCTGCTCCGTCTGTAATCAGAAGAAGACGGAAACGGTTGGCATGCTGTCTCATACTTATGCCAATTACAAAGCAACTACGAATCCCACGACTTCGGCAACAGGTGTATTAACAGGCTACTGCTCTTGCGGCAAGACCACGACGGTCACCCTGCCGAAGCTGACCGCCAACGATTACACGATCACTACCACGACACCGGCAACCTGTACCGCAACGGGTATCGATAAGTACACATGGAAGACGACCACTTATGGCACTTTCAGTTTCAATGTTACGACATCGGCTTTGCAGCACAGCTATAAGAGTGTTGTCACGGCACCGACTTGTACGGACAAGGGTTACACGACCCATACCTGTCAGCGTTCGGGCTGCGGTCATAGTTATGTAGATACTTATGTCGATGCATTGGGACATAACTATAGTTACAAGGCGACAAAGAATCCGAGCCTAACAGCAACGGGTACTTTGACGGGCACTTGTTCTCGTAACAGTTCCCATACGACAACGGTTGAACTGCCGAAGTTGGATACGACGAACTACACGAAGACCACAACCACTCCGGCAACTTGTACGGCAACAGGTATCGATAAGTACACATGGAAGACGACCACTTATGGCACTTTCAGTTTCAATGTTACGACATCGGCTTTGCAGCACAGCTATAAGAGTGTTGTCACGGCACCAACTTGTACGGACAAGGGTTACACGACCCATACCTGTCAGCGTTCGGGCTGCGGTCATAGTTATGTAGATACTTATGTCGATGCATTGGGACATAACTATAGTTACAAGGCGACAAAGAATCCGAGCCTAACAGCAACGGGTACTTTGACGGGCACTTGTTCTCGTAACAGTTCCCATACGACAACGGTTGAACTGCCGAAGTTGGATACGACGAACTACACGAAGACCACAACCACTCCGGCAACTTGTACGGCAACAGGTATCGATAAGTACACATGGAAGACGACCACTTATGGCACTTTCAGTTTCAATGTTACGACATCGGCTTTGCAGCACAGCTATAAGAGTGTTGTCACGGCACCGACCTGTACGGCACAGGGTTACACGACCCATACTTGCCAACGTTCAGGGTGCGGCTACAGCTATAAGGACACCTACACCGCAATGTTGGCGCACAGCTACACAGTCAAGAAGAATACGGTTGCGCCGAACTGCAAAACGTGGACACAGGGCTACACGGTCTACCAATGCTCGGGTTGTACTGCAACCGAAAAGCGTGACTATGTCGATCCGAAGCACACCGAGGTCATCGACGAAGCGGTTGCTGCAACCTGTACCGAACCCGGCTTGACCAAAGGTTCTCATTGCTCGGTTTGTAACACGGTTCTTGTTGCGCAGAACACTGTGGCGGCACAGGGACACGATTACAGAGCAACGGTGATAAAACCGACTTGTACGGCACAAGGCTACACAACCTATACCTGCTCACGCTGTTCTGACACATACAAGGATGACTATGTAGCAGCAGGACATACCTACGGTTCTGCGACCGTTGTAGAACCGACCTGTACGGAGAAGGGGTATACTTATAAGACCTGTTCTGTGTGTAAGTATGTTTATAAATATAGTTATGTCGATGCAAAGGGACATACTTATAACAACGGTGAAATTACCACGCAGCCGACCTGTATGACACAAGGCGTGAAAACTTACACTTGTACTCGCAGCGGTTGTACTTCTGCACAGAGCGGTCACACAAAGACGGAGACAATTGCAATTGATTCTACTGCCCATAAGTGGGATAGCGGCACGGTTACGACACAACCGGGGTGTACGAGCACGGGCATTAAGACCTACAAGTGCGAGCATAACAATGAACACACAAAGACGGAAACGGTTTCTGCTACGGGTCATAAGCCTGTATATCAGAAGAAGGTGGATGCAACCTGTACGGAAAACGGTATGGCGGCACATTATAAGTGCTCCGTCTGCTCGAAGCTGTTTACAGACAGTGCAGGGCAGAATCAGAAGGAGGCATCTTACTTTGTAATTACCGCACCCGGCCATAGCTACGATGCTGTTGTCACGGCACCGACCTGTACGGCCAAGGGTTACACCACCTATACCTGTTCGGCCTGCGGTCATAGCTATGTCGGCGATGAAAAGGCGGCATTAAACCATGATTACGTGGCAACCGTCACCGCTCCGACTTGTGAGGCTCAGGGTTACACGACCCATGATTGCTCCCGTTGTGATGCTTCGTATGTGGACAGCTACAAGGATGCGTTGGGTCACAACTATATTGGCGTGGTGACAAAAGAGCCGACCTGCACCGCAGAAGGCATCAAGACCTTTACCTGTCAAAACGACTCCTCACACACCTACACGGAGTCGATTGCGAAGCTCCTGCACACAGACAGCAACGGCGACGGCAAGTGTGACGGCTGCGGATGCGACACAAACGCTGAAGCACAGGATATTGCGCTCAGCTATGCAAGAACGGTAGAAATCAATCTGCTGAACAAGCTGACGATTACCGATGTCTCCGCAGAGCTGATGAGCGATTTGGAGCTACTTGAGCTTACTTATGCAGATGAGTCTGACGAAAGTCTCGGTAAAGCAACGCTTGTGGATACCGACGGAGATGGGAAAGCAGAATCCCTGCGCTTTGTGCCTGAAAACATCATTTCTAATGTCATTCATCTGAATTGCAAGGTCAAAATCACTGCTGAGGATGGAGCGGAATATTTCCGAGCTGTCCCCGTTAATGTCGTACCTGCAACCATCATGTATTACGAAACGGACTTTGCATACGATGTGTTCGAAACGAAGAGCGACTGTGTGCTGCTCGACTTTGACTCTGCGGATTCAAGCGAATGGGAAGCAATATGGAGTTCTTCCGTAACAACGGATAAAACGGCCGGTGTTTTAAGCGGAAATATAACCGGGAAAGATCCACATATTGGCATGAGCACGAATGGCAATCACTTCAATTATGTTCTCAAAGAAAACGATGTTGTCATCGTCCGCATCAAGGTCGATGCCGGGACGGGCACAGGTCTGCAAGCGTTCCTGGGTGTTGAAGGCGAAAGCGGTTACAGCGAGCCTTATGCCGCTGATGCATCATCTTTTGTGCCGAATGGAGAGTATCAGTCTGTCGTATTGAAGCCAAGATACAGTGCTGTCGGAAAGATGATTTGGCGGATTCGAATCGATCCCATTTGGACATACATCAAAGATGGAAACTTTGAAATCGATTATGTCTACATTGGCGCTCCTGAGAATGCTCCCGAGGCTACCGTTTCCGATTCTGACTTCCTCTACTTCGACTTTAAGAACTCCGAACTTGATAAAAAGCGTTATGAGAATCCCGTCTACGGCGGCTTCAATTTCGATGTTTCCAACTGGGCTACCAGTGTAAGCACGAGCAATAACGCCTACAGATTGAATCACGCAGAGGGAACTGTGTCTATTCCGGTTGTTAGCGGTTCCGATTCGGCTTCGAACTACGGTCCGTATTTCGGAACGACAAAAACATCCGGTTCGTATCCATGGGGTGGCTATCCGGAACTTGCTCCGCTAAGCTATCCGCTGAGCGAAGATACCGTGGTAAAGGTTCGCTTCAAGCTCAATGGATGTACGCAAGTGTCAACTCCTGTGTTGTATTTGCTCATGCATTATGTGGATGCAGCAGGGACAAAGGGATTCGTTGACAAAATATACCAAACCTATACTTGCTTAGAAAATGAATATCAAACCTGTACATTCAAACTTTCTGACTACAATTTTGTAGGAACAGAAATGATGAAAACCGTCGAATTCCGTTTCAAGAATATCCGTAGCGTTTCCGGAGGTGCGGTTACCATCGACTATATCTACGTCGGAAGCGAGGCAAACTTTGATGCAGTCCGTGCAAAGTATAATCAGGCATGGCAGACAATCAACGATGGCACCAATGCCGCAAATGATGATAAAAAGACGGAACAGGCAGAGATTGTCTACGGCTACGACAGCGCTTATGAGAATGACACAAAGCTCTCTAACGGCGGCAGTCTGTATGTTGAAGGCACAGGTGTCGCAAAAATGGCGAAGGACAGCAACGGAAACATTGTCATCGACTATGCAAACTCCACGACCTACACAGAAGCCTCCTTTACCTTCACTGGCACGGGCTT
>SVKY01000065.1 GCA_015068235.1 Oscillospiraceae bacterium
GGGCGGTGTCTTAACCACTTGACCAACGGGCCTGGTAGCGGCAATCTGACTCGAACAGATGACACTCCGGGTATGAACCGAATGCTCTACCAACTGAGCTATGCCGCCGTTTGTCGCCGCATCAAAACAGCATGCTGATTATATATGATAGAAAGACATTTGTCAAGTACTTTTTTTGTTTTTTTCAAAAAATATGGCACATACCATGGGTAGTATGTGCCATAGATAAAAAACTTATTCTTTTTCGTACAAAAGCTGATCGAGGTTGAACACCACCATCAGGCTCATGGACAGGTGAATAAAGAACTCACCGAAATCACCGTCATGCAGAGCATCTGCGAGTGTGATCATGCTGAAGAAAGCGGTGCAGACCAGCCAAAACAGAGTCATACGGCGTTTGCCCTTGTCGAAGCTGAAGCCTGCCATATGGAAGGTGGCAAGCATGGCGCTGATATTTGCCAGCAGGGCATAGCAGTAATCGTGGATGGACGGATCCGTATTCCAAGCCTGGAAGCGGACGATCAGACGTACGACCAGGTACAGGCTGACAAACATATAGAAGAGGGCGGATGGCTTTTGACCGACAAAGCATTTATAGGAGAACAGCGCCATGCACACGGCGGCAACAATGCCGAGAGGCGGCAAAAGGTTATTCAAAAAATCGGAAAGCTCGGGGGCGGAGGTTGTATAGGGCGTGGTCGGAGCGGCGCCACGGAGCAGAAGTAGCAGATTGCCCAAAAGCAAAAAAGCGGCGGCAAAAAGCTGAATCAGGGGAAGTCCTTTGCGATTGGCAAGCTGTGACCATGAGGTGCGAGGTGCGAGTTTCCAAAGCAAGGCAGCACTTCCGATCACCACGCATACCGACAGGATCAGCACAATGGTGTGCAAGAAAGCGCCTTCTGTCAAGGAGCCATCGGGGAGAAGCTCATTTTTGCGTTGGAAATAGCGCAGGAGCAAACCGCTGAAGGAAAACAGCCCAACTGCGGAAGGAAGCAGGTAGCGAATGCGATTTGAAATTTGCATGTACGGAACCTCCTGAAAAGTTACATTTTTTGTATTATAACACATTCAAAAGCAAAAAGACAGTGGGCAGAAAAAATTTTTTGAAATTATCTACGAAAAAGAGGAAAAAGTGACAAAAAGTGCTTGCAATTCGGGGATAATGATGCTATAATAAGGACAATCTATAGTAAACTTTACTAAAGAGAGGGTTTTTCCCTCTCTTTTCTTCTTGAAAAAATGGAGGCAATATGAAAATTACGGAACAGGTTTGGCAGTTTTCTGAGCCGTTGGTGGAAGCCTGTGGCTGCACGCTGTGGGATGTTGAATATGTGCGAGAAGGTGGAGACTGGTTCCTGCGATTGTACATTGACAAGTTCGGCGGCGTAGACATCGATGATTGCGAGGCGGTTTCCAGAGCGGTGGATCCTGTGCTGGATGAAAAGGATCCGATTCCCGAGAGCTATCGCTTTGAGGTCTGCTCTGCAGGTTTGGAGCGTGTTTTGAAGCGGCCGAGTGATTTTGAACGCTATATCGGCGAGAAGATCATGATCAAACTCTATCGCCCGAAGAATGGCTGCAAGGAATTTGCCGCTGTGCTCAAGAGCTATGACGATGGCAATGTGACGGCTGTTGTCGGCAATGAAGAAATGACATTTGAAAAAGCGGAGATTGCCTTGGTGCGTCTGCGCGTGGAATTTTAAGGATATATATTAAGGAGAAATAACATGAACGCTAATGCTGAGATTTTTGCGGCACTGCGCCAGTTCGAGAAGGAACGTGGCATTCCTGCTTCCTACATGATCGAGAGGATCACGCAGGCTTTGCTTGCGGCATACAAAAAGGACAAGGACGGCTATACAGACAATGTCTATGTTGAGCTGACCGAGAATAAGATGTGCATGTATGCACAAAAAGAGATCGTAGACGAGGTCATCTCTCCTGCGACCGAGATCACGCTCGATGCTGCGAAGAAGATCGATAAGAAGGCGCAGCTCGGCGATTTGATCAACGTGGAGATCAAAACGCAGAATTTTGGACGCATCGCTGCGCAGACTGCAAAGCAGGTCATCATTCAGGGTATCCGTGAGGCTGAGCGTGGAATGGTGTTTGAAAACTTTTCGTCGAAGGAGCATGAGATCCTGACAGGTACCGTTCTTCGTATCGATAACTCTGGCGATATGACCATTCGAATCGGCCAGGGCAGCGATAAGACCGATGCACTTTTGGCAGTTGGCGAGCAGGTTGCAGGCGAGAAATTCGTCGAGGGCGACATGATCCGTGTTTATGTCGTGGAGGTTCGCCGCAACAACCGTGGGCCGCAGGTGTTGGTTTCCAGAACACATCCGGCACTGGTCAAGCGCCTGTTTGAGTTAGAGGTTCCCGAGATCGATTCCGGCGAGGTCGAGATTCGTTCCATTGCCCGTGAGCCCGGTTCTCGTACCAAGATCGCAGTGTATGCCACCGAGGAGAACATCGATCCTGTCGGCGCTTGTGTTGGCGCAAAGGGTGCTCGTGTTGCAGCAGTTGTTGATGAGCTGCAGGGTGAGAAGATGGATATTGTCGTTTGGTCTGAGGATATTTGCGCATTTGTCGCCTCGGCGCTGTCTCCGGCGGATGTCGTGTCCGTAACGCAGATCGCAGGCGCAAAGGCATGCCGTGTGATTGTTCCTGATGACCAGCTATCTCTTGCCATCGGCAAGGAGGGACAAAATGCTCGTTTGGCAGCTCGTTTGACCGGCTGCAAGATCGACATCAAGCCTACTTCTCAGGCAGAGTCCGTAACGGAAGAATAATCATTTAGATCAAAAAGGAGGGAATTGCCGTGCAGAAGAAAATACCGATGCGTCAGTGCTTGGGCTGCAGAGAGATGAAACCCAAGCGTGAGCTGATCCGAGTGGTACGTAGCCCCGAGGGAAGCATTAGCATCGATACAAAAGGAAAAGCATCTGGCAGAGGTGCTTATGTATGCCATGATTTGCAGTGCTTAAAGCGTGCCATTAAGGCGAAGGCGATTTCCCGAGCCTTTGAAATAGAAATCCCACAGGAAATTTATGATCGCCTGACGGCAGAAATGGAGGCGCAGAGCTGATGGAACAAAATAGAAGTCTCGGGTTGCTGTCGATCTCCCGAAAGGGAGGCAACATCGTCTTAGGCGAGGAACAGGTGGGAGCGCAAGCGAGAGCGAACCGAGCACGCTTGGTGATTTTGGCATCGGATGCCGGTGGGCATACCGTCCGCAGAGCCAAGAGCTTTGTGGCAGGGACGGCACAGCCGTTGATCACTGTGCCTTATACTAAGGACAAGCTTGGAGATGCGCTTGGGACAACGAGCTGCGCAATAGCGGCAATCACGGATGTGCGTTTGGCACAGGCGTTTGTGAAAACCCTTGGTGAGCCTGAGAAATATGCAGAGCTTTTGCAGGAGTTGGACACACGAGTTAAGCGTGTCGAACAGCGTCGAGCAGAGGAGAAGGCACATCGCAGGAATGTCCGATTTGGAAAGAAGTAACACGGAGGTGGCATTATGAGTTTAGTGAAGTATCGTGTCAAGGAGGTCGCAGCGGATTTCGGTATGCAGCCGAAGGAGATCGCTGAGATCATTGGGAAATATTTTGAGAAGCCGAAGAGCAATACGCAGGTTTTGACCGATGAACAGCTCAATGTGGTGTTTGAATATATTACGTTGAACCATCAGATCGAGTCGATCGCTCAGGTCTTTGCGGTCGCACCTGCACCCAAGAAGGAAGAACCGAAGGCAGAAAAGCCCAAGGAAGAGCCGAAGAAGGAGAATGCACCTGCACCCAAGCCCGAGAAGCCGAAGGAAGAGCCGAGAAAGCGTGAGCGCCGTGTGGTTGATACCAAGGCGGTCACGGTCAATGCAGATCGTTTTGATGACCGAGTCGATGCGCTGATTTCCGAGCGTGCGCAGAATTTCTCGGGCGGCAAGCAAAAAATCGGCAATAAAAATAAGAATAAAGCAAAAGATAAGAAGGCACTTGGCAATAAGCGTCGTAATGAAGAGCAGGATAAGATGCGCCGCTTGCAGCTTGAGATCATCAAGAAGACACCGCTTACGGTCAAGATTCCCGATGAGATCACCGTCGGGGAGCTGGCATCTCGTATGAAGAAGACAGCGACCGAGCTGATTAAGGTTCTGATCAAGAACGGCGTGATGGCTGCGATCAATCAGACCATCGATTTCGATACGGCGGAATTTGTTGCAACCGAGCTCGGCTGCCGAGTGGAACGTGAGATCGTTGTGACGATCGAAGAGCGCTTGATCGATGACCATGAGGATACCGCTGATGAGCTCATCGGCAGAAGCCCTGTTGTTGTCGTTATGGGTCACGTTGATCACGGTAAGACGAGCCTCTTAGATGCTGTACGTAAGACGAATGTTGCCTCCGGTGAGGCAGGCGGCATCACGCAGCATATCGGTGCTTACACCGTTCAGATTAACGGCAGCCCCATGACGTTCTTGGATACGCCGGGCCATGCTGCTTTTACCTCCATGCGTGCCCGTGGCGCAATGTGTACAGATATTGCGATCTTGGTCGTAGCAGCCGATGACGGCATCATGCCGCAGACGGTCGAGGCGATCAACCATGCCAAGGCTGCGAACATTCCGATCATTGTTGCGGTCAACAAGATGGATAAGCACGGTGCAAGCCCCGACCGCATCATGCAGCAGCTGACAGAGTATGAGCTTGTTCCCGAGGAATGGGGCGGCGATACCATCATCTGCCCGATCTCCGCTAAGACGGGTATGGGCATCGATAACCTGCTGGAGATGGTCATTTTGACCGCCGAGATGCAGGAACTCAAGGCGAACCCCAACCGTGCTGCGAAGGGTACGGTTATTGAGGCAAGATTGGATAAGACTCGCGGACCCATTGCAACGCTTCTGGTGCAAAACGGCACACTGCATAAGGGCGATCTGATCATTGCCGGCACAGCCGTAGGCCATGTGCGTGTGATGATGGACGACAAGGGTAGAACGATTCAGGAAGCAGGCCCCTCTATCCCCGTTGAGATCACAGGTCTTGCGGAAACACCGTCTCCCGGTGATGAATTTAACGCAGTTGCTGATGAACGTATGGCTCGTCAACTCGTGGAGCAGCGCAAGCAGGCTGAGAAGGATGCGGCAGCTGCAATGTCGAGCAAGGTCACCTTGGATAACCTCTTTGCAAAGATGCAGGAGGGCGAGATGAAGGAACTCAAGCTGATTGTCAAAGCTGACGTGCAGGGTTCTGCTGAGGCTGTGAAGGCAAGCCTTGAAAAGCTTGCGAATGAAGAAGTCCGTGTCCGTGTCATTCATGCAGCGGTCGGTGCGATCAACGAATCCGATATTCTGTTGGCTTCGACTTCCAACGCCATTGTCATCGGCTTCAACGTCCGTCCTGATCAGGCGGCAGCGGCATCTGCGGCTCGTTCCAATATTGATATGCGTATGTATCGTGTCATTTATGATGCCATCGAGGAGATCGAGGCAGCTATGAAGGGTATGCTTGCGCCGAAGTATCGTGAAGCCATCATCGGTCATGCTGAGGTTCGTCAGACCTACAAGGTCTCCGCCATCGGCACGATCGCAGGCTGCTATGTCAAGGATGGCAAGATCACTCGTGATGCACAGGTTCGTGTGCTTCGTGACAATATCGTTATCTATGAAGGCAACCTCGGTTCTCTGCAGAGATTCAAGGATTCTGTCAAAGAGGTCGCAAGCAACTACGAGTGCGGCATGTCCATTGAGAAGTTCAATGACATCAAGGAAGGCGATATTTTCGAGTGCTTCGTTATGGAGGAAATTCCTCGATAAAAAGATTGTATTGAAATTGTAAACGGGAGCGGCTTTGCCCCTCCCGTTTTTTCAAAAGGAGGAACCAAATTATGGCTTCAAATCGCTTGGGGCGCATCAATGAAGAGATCCAGCGTGAGCTATCTGATCTTTTGCGTGAGATGAAGGACCCCAGATTGCATAAGACTTTACTTTCTATCACCCGTGTGGAAACGACGCCCGACCTGCGTTATGCGAAGGTCTATGTGTCACTTTTGGACAAGGAGTATACCAAGGAAGCTCTGGCAGGCTTAAAGTCCTCGGCAGGCTATTTGCGCAGAGAGCTTGGAAGAGCCTTGCAGCTTCGCTATACGCCGGAGCTTCAGTGGCAGGCGGATGATTCCATCACCCACGGTGCGCATATTCTTGAGATCCTCTCAAAATTGGATATTCCGGAGGACAACGAAGATGAAGGAACTAACTCTGAGTAAAATTGCAGCATTCTTGCTGGATAATGACAATTATTGCATTTTGACTCACCGCCGACCTGATGGTGATACCATCGGTTGTGCAGCGGCACTTTGCCGAGGTCTGCGCTCGGTTGGAAAAACGGCGTGGATCTTGGAAAATCCGCAGTTCACGCCCAAATTCCGCCCTTTTTTGCAAGAGCTGACGGTGACTGATCCTAATAAAAATGTGCTATATATTGCGGTAGATATCGCAACAGAAGGCTTGCTTCCTTATAATGCGGCGGATTGCGCCGTGAATGTTCGTATTGACCATCACGGCAGAAACATGGACTTTGGCGAAAAGGGCTATGTGGATGCGTCGGCGGCAGCCTGCGGCGAGATCGTTTTAGAGCTATTGCAGTGCATGGATGTGCAGATCGATAAAGAAATGGCGGAGGCGCTTTATCTTGCTATTTCGACAGATACAGGTTGCTTCCGGTTCAGCAACGTGACGGCAAACACACTCAGAGCGGCTGCATTTTGTATCGATTGTGGCGCAGATACCTTTGCGATCAATCAGGTCATGTTTTTGACCAAACGCTTGGCGCGTTTGAAGTTAGATGCCTATCTTGCGCAGACCACAGAGTTTTATGCCGGTGGCATGGTTGCTGTCAGTCTGCTTACGAATGAAGTTCGTGAGGAACTCGGCATCACTGAGGACGATATTGACGATATTTCCGGCTTTGCTCGTGAGATCGAGGGTGTGCAGATCGCTGCAATGATCCGACAGGAGAGAGACGATGCAAAGCTTTCAGTCAGGACATCGCCTGCGTATGATGCGTCGATGCTCTGCGCCTGTTTGGGCGGCGGCGGACACAAGGCGGCTGCAGGAGCGACGATACATGGTAGCCTCCTGGATGCAAAAGCGGCGATCCTTGCGGCAATTTCGGAATCGGGAGTGAAGCTTTGATGGCAAACGGAATTCTGATCGTCAACAAACCGCAGGATTGGACCTCGCAGGATGTGGTGAGCAAGCTTCGAGGTGTGTTCCATGAAAAGCGTGTCGGACACGGCGGCACGCTCGATCCGATGGCAACGGGCGTTTTGCCGGTGTTTTTCGGACGAGCGACCAGAGCCGTCGAATTTTTTGAGCATGCAGATAAAAAATATGTCGCAACCTTGCGTTTAGGACTGATCACCGATACGCAGGATACGACAGGCAATGTTTTTGAAAATCGTCAAGTCAGTGTTTCCGAGGAAGAAATAAAACGGGCTCTGGAGAAATTTGTCGGACAGATCGAGCAGATTCCACCGATGTATTCCGCCATCAAAATCGGAGGAAAAAAGCTCTACGAGCTTGCACGAGCCGGAAAAGAGGTTGAACGAAAGCCCCGAAGAATCGAGATTTTTTCGCTAAAGGCTGAGCATTTGGAGGGCAATGATTGGAGATTGTTCATTCACTGCTCGAAGGGCACTTACATTCGTACCCTCTGTCACGATATCGGCATTGCGCTCGGCTGCGGAGGCTGTATGGCAAGCCTCGTGCGAACAGCAGCGGGTGTTTACGATTTGGACAAAAGCGTGACGATCGAAGAGCTCATTGCGGACGAAAACCGCTGTGAACGCTTACTTCCTGTAGACAGTTTGTTTGAAAAATATTCTGCACTTTCCATGACACCTGCGCAGGAAAAGTGCATCAGAAACGGCGCTTCCTTTACTTATCGAGGGAGGGAAGGAACGTTTCGCATTTATTCCGAGAATGGAGAATTTTTGGCGCTTGCTCAGGTGAAAGAGGGAAAGTTTTCCACGATCAAGAGTTTTTTTGGAGTATAGATTATGAAACCATGTGTTTTGGCATTGGGCTTCTTTGACGGTGTGCATGTGGGTCATGGTGCACTTTTGCAAAAAGCACGCACGCTTGCCGACGAAAATCAGCTTTGTGCAGCGGCGATTACCTTCGACCGGCATCCTGCTTCGTTTTTAAGTGGCAGGAAAACACCGCTTTTGAATACGGTGAGCGAGCGTGTGCATTTGATGAAATTGCTTTATTCGGTAGATGAGGTCTATGTACTGCCGTTTGATGAGAGCCTGAGCACGATGCCATGGGAGCCTTTTGCACAGATGCTGATGCAAGAGTTTCAAGCGAAGCATATCGTCTGCGGACATGACTATCGTTTCGGGGCAAAGGGCGAGGGAAATGCCGAAAAAATGGCAGATTTTTGCCGCCAGAATCAGATTGGCTTTGATAGGATCGAACAGGTCTGCTTGGACGGCGTGCCGATCTCCTCGACGTATATTCGCACGCTTCTTTTGCAAGGTGAGGTATCTGCGGCAGAGCGTTTTTTGGGACATCCGCATCTGCTGAGCGGAGAAGTTGTCGGCGGCAAAAAGGTCGGTCGGACGTTAGGTATCCCGACGGCGAATTTACAGCTCAGCAACGATGTGATCGTGCCGAAAAACGGTGTTTATGCGGCAGAGACATTTTTTGACGCAGAATGCTATGTGTCGGTGGTCAATATCGGTAACTGCCCGACCTTTCAGGGACAGACAGTGACGATCGAGCCGTGGCTATTGGATTTTTCGGGCGATCTATACGGAAAACATATTACCCTTGCACTCCATGCGTATCTTCGCGAAGAACGTAAGTTTGACACCAAAGAAGCGCTTCAAAAAGAGGTGCACAGCAATGCGAAGACAGCAAGAGCGCTTTTGGGCAAAAAAAATATGTAGGACAGGCGAAACACATCGTCTGTCCTTTTTCCGTATACGGTTCGTGCCGTCCATCGCCCTATGCGGCACACTTGACACGATATGGATTCTGCACCTTTCAAATTGGCCGTTTGAAGTTCATTTCGTACGCAATGATCGACAGATTCTCACCGTGTCCGAACATAGTTTGTGCATCAAAAAGAAAAATATGCGGAATATTTCTTTTTTTTCGAGAAAAACTACGCAGGGGAGGAATGAATATGCAAATGACGAACAGCGAATACAGCGCCTATGTGGATTCCATTGCGCCAAAAACAAAAAGCTTGATCAATTGCCTCAATGCCTTTTGGATCGGTGGCACGATTTGCCTGATTGGTCAGGGCTTAATGACACTTTTTGAGTCCATGGAGTTGGAGAAAACCGTGGCTTCAAGCTTCGTAAGCATCTGCCTGGTGCTGCTTTCGGCAATTTTAACCGGTCTTGCCGTTTATGATGATATTGCAAAGGTTGCAGGGGCAGGTACGCTGGTTCCGATCACAGGCTTTGCCAACTCGGTCGTTGCGCCTGCGGTGGAATTTCAGACCGAGGGTGTGATCTTGGGCACATGCGCAAAAATGTTCACCATCGCAGGTCCGGTCATTGTTTACGGCGTGTCGGCAAGCGTGATCTATGGACTGATTTATTGGATCACGAGCAAAATATGATCAAATGGGAGGTGTGAGCCTCCCATTTTCTGTTGAAAAAGAAAATGAAATGTGATATTGTCCATCACAGGTAAGACTTTGCTGATCGTCTCGCATCAGTTTATACCAATCACCAATTAAAATGCTCAAAAGCATTTTAATTGGCAATATGCGCATTTGTGATTGGTATGAGACGTGTTTTTGCGATTCTTACTTTATACTAATTCTTAATAAAACGGTTTCATCGT
>SVKY01000066.1 GCA_015068235.1 Oscillospiraceae bacterium
GAACGCATAATCGCCGATGCTCGTCACGCTGTCGCCGATCGTCACGCTCATCAGGCTGGTGCAGTATTCAAACGCCCAATCGCCGATGCTCGTCACGCTGTCGCCGATCGTCACGCTCGTTAGGCTGACGCAGGAAAAGAACGCCCTATCGCCGATGCTCGTCACGCTATCGGGGATCGTATACTCGCCGGAATAAGAATCGGGACATTGGATCAATTCGGTTTTGCTTTTATTAAACAGAATGCCATATTCATCGGAGCTGTAATATTGATTGCTCTCATCAACCCAAATACCGGTCAGGCTGTCGCAGTAAGAGAACGCACCATAGCCGATACTCGTCACGCTGTCGGGAATTATTACGCTCGTCAAGCTGTCGCAGGAATAGAACGCACGGTCAGCAATTGTTAGTGTATTATTTCGAACAATATATTCGCCTGATATACTATATCTTGCTTCGATCAAATGCTTCCCAACATACAGAACATCGTTTTCCCAATTTCTTTCATCTCTATAATAAGCAGTACCCTGGAAAGCAGAATAGCCGATGGTCGTTACGCTGTCGCCGATCGTCACGCTCGTCAGGCTGTCGCAGTATTCGAACGCATATTCGCCGATGGTCGTTACGCTGTCGGGAATCGTCACGCTTGTCAGGCTGTCGCAGGAATAGAACGCACCATAGCCGATAGTCGTCACGCTGTCGCCGATCGTCACGCTCGTCAGGCTGTCGCAGTATTCGAACGCATATTCGCCGATGGTCGTCACGCTGCCGCCGATCGTCACGATGTCGCCGATCGTCACGCTCGTCAGGCTGGCACAGAAAGAGAACGCATAACCGCCGATGGTCGTCACGCTGTCGGGAATCGTCACGCTCGTCAGGCTGTCGCAGCCATAGAACGCATTATCGCCGATGCGCGTGACGGCGACACCGTCGATTTCGGCAGGGATATCGGCACTTGTTATGGTTTCGTCAGCGCCTGTAATTATGCCGAGGTCTTTGCCGAAATAGATATTGCCGCCCTCGACGGGATAAGCGATATCCGTTTCGGAATAGGCGCTTGCCTGAAGCGTGCCTATTGGCAACAGGGACAGCAAAACTGCAAAGCACAGCAGCATTGCCGTCAGTTTTTTCCATCCATGTGGTTTCATAATGATCTCCTCTCAATTTTTATTTTTTCTAAAAATAAAACAACGAAGCAATAAATGTCTCGGTATTTCCATGTAGAAAATTGCATTGATCGCAGCTATTCCATCGACTGCTTAATTCGCAAATTCCGATTTATCGCTGAGAATAAAGAGTAATGATGAAGGATGAAAAAATAATAGAGCTCCCGTATTTGTCATTCTGAGGGAGCGTAGCGACCGAAGAATCTTAGCGAGAGCAACAAAATTGTAAAATTGACGTACTGCCAACAAGATTCTTCGCTGCGCTCAGAATGACACTCAAACGCACTTGCCGATTGATTGCTACTCCTTCATCATTCATCTTTACTTATTCATCCTACTCGATAAATCGGAATTTGCCTTTCTTGTCAGCGCAATTGAAATTGCAAATAATTCCAAAATGATTATAGCATAACCATTTTAGCATTGCAATAGATTTCATTGCACAAGTCCAGGGCGTAAGCTTTGGCAAATTGACAGCATTTTTGAGGGCAAATTCTTGCTTTTTATCAGGCTTTATATTATAATAGAAAAAAAGCTTGGAGGTTATGGAATGGAACGTTCGAAAGTTTATTTTACCACCTTCCGCACGACATTGCAGGAGAATTTACAGCAAAAATTAATGCGCCTGATGCTGACAGCAGGCATGGATCAGATCGATTTTGAGAACAAATATGTTGCAGTAAAGCTGCATTTCGGCGAGCCGGGAAATTTGGCATATTTGCGCCCGAACTATGCACGCACGGTTGTGGATTTGATCAAGCAGCTTGGCGGCAAGCCGTTTTTGACCGACTGCAACACGCTTTATGTCGGCGGAAGAAAAAATGCGCTCGATCATTTGGAATCCGCTTATCAAAACGGTTTTAATCCCTATAACCTCGGCTGTCATCTTCTGATTGCCGACGGCTTGAAGGGCACAGATGATGTAGATGTTCCCGTAGACGGCGATTATGTCAAAAATGCCAAAATCGGTCGGGCGCTCATGGATGCAGACATCGTGATCTCTTTGACGCATTTTAAGGGGCATGAGGCTGCCGGTTTCGGCGGTGCGATCAAAAATATCGGCATGGGCGGTGGCTCGAGAGCCGGCAAGATGGAGATGCACTCAGCAGGCAAGCCCATTGTCTACACCGAAAAGTGCATCGGCTGCGGTGCCTGCGCCAAAACCTGCGCCCATGGTGCCCCTGTTTTGGCAAACAGAAAAATGCGCATTGATTTAGAGAAATGTCTCGGCTGTGGACGCTGCATCGGTGCCTGTCCTGTCGATGCCATCGATGCTGCCAACGACGAAAGCACCACCATCTTAAATTGCAAAATGGCAGAATACACCAAGGCGATTTTAGATGGCAGACCGCATTTCCATATCAGCCTTGTCTGCGATGTGAGTCCGGTTTGTGATTGCTACGGGGTCAACGATATTCCCGTGATCCCCGACATCGGCATGTTCGCCTCATTCGACCCCGTGGCACTCGATCTTGCCTGCGCAGATGCCTGCAACAAAATGCCCCGTAGTGGGGAATTTGAATATGCAGACGGCGAAAAGGATCTCTTCCATGCCCTGCACACGGTCACCGATTGGCGTGCACAGATTTCTCACGGTGTGAAGATCGGTTTGGGCAGCGATGATTACGAATTAATCCAAATTTAAGATTTTTTTCCACTGCGCATCGGAGCGTTTTCCGCTGATGCGCTGCACGATCTTCCCATCGTGCAATAAAATGCTCGTCGGCAGATGCACAAGCTCGAATTTCTTCGCAAACAGAGCCTGCTTAGAGACATCGACCCGACAAAATTTGCATTGATCTTGATATTTTTCCGTCAACTCAGCAGGCAATGTTGGGTTGGCGGAAAATTCTATCAGTACCGGAATACCGCTGTTTTCCACCTCGGCGTGATAGTTTTTTTGTGTCAGTTCCGTCATAAAAATCGCTCCTTTGCGTTTTTCATAGTTTACGCAAAGGAGCGATGATTTCTCATGTCATTTTATGTCATTTTGCCGCCTGCACGATCAGCTCTGCACAGAGCTCTTCTCCCAAAATTCCGCTGTTTAGGCTCAGCGCATAATTCAGCGGCTGTCCCAAAGCCTGCCCTGTGTAGTTCCTGTAATACACCTTGCGCTTTTGATCCTTTTCATGAATGCGCTTTTCGGGCTTCTTGTCGCTCTCGCCGTACACTTGCACGATCCGCTCGGCACGGTATTTCTCATCGGCGCAGATATACACATGCAGGCAATCCGTTCTCTCCCTGAGAACATAGTCCGCACAGCGTCCGACGATCACGCATTTTCCGCGATCGGCAATTTCTTTGATGATCTTTGTCTGTTCCAAATAGAGTTTATCCAACGTCGATACTCCGCCGAGGGAATATTGGTTTGCGGTGGCAAGCGCATACAAAAGGCTGCTTTTCGCCGTGGCATACTCGCCGTTTTCCTGTATGAACTCGGGCGAGAATCCGCTGCGCTGCGCAACCTGATTGACAATCTCGCTGTCGTAAAATTCATAGCCCAGCTTTTGCGCAACCAGCTTGCCGATCGTTCTGCCTCCGCTGCCGAATTCTCGGCTGATTGTGATGATATTTTTCACTTCAAACGCCTCCCTCAAATTGTGATTTGTAAGAGCTTTGCAGACAAATTCAAAATTGCAGGATCTTTTAAGCTGTTTTCGATGCGAACCTCTCCGATGCCCTCACGCAAAAGTCCTGCCTCGGACAATCTGCGCTGGGTCTGTAGCGCAGTTCCTTCTGCACCGTCAAAAATCTTCGGTGTTGAGCCAACCACGCATCGAATCGCATTCTTCAAAAACGGAAAGTGTGTACAGCCCAATACGATCGCATCAGGTAACGGTTCAAGACAGCTTCCCACATACTCCAAAACCGCTTTTTCTGCCGTTTCTCCGCAAAGCTCTCCTCGCTCAACAAGCTCCACCAACGCAGGACATGGACATTTGATGATCTCGCAGCGATTGGCATAATTCGTCACCAGCTCTTCAAACTTCCGTTCCCGCAGTGTGGTCGGTGTTGCCATAACAACAATCTTCCCCTTCGGAAAATTCTCAATCGCAGGCTTAATTGCAGGCTCGATCCCAATAATGATCCTGTCAGGATAAAGCTGTCTGAGCTCATCAATGGCAACACTTGTCGCCGTATTACAGGCAACAACGAGTGCCTTAGCACCTTCTTCAAAAAAGCGTTTGGCATGCTGTATGGTCAAATGCCGAATTTGGGAAAAGGGCTTTGAGCCATAGGGCGCATTGGCAGAATCTCCGAAATAATAAAACCGTTCAGCAGGCATATATCGCACCAAGGCTCTGAGCACGCTGATACCACCCAAGCCGGAATCAAACACTGCGATCGGCTGATCTCTTCTCTCAGCCTGCATAGGGATAAGCATAGACTTCCGCATAGACATCCGTGCCGCGCAGTCCTTCAGGCAGTCTGTCACTTGAGAGCACAAACTGCGTCTCAGATGCGTCAAAATAATCGGTCATGATTGCAAATGCGTTACCGTTTTCATCCTTCAAAATCGCAGCAATGCAAACCAAGCCGCTGTCCTGCTGCGGCTCATAATTGCCATAGATCTTAATGCCGTATGCCCAGTCATGGATCTGAATATCTTCAATCAGCTGCTTAGTGAGTCCGACAGCGCGCTCTGCACTCGGGTGCACCTCGACACGCAGCTCGGCATTTTCGTCAAGATCGACTTGGCTTTGTTCAAAGTAATACCCATATTCGCCCGGTTCTATCACATTGGGATGGCAGAGCACGTCCTCGATGCGCAAAACCTCCTCATCGCCCGAAAAAATACAGATCGTGCTGTATGACAAATGGAGCGGCTCATCGCTTGTGTTTTCAAATGCCGCCACAACGTTCAGCCATATATTGCCCACGGAATCACGTTGCGTTTTCGCAGAGGAATAGACCATCTCATACGGGTTGCGAGGCTCGGAAGGCTGCGTTGCTTCGGGTGTTTCAGTCGTAGTCTCCTCGGTAGGCTCTGCGGTGGTAGATGGTGCCTGCGTGGTTGGTGCCGTGGTCGAAGGTTCATATGTCACAACAGGTGCTTCAGTCTCATTGGAGCAGCCTGCAAAGATCGTCGAAAGCATGCACAAAAGCAAAATGCAGCAAATATATTTCTTCATTTTCGTTCTCCTTTCAAAAAACAGTTCTTTTTCTTTATTATAACAGATAAAATAGGAAATGAAAAGAAAAAAAGTTTTGAAAAAACACTTGACAATCTCAAACTTCGGTGCTATACTAATTGGGCAAAACGAAGAAGGTCGGCAGCCCCGTCCTCACCTCCAGCACAGCGAAGAGGTTGAATATCAGCAATTGCGCACGAAAAGTGCGTTTGTTTGATGCGGGTGCTGTTGGCATCCGCTATTTTTTGTCTTTGAAAATGGAGGTGCTTTCCCATCGGCAAATTAGATCATCAGCTCAACGAGGAAATTCGGGACAAGGAAGTTCGCTTGATTGGTGCGGACGGAGTCATGGTCGGAATCGTTACATCTGAAGCAGCTTTGGCAATGGCAGAAGAACAGGAACTTGACTTGGTCAAGATCTCCCCGAATGCCGTCCCCCCTGTCTGCAAGATTTTGGATTACGGCAAGTTCCGCTTCGACCAGCTCAAGAAAGAGAAAGAAGCCAAAAAGAATCAGCGTGTTGTCGAAATCAAGGAGATTCGCATGTCTCCCGGCATCGATACAAATGACCTGAATACCAAAATGCGCAACGCTTGCAAGTTCTTGACCGACGGCAACCGTGTGAAAGTCACTGTCCGTTTCCGTGGCCGTGAGATGGCGCATACCGACATCGGTGAGCAGCTTTTGATCCGATTCGCAGAGGGCTGCACCGAGGTTTCAAATCTTGACAAGAAACCCAAGCTTGAGGGCAGAAATATGTCGATCTTCCTGTCCCCCAAGACTGCAAAATAATTACAAAGGAGAATTCCAATGCCGAAACTGAAGACCCACAGTGGTGCTAAGAAGAGATTCAATCTCACCAAGACCGGAAAAGTTAAGAGAGCTCACGCTTTCAAGAGCCATATCCTCACCAAGAAGGACACCAAGCGCGGCCGTCGTCTGAGAAGCACGACTTACGCTGATGTCACCAACGTCGAGACCATCAAAAAGATGATCCCGTACAAATAATCGGATAGGAGGATATAAGAAATGGCAAGAGTAAAAGGCGCGATGATGACGCGCAAGAGAAGAAATAAGGTTCTGAAGCTGGCGAAGTCCTACTGGGGCTCCAAGTCCACGCATTTCAAGATGGCGAAGCAGGCTGTCAAGAAGTCCGCTGTTTACGCATATGTTGGCCGTAAGCACAAGAAGCGTGACTTCCGCCGTCTGTGGATCGCTCGTATCAGCGCAGCTGTTAAGCCCTATGGCATCAACTATTCCCGTTTCATGAACGGTTTGAAGAAGGCTAACATCGACCTGAACCGTAAGGCTCTGTCCGAGATGGCGATCAACGACTCCGCTGCATTCGCAGCTTTGGTTGAGACTGCTAAGAAGGCGCAGTAATTTTATAAAATCAGAACGACCCAAATCGGGTCGTTCTTTTTATAAAAGGGGCGCAAAATGTATCAACGTATCAGAGATCAGCGAGAGGATCACGATTTACTGCAAAAAGATCTTGCGGATTATTTGCAATGCACGCAGGTGTGCTATTCCAACTACGAAAACGGGAAACGAGATATCCCGACCGAGGTATTGATCCTGCTTGCAAAATTCTATCACACGAGCACAGATTATCTGTTGGGGCTGACGGATGAACCGACACCTTATGCAAAAGCTTTATAAGCAAGATTGTTCATATCCCGATTTATCGGTGAGAGTAAAGATGAAGAAGTAGTACTTTCGTAATCTGTTATTCTGAAGGAGCGTAGCGACTGAAGAATCTTAGCGAGAGTATCAAAATTGTAGAATTGAAGTACTGCCAACAAGATTCTTCTCTGCACTCATACTAATCACCGATCAATCGGAAATTTAAGCACCGAAAAATGCAATTGGCTGCTGCAAGTTTTCAAGCTTGCAGCAGCCATTTTGTTTATGCAATTGCTCGATACAGGAAAGTCACGATCTGACCACGGGTGCAACTATCATTCGGAGCGAACTTACCATTGCCCATACCCTGTGTAACGTTATTTTCTACTGCCCACAGGACAGCATTGAAATAATAGTCGTTCGTCTTAACGTCAGAGAACGGATTGTTCGTACTCTCGGGTGCAGGCTCCCCCTGACTTCTCCACAGGAAGGTTGCAACCTGACCACGGGTACATGTTGCATTCGGTCCAAAGCTCGTTGCGGACAAACCTGTTGTGATGCCGTTTTCCACTGCCCAAAGAACTGCCTTGTAGTAGTATTCTCCTGCCGTAACGTCCTTGAAGTTATTCTTCGTAGAGGTCGGCTCAGGACTTCCGCAAGCTCTCCAAAGGAAGGTTACGATCTGACCACGGGTGCAGTTTGCGTTCGGAGCAAAGCTCGTTGCGCTCATGCCATTCGTGATGTTCTTTCCAACTGCCCACAAAACAGACGTTGCAAAATAGTCACTTTCCTTCACGTCCGTAAACGGATTCTCTGTCGGAATCTCAGGTTCATCAGGTTCTTCACTCGGCTCAGAGGGTTCTTCACTCGGCTCAGTCGGTTCCTCGCTCGGTTCAGTCGGTTCCTCGCTCGGTTCAGTCAGTTCCTCGCTCGGTTCAGTCGGTTCCTCACTCGGTTCAGTCAGTTCCTCGCTCGGCTCAGTCGGTTCCTCACTCGGTTCAGTCGGTTCTTCACTCGGTTCAGTCGGTTCCTCGCTTGGCTCAGTCGGTTCCTCACTCGGTTCAGTCGGTTCTTCACTCGGTTCAGTAGGTTCCTCGCTCGGCTCGGAAGGCTCTTCGCTCGGCTCAGAGGGTTCCTCGCTCGGCTCAGAGGGTTCCTCGCTCGTCTCAGTCGGTTCCTCGCTCGGTTCAGTCGGTTCCTCGCTCGGCTCAGTCGGTTCCTCGCTCGGCTCGGAGGGTTCTTCACTCGGCTCATAATTAAAGTGAATCGTTGCATCAAGCAAATCGCTGTTACCATCAGAAATTGTGATCTCATTCCACATTTCTTCTGTTCCGCTGTAATAGACATCTGTCAGGCTATCGCAGTATTTGAACGCATAATCGCCGATGCTCGTCACGCTGTCGCCGATCGTTACGCTCGTTAGGCTGTCGCAGTAAGAGAACGCCCTATCGCCGATGCTCGTCACGCTGTTGGGGATCGTCACGCTCGTTAGGCTGTCGCAGTAAGAGAACGCCCTATCGCCGATGCTCGTCACGCTGTCGCCGATCGTTACGCTCGTCAGGCTGGTGCACTCAAAAAACGCTCCATTGCCGATGCTCGTTACGCTGTTGGGGACCGTATATGCGCCGGAATAAGCACCGGGACAAACAATTAACGCAGACTTGTCTTTGTTGAATAGAACGCCACATTCATCAGAACTATAGGCTTCATTCATTTCATCGACCCAAATGCCGGTCAGGCTGGAGCAGGAATAGAACGCATCATCGCCGATGCTCGTCACGCCGTCGCCGATCGTCACGCTCGTCAGGCCGGAGCAGGAATAGAACGCATCATTGCCGATGGTCGTTACGCTGTCGGGGATCGTCACACTCGTCAAGCTGGGGCAGCCCAAGAACGCAAAACTGCCGATACTCGTCACGCTGTCACCAATCGTCACGCTTGTCAAGGCGTGACAGGCAGCGAACGCATAATAGCCGATGGTCGTTACACTGTTGGGGATCATAACGCTCGTCAGGCTGACGCAGCCATAGAACGCATAATTGCCGATGGTCGTTACGCTGTCGGGGATCATCACGCTCGTCAGGCTGTTGCAGTCTCTGAACGCACCATCGCCGATGGTCGTTACGCTATCGCCAATCGTCACACTCGTCAGGCTGACGCAGCCATAGAACGCATAATTGCCGATGCTTGTTACGCTGTCGGGGATCGTATACTCGCCGGAATAAGGATCGGGACATTGGATCAATTCGGTTTTGCTTTTATTAAACAGAATGCCATATTCATCGGAGCTGTAATATTGATTGCTCTCATCAACCCAAATACCGGTCAGGCTGTCGCAGTAAGAGAACGCACCATAGCCGATGCTCGTCACGCTGTCGGGAATTATTACGCTCGTCAAGCTGTCGCAGTAAGAGAACGCACTGTCAGCAATTGTTAGTGTATTATTTCGAACAATATATTCGCCTGATATACTATATCTTGCTTCGATCAAATGCTTCCCAACATACAGAACATCGTTTTCCCAATTTCCTTCATCTCTATAATAAGCAGTACCCTGGAAAGCAGAATAGCCG
>SVKY01000067.1 GCA_015068235.1 Oscillospiraceae bacterium
GGTAGGCCGCATCGACTTAGAAAGCAGAGCTTATACACTCAAACGAGCTTACTTATTAGAGGGCGACCCAAGAGCAAATGTGTAAACCATGTTGTTGCGCAATCTGTAAACCATGTTGCTCTTGACAAGTCGTCCGCCCCTACAATTTGAAAAACAAAACTCACCGATAAATCGGAATTTTGCAAATTTTTTAATATGAGGTATCTATGAAACGAACAAAGCTTTCCGAACGAATTCTTCCATCCTATTCACACGGTGAAGAACTCTTCCACATGATCTCCCACATCGTCGGTGGTGGTCTCGGCGTGGTCGCACTCGTGCTGTGCGTTGTGTTTTCGGCAATTTACAATGATGCTTATGCGATCGTCAGCAGTGCAATCTACGGCGTATCCCTGATCGCACTTTATACGATGTCGAGCATCTATCACGGTTTGAAAAACGGCACCGCAAAAAAGGTCATGCAAGTTCTCGACCACTGCACGATCTATTTCTTGATCGCAGGGACCTATACGCCTGTGCTTTTGACTTCGATCCGACGCATCAGCCCTTCCACAGCGTGGATCCTGTTCGGGGTCGTTTGGGGTCTGACAGCTTTAGCTGTGACACTGACAGCAATCGATCTGAAAAAATACTCCGTCTTTTCCATGGTCTGCTATATCGGCATGGGCTGGTGCATCATTTTTGCAATCGACACAACCATTCAAGCTGTCGCAATGCCCGGACTTATGCTCCTGTTGGCAGGCGGCATCGCTTATACCATCGGCGCTGTTTTATACGGTTTGGGGAAAAAGAAGAGCTATATGCACGCCATTTTCCATCTGTTTGTGCTTTTGGGAAGCCTTTTGCAGTTCTTCTGCATTCTCTTCTATGTGATATTGTGATTTTAGCACTCTCATACCGAGAGTGCTAAAAATTCATATTCTATTCATAAAAAGATGTTTATTTGTTCATACGAATGGGGGATAATAAAGCCAAGGAAACCAACCCACAACTATGAATGGAGGAATGAATTATGTTTGGAATCACACCTTATCGCAGAGCGAACGACCTGTTTGCGGATCCCTTCCGCGCGATGAATGCTTTGGAACGCAACTTTTTCACGCACGATCAGCCGAGCTTCCGCATCGACATTGAGGACGAAGGAAACGCATTGCTCTTGAGTGCCGACCTTCCCGGCTTTGAGAAGGAGGATATTCACATCGATCTGGAAAATGATCGCCTAACGATTTGCGCAGAGCGCCGCAGTGAAAGCGAGCAAAAGGAAAAGAATTATCTGCGCTGCGAGCGCACCTACGGCAGCTATCGCCGCAGCTTCGGGCTCGACGGCATTGATGCGGAGAATATTTCCGCAAGCTACCGTAACGGCGTTTTGAAGCTCACGCTTCCGAAGCTCACTGCCACACAGCCGGAAACTCGCCGCATCGAGATCCAATAAATACCAAAAGTCGCTGCCACCCCGGCAGCGACTTTTTTTGTATGCAAAACCAGTTCCGATTTATCGAGCCGTTTGTTCATAGTACGTTGTAAATTCTAAAACTTTATTTTGCAGACACCTAGGGCTTCTCCTTGATGAGAAGGCTTTGGTGCGACATAAACTTTTAGTTGTTACAGCATAGTAGGACCGGACGACTCTGTCCGCCCACACGAAGTGCCTACACAGGGCGGACAGAGTCGTCCGCCCCTACGATTTGAAATACGAAACTGCTCGATAAATCGGAATTGACACTTATAAAATAGTGATCAGAAGTGCTGGCCGTTATGCTCGTCGAAGTGGCGGTTGATCTGCTCGGTAAATTCCACTGCAGCATTATAGCCCATCTTTTTCTGGCGGTTATTCATGGCGGCGATCTCCAAGATGATCGCTAAATTTCTGCCCGGCTTTACGGGAATGGTGATGGCAGGGATCTTGACCCCCAGCATATCCATATACTGATCCTCCAAGCCCAAACGATCGAACACCTGCTCATTGCTCCAAGGCACGATATTGACCACCAAATTGATCGCCGTTTCGTCCTTGATGGCAGCCATACCGAACAGCTTTGCCACGTTGATCACGCCGATACCCCGAATTTCGATATAATTGCGGATCAGCTCCGGTGATCTTCCGATCAGCGAGCTGTCGGCAACCTTGCGAATCTCGACCGCATCGTCAGCGATCAAACGGTGTCCCCGCTTGAGAAGCTCTGCGGCAGCTTCGCTTTTGCCGATGCCGCTTTCGCCCATGAGCAAGAGACCTTCACCATAAACCTCGACCAAAACGCCGTGGCGTGACATTCTGGGAGCAAGTGCGTTTTTCAAATAAGTGATCAGGCTGGAAACCAAATAGGTCGTCGCCTCAACGCATGTCAAAATCGTCACATCATGCTTCTTCGCCATGGCAAGGCAATCCTCGCCCGGTTCAATGTTGCGTGCGAAGATCAGTGCAGGAATTTTATAGGAAAACAGCTTATCATACATGCTCAAGCGGCGTTCCTGCGAAAGTGTACAGATATAATCATACTCCACATTGCCGATGACCTGCAGGCGCAAAGGTTCAAAATGATCGAAGAAGCCCGACATCGGAAGTCCCGGACGGCTGACCTCCTCGACCATGATCTGCACCTTGTCAAAGTCCGAAGATGCGTGTATGACAGTTAAATTGAACTCCTGCGTGACCTTACTGAGCTGAACACTGTATGAATTCATGTGCAAATTGCCCCCTTCTCTAAGTATATGCAGCCCTATTATAGTCTATTTAGCGCAATTTCGCAATATCTCTAAAAAAAATATATTTTTTGCATTTTTTCTCTTGCATTTTAAGAAAAAGTTTGGTAAAATAGCTGACGGTGTGAATAGACACATATTTCAAGTGATTTTTCGATGATTGGAGGTGCAGCAATTGGCAAAGTGCGATATTTGCGGCAAGGGTGTGACGTTTGGCATTAAGGTCTCCCATTCCCACAGACGTTCTAACCGTGCATGGAAGCCCAACGTAAAGCGCGTGAAGGCAATCGTTGACGGTTCTCCCCGCCATGTCTACGTCTGTACAAGATGCCTCCGTTCCAATAAGGTTGAACGTGCTGTTTAATTGGATATGGTAAGGAAAAGACAAGCCTTTGCGCTTGTCTTTTGTCTTTTCAATATGAATCCATTCCCGCATTCAAATTCCGCTTTCTCGGGGAGATTATCGTTTTACATTGTAGGGGAGGGTCATGACCCTCCCGCACAGAAAACGGTAAAATTTTGCAGCAAGCCAATGTGAAAACGTAATGTGTTACGATAATTATCAACAATTACGATCGTTCCTGCACACGGGAGGGTCATGACCCTCCCCTACAGTAGTTGATACGTTCTGTTCGATCAATCGGAATTTGAAAATGCTTTATTAAAATAAAAATGATCGGAGACGGTTATGGATAAATTTTCTGACGTGCTGTTTACCAGCGATTTTGACCACACGCTTTCAGCCCCGGACAGTACGGTGCCGAAGTCCAATATTGAAGCGATCGAGTATTTCATCGCCCACGGAGGTAAATTCTGCCTCAACAGCGGACGCTCGGTACCGCTGCTGCGCTGCCGTGTGCATGAGATCCCGACCAATGCGCCATGCCTGTGCTACAACGGCGCTGCATGCTATGATTACGCAACCGAATCGCTAATCTATGCAAATATTTTGCCCGATTTTGCGCCTGAGCTTGTTTCTCTTGTGCAGAACAGCGGCTTGAACGTCTGTATGGAGGTCCAACGCTTCGACAACCATTACGAAATCCACAGGCAGCTTCCTGCACGCCTGAAATTCTTGGCGCAAGAGGGCTTGCATCCCTTTTTCTGCGATGAAAATGTGCCGAAGCCATGGATGAAGCTGATCGTCTGTGGTGCAGACGGTGAAACGGTATCCGAGCGCCTCGAGGACATTCCCAAGGCGGATTTTGACGCTTTTTTGCGCTTGCAAAAGAGAATTGATGAATACTGCGCAGGGCGCTGCTATGTCACCCGTTCGATGCCTCGTCTGATCGAGATCAGCAATCCCGATTGCAACAAGGGAAAAGCTGCCCGAGCTTTGGCAAACGAACTTGGCAGAAAAATTTTGGTCTGCGCCGGTGATGCGCCGAACGATGAGCAAATGCTGCGTGAAGCAGATTTTGCCTTCTGTCCGAGCGATGCAGATAAGAGCATTTTGCACATTGAAGGCATTTATCGCACCGATGCGAGCGATGTCGGCTGTGTTGCCGGTGCCATCGCAAAATTGGAGAAATTGCTATGATCAAGCGTCGTAAAAAGCAGATTTTGTTGCTGCTTGCAGTCCTTTGGCTGTGTGTCATTTTCGGACATTCTTTGATGCCTGCCTCGATCAGCGGCAAGGAAAGCGGCGGTATTTTCGCTTGGCTGCATCAATTTTTTCCGTGGCTTTCGCATAAACTTCTGCGAAAGCTGGCTCATTTTGCTGCCTTCGCCGTTTTGGGTGGCTTGCTGTGTGGGCTGTTTTGGTGTTATGAGCGGTTTCATTTGTTCAAGCCGATGGGTACAGCACTTTGTGCTGCCTTTGTTGACGAAACGATCCAGCTTTTTGTGACAGGTCGCAGCGGTCAGATCAGCGATATGTGGATCGATCTGAGCGGTGCCGTGAGTATGATCGTCCTCGTTTGGCTCCTTCTGAAACGAAAGCGAAAAATAAGCTAAATTCCGATTGATCGAACAGAACGTATCAATCACTGCAGGGGAGGGTCATGACCCTCCCCTGTGCAGGAACTATCGTAATTGTTGATGATTATCGTAAAACATTACGTTTTCACATTGGTTTGCTGCAAAATTCTACCGTTTTCTGTGCGGGAGGGTAGCGAAGCGGAGGGAGCGGTAGTGAATAACAGCCCGGTGGGCTGTCAGAGCCGCGACCTAACCGAGCCGCAGCGAGACCATGACCCTCCCCTACAATGTAAAACGATAATCTCACCGACAAATCGTAATTTGGCAAATACATATGCAAAACCAGAGCATCCTTCGATGCTCCGGTTTTGTATGATCGGAACTATAAGCCGGGTTCTGTAATCGACAGCCATCTATCTCGGCGCACCGTTGCCGATACGCTCAAGCCACCTCCCCGGAGACGGTCGGGCAAACCTGTGTCTCCTCCACGGTGTTGCTCCGGATAGAGTTTACAGCATCACGACGTTCCCGTGTGATGGGTGAGCTCTTACCTCGCCTTTCCACCCTTACCTCGCAAATGCGAGGCGGTATATCTCTGTTGCACTTTTCCTGAAGTCGCCTTCGGCGGGCGTTACCCGTTATCCTTGCCCTGTGGAGCCCGGACTTTCCTCATAAAACTGCCTTTCGGCAGGATCACGCGGCTGTCCGTTCCGGTCATGCTATTATTGTACTTTATTTTTTGGATTCTGTCAAATAGATTGCAAAAAAATATTCTTTGCGTTATAATACAATATATGATTTCGTAAAAGGAGAGCTTGCATGGAACTGCGGACCTATTTTGATCGTCTGAAGGATAAAGAAGTTTTGGTCTTGGGGCTTGGCGTGAGCAATCGACCCTTGGTGCGTTTGCTTTTGCGCCACGGCATTTCAGTCACCGGCTGCGACCGGACAGAGCATGAGAAGCTCGATGCGGAGGTTTTGGATTTAGAGCGCATGGGCTGCAAACTGCATTTGGGCGAGGACTATTTGGAAAATATTTCGGCGGATGTGGCTTTCCGCACTCCCGGATTGCACCCCGATAAGCCCGAGCTTGTCGCATTGAAAAATGCAGGCTGTCACATGACAAGCGAGATGGAGGCGTTTTTTGAGGTCTGTCCGTGTAAAATTATTGCCGTAACAGGCTCCGATGGCAAGACTACCACCACAACCTTGATCTCCGAAATGCTGAAAAAAGCAGGGCATCGGGTTTGGCTGGGCGGCAATATCGGCACACCGCTTTTGGATCGGGCTGACGAGATGCGCCCGGAGGATAAAGTGGTTTTGGAGCTGAGCTCGTTCCAGCTCATGGATCTTGGCTACAGCGCCCATATTGCCGTTGTGACGAATTTGGCACCGAATCACCTCGATGTGCATCGGGATATGCAGGAATATGTCGAGGCAAAAACGCATATTTTCGACAAGCAATCCCCGGAAGACATTCTGATTGTCAATCACGACAATGCCATCACCAAAGGCTTTGCTCCCTTGGCAAAGGGTCAGCTCAAGCGTTTTTCCCGACAAGAATCGGCAGAGGTCTGTCTCCAAGACGGTGTGATCTACCGCAGAGGCATGCCTGTTTTGGATCAGAAGGACATTTTATTGCCCGGCATTCACAATGTAGAAAACTACATGGCTGCGATTTTGGCAGTGGAGGGCATGGTCAGCGATGAGGATATCGTCCATGTGGCAAAGCATTTCGGCGGCGTGGAGCATCGCATCGAGCTGGTACGGGTCAAAGACGGCGTGCGGTATTATAACGATTCGATCGCCTCATCTCCGAGCCGCACGATCGCAGGTCTGCGCAGCTTTGCGGAAAAGGTAATTTTGATTGCCGGCGGCTATGACAAGTGTATTCCGTTTGATGATTTGGGCGTTGAAATATCAAAATCCGCCAAGTTGCTCATCTGCACCGGCGCAACGGGCGAAAAAATCGCACAAGCAACCGAAAAAACGGGAAATTCCCCCGAAATCCTGAGAATTGAAGATTTTTATGAAGCAATCCGCACTGCAAGCAGTCGAGCAAGTGAGGGAGATGTTGTGATCCTCTCCCCTGCCGGACCTGCATTTGATAAGTTCAAGAATTTCATGGTGCGTGGTGCAGAATTTAAGAAGACGGTGATGGAGCTGTGAAAAAAGTAAATTGTATTATCGTCGCAGCAGGCAGCGCATCGAGAATGCGAGGCATCGATAAGGCGCTTGCCCCCATCGGCGGCGTACCGATGCTTCTTCGCACCGTGCGTGCGGTTGCCAAAAGTGAAAAAATTGACGAAATTATCGTTGTAACAAGGCAGGATCTTCTGCAATGTGTAACGGAATTGTGCAAAAATGAGCCGAAATTCCGCACCGCCGTCTGTGGCGGAAGCAGCCGCACCGAAAGTGTACAAAACGGCTTAGCTGCAACGGATGCACAAATGGTTGCGATCCATGACGGCGCCAGACCGTTTGTGAGTGTTGCGTCGATCGATCGGGCAATTGAAGCGGCAGAAAAATTCGGCGCTGCAGCCCCCGCAATCCCCGTCAAGGACACCGTCAAGGTCGCAAAAAACAGCGAGATCCTCCATACGCCCGACCGCTCGACACTCTACGCCGTGCAAACACCACAGGTGTTTTATACGCAGGAGATCCGCTCCACCTTAGAAACCGCCATGCAGCAGAAGCTTGCTCTCACAGACGATTGCTCCGCCATGGAAGCCATCGGCAAGCGTGTGATCTTAACCGAGGGCGACGATGAAAATATCAAAATTACAACACCGATCGACCTTGATTTTGCCGAGGCGATCGCCAAACGGAGGGATGCGCTATGAGAATTGGACACGGCTACGACGTGCACCGCTTAAAAGAAGGCAGAAAGCTGATCCTGGGCGGTGTGGACGTGCCATACGAACGGGGCTTGGACGGTCATTCCGATGCAGATGTTTTGCTGCATGCGGTGATGGATGCACTTTTGGGCGCAGCAGCCATGCGGGATATCGGCGTGCTGTTTCCCGATAATGATGAGCGTTTTAAGGGCATTTCCAGCATGCTTTTGCTGCAGGAGGTTGTCAATCGCATTGAAAACGCAGGCTTCCGTGTCGGAAATGTCGATGTGACAGTTCTTGCACAACGACCGAAGCTTAAACCGTTTATCCCCGAAATGATTGAAAATGTTGCCCACGCACTTCATGTTGACATGAACCGTGTAAACATAAAAGCAACAACAGAAGAAGGCTTGGGCTTCACGGGCAGCGGTGAAGGCATCGCCTGCCACGCCGTGTGTCTGCTGGAGGAATAGAAAGAAAGGAGTTTTTCCGATGTTCAAGTTACCAAAGGAAGCAATGACAGAGCGGAATGTTCTGCCGACATGGAAATATTTGGTCAGCAAGGAGCGTGCGCTCAAGCGCAACATCCTGATTTGCAGGATCATTCAGCCGATCGGTGCACTGCTGTTTATGTTCAATTTGCTGATCACGAGCTTTAATTTTTGGCTGTATTTTTTGGATGAAAAAATGGCTGAATATTTTATGGAAGTTCCGATCTTGCCGTTTTTTGTCGAATCGATGCCTCGCAGCAGCTTGTCTTCTGTGATCGTTTTCACGCTTTTGATCGCTTTTGTGGTGCCGCTGCTGATTTGCGGCTTGATCGCAGGCATTTTCTATCTGATCGATTATAAGAAGAATCGTGGAGATGAACCACTCAACGGCAATCTTGCGCAGTGTGCGCAGGCTTTGACCAACAAGGCAGAAAATCTCTATGAGCTGCGCAAAAAGATCCCCCATTGGTCGATTTATGCCGAAACCGGCATTCTTACCGTTCTCACCGCCGTTCCGCTCGTGCTGATGTTCATTGACTATGCCGCAGACGGTGCGATGGCGTTGCAGCTCGTGCTGATCGCCTTGGCGCTGCTGGTCACGCTGTTCGTGCTGTTCTGGGTGTATGCACTGCTGTTCACGGTGTTTGCACGGGTCAATGCGCTTTATTATCTCTCGCCGAGCGAGTGGAAGCTTTATGAACTGTATCAGCAGTTAGATGCCTATTGGGAGGCAGTTGACCCTGCGGAATTTGCTCGCCGTCAGCACAGAGCTGAGAAGAGAAAATAAAATTGCACGCCTGATGCTTTTGCATCGGGCGTGTAATTTTGTACGTCAAAAGCGCCGCCTTACCATCGCTGTCAGCTTCAAAATTCCGATTTATCGTTGAGTTGCGCACATCACAGACGTCACGACTACAACGCTGTAACGACCACGCGCAGCGAGCCGGGAGAGGTCAAGGAGAGGGCGGCTTTGCGGCGAGATAGGCAGTCACGA
>SVKY01000068.1 GCA_015068235.1 Oscillospiraceae bacterium
TTTCTATGCAAATTCCCTGCAATTTAGCACATTACATAATCTTAAATAAACATTTCCTAACAATGGTCGACGGCGAGCCTCTTTGCAGAGACTCGCCGCCTTTATTTGGCTGTTTTTTTACAGCCCCAATTTAAGATTGATTGCTTAGCCCTTCTTGCGGCTCTTGACCATGTCCATCGCAACAGCGAAGATGATCAGGATACCGGTGATGATCTCCAAGATGTAGTCGTTGATCTGGAATGCCTTACCTGCGTTCTCGATAACGACCATGAGCAATGCGCCAACGAAGGTGCCGGTAACCGCACCACGACCGCCTGCCAAAGATGCGCCGCCGATAACGGTAGCTGCGATCGCCTTCATGTCATAGCCTTCACCGGTGTTGGTAGCACCACGGAGGATTCTGCCTGCGAACATCATAGCAGCGATGCCGTAGATCAGACCTGCAACGGAGTAAACCAAGTAGAAGGTCTTGCGAACCTTGATACCGGACAGACGAGCAACCTCGATACCGGAGCCGATAACAAAGAGGTCACGACCGAAAGTGGTATAGCGCAGAACCAAGTAGGCAATGACACAAACAACCAGCCAAACCGCACAAAGAACGGGAATCAGATTGAAGATATCATAGTTGCCGATCTTGTAGAAAATATCAACATATTCCTGCGTGCCGGGCTTGAAGAAGGTAACGGAGTTACCGTTGCAAGCCAGCTTCAAAATCGCACGGTAGATGGTGGAGGTGCCGAGGGTAGTGATCATTGCGGGAACCTTGAGGTCAAAAATGATCACGCCGTTGATGAAGCCGCAAACGATGCAGATAACAAAGTTTGCAACGATCGCCAAGCCGAGGGAATAGCCGTCGCGGATCATCAGAGCCATGGACATACAGCCAAGACCTGCGATGGCGCCGCCGGAAATATCGATGCCGCCGGTGATGATGATCAGGGTCTGAGCAACTGCCAAAACGCCAACGATTGCGCCCTGCTTGGACAGGTTCATCAGGTTATAACGGGAGCCAAAGCTCTCAGTGCAGAACAGTGCAACCAAGAACAAAGCCACAACGACCAAACCAATAGTAAATTCCGAACGCTTGGTCATGCGAGTAAATGCAGTAGTCTTCGCATTCTTGCCTAAAGCAATTGTTTTTTTAGACATATCAATCTCTCCTCTTAATCTTCAATGGAAGCCATGCGAAGGACATCCGCCTCACGCAGAGTCTTCAGTTCTTCCTTGTTGTATTCAGCGGTAATCTTACCCTGAGCCATAACGATCAATCTATCGGAAAGGCCCATAACCTCAGGCAGATAGGACGAAATCAGAATGATACCCTTTCCCTGAGCGGTCAATCCTTCGATCAGCTTAAAGATCTCCTGCTTTGCGCCAACGTCGATGCCGACGGTGGGCTCGTCAAAAATCAGGATCTCAGGATTGCAGCAAAGCAACTTGGCGATAACGACCTTCTGCTGGTTGCCGCCGGAGAGATTGCCGACAAGCTGAGAAATGGACGGGGTTTTTACGTTCACGTTCTTGGAATACTCTTCAGCACGCTTGCTCTCTTTCTTCAAATTGATGAAGCCGTACTTGCTGATGGAATCATAAGAACTCATGTTGATGTTTGTCTTAATATCAAGCTTCAGCGCACAGCCATCCGCTCTACGGTCTTCCGTTAAGAAGCCAATGCCTTTGTGCAGGGCATCGCTCGGATTCTTGATATCGGCCTTTTCGCCTTTGAGGTAAACATCACCCTCTAAGCGTTTTTCAACCGCAGTCAAAGCACGCATGATCTCGCTTCTGCCTGCACCGACAAGTCCGGCAAAGCCCAAAATCTCGCCTCTGTGCAGCGCAAAGTTGATGTTCTTAAAGTGCTTGCTGTCAGTGAAGTTTTCCACTCTGAGCAGCTCTTCACCGGGCTCAAAGTGCTCGATGTTGTAAATATCGGTTGCAGGACGACCGACCATCTGCTGGATCAGGAAGTCCTTGGAAACCTTCTCGATCGGAAGTGTATCGACATATGTACCGTCCTTCAAGATGGTAACACTGTCGCAGATCTGCATGATCTCTTCCAAACGGTGCGTGATGTAAATGATGCTGACCCCGCGCCGTTTCAGGTCTGCGATGAAGTTGAAGAGAACTTCGACCTTTTCGTTTTCCAACAGGGCGGTAGGCTCGTCGAAGATGACCACGCGGATATCTTCGTTTACATCGATCTTACTAATGGTAACCATTGCCTGCATAGCAACAGGCAATTCACGAATTTTTTCCAAAGGATCTACATTCATACGGAAATTATCAATGATTTTCTGAGAATCCTTTGCCATCTTCTTCCAATCAACAATGCCGAACTTGTTCTTCGGCTGATTGCCGAGAAAATAATTCTCCGCAATGGTCAGATCGGGAGCGATGTTGACGTGCTGATAGTTTGCGAAAACGCCGTGCTTTTGTGCTTCGACGGCATTGGAATTGACGATCCATTCACCGTCATAGTTCATCAGAACTCTGCCCTTATCGGGCTTTTCTACACCCATGATGCACTTGATCATGGTGGATTTACCGGCGCCGTTTTCACCGACAAGCGCTCTGATCTCGCCCTTTTTGATTTCAAAGCTGACATCATTCAGCGCAGTTACGCCGGGATAAAACTTGCTTACATTCTCAATTTTTAAGATGGTATCTTGCAATGTTACACCCTCATTCTTTCCCTAACAGATGTATAGTTTTGAGTCGCTGTGACCGTTTCGGGTCACAGCGACCCGTCGTTTACTTCTTAAAATCGATCAGCCGTAAATTACTTGACGTACGGGCTCATCATGAACTGGATCTCTTCGCTGTCGATGTTTGCAGCATTAACGATAACGGGGGGAATGTTAACCTGCTTAGCAGTCTCGGGGTTCTTGCCGTCAACCAGAGTCTTGATTGCATTTTCCATGCAAGCGTAGCCCTGTGCGAATGCGTCCTGAACAATGATAGCGGACAGATAGCCGTCACGCAGAGCCGCGATCTCAACGTCGTCAGAGTCAACGCCGACGGAGACAACGCCTTCCTTCATGTCAGCAGCACGCAGTGCGTTGCAAACGCCGTCACAAGTGACGTTGTTGCCTGCGTAGAAGCCGATCAGATCGGAAACTGCGGAGATGGTGCCTTCTGCGTCAGCCTGAGCGTCAGCAGAGTCGTTGCCGTTGTACTGAGTGTCGGTCAGAACGAGGTTCGGAGCGTTCTCAGCCATGTAGTCACGGAAGCCCTGCATTCTGAAGTCCAGAGCAGCGTTTTCCATGTTCATCTGCATGCCGATGGTGCCAGCATCAGTGGACAAACCCTTCTCTTCCATTGCTGCCAAGAAAGCTTCGCCAGCCATCTCGCCGATGGTGGTGTTGGAGCAATAGTAGAACTGGTTGTAGTACTCTTCGTATGCGCCGTCGTCGCCATTGCCAAGGCCGCAGTTAACGAAGTTCAGGATGATGCCAGCCTGAGAAGCTTCCATAGCCTTCGGAACGGTCGGGTCGATGTTCAGGGTAGCGGTCAGGATTGCGTCGGGGTTTGCAGCGATTGCATTCTCGAGTGCGGAAACATAGCCTTCAGCGTCAACTTCCTCAGCCGGGCCCATGATGGTGTAGTCAACATCGACGCCGAGCTCAGCTTCGAGGTCCTTCTCAGCCTGGAGAATGCCGGTCTCAACCTGAGACCAGAAGTCGGATGCGGTGGACGGGGTGACGTAGATGATCTTGTAGCTCTTCTTGTCAGAGCCTGCGTCCTCGCCTTCATCGGCGCAGCCGACAAAGAAGCAAGCGACCATTGCGATTGCGAGAATGAGTGCGATGATCTTTTTCATGTTTTTTTCCTCCTAATACCTTATCTTAAAGATTGCGATGTGCAATGACATCCGAATTTTGTGGGAGCGGATGCTCCGATTTACAGAACGCCCTTCTGCAGAATGATGCAGCCATAGGGCAGCTTTTCGCTGGTACAGACGGTAATGTAAGCACCGGCAGCTTTTTCATAGAACTTCGTGCGTTCGATCTCGCCGACGCACTTTGCATCGTAGCCGTTATTCACAACAGCAGCAATGGTATCTTCCCAAACCTTGTTCTCCTTGAGCACAACACCGGAATCTGCATCGGGAATCATGTACTCAATGGGATGCTCACAATAGTCCACATCCAGCGGAACCAGCTTCAAAATAGCATCGACCATCTCGGCTGCGCCGTTGCCCTTTGCCTGAATGCTGATGGCGTTGGGAGACTTCGTGATGGGGGGATAAAAGTGATCTGCGATAACGATGAGATCGCCGTGACCGGTGTCGGCAAGTGCCTTCAAAAGGTCAGAGCCAATAATGTCGGGAATGCCTCTTAACATATTTTTCCTCCAATCTGATTCAAAGACCATCACATTCCGCTTGCGGAATGTGAGAAAGGGTACCCTTTCTGTTTTTTATAAGAGCGAAGCTCCTTTGATGATGTACTTATGCGCGCTCTGCCAAGAAAGCGTCGATTTCTTCTCTCGTCGGCATAGCAGGCGTCGTACCCATGCGCTGTACGGACAGTGCAGCCAATGCCTGTGCAAAACGTGCTGCCTCCCAAAGATCCTTACCCTCGGACAGTGCGGTCAGGAAACCGCCGTTGAATGCATCGCCTGCGCCGGTGGTATCGATCGCCTTGACCTTGAAGCAGGGAATGATCTCAGAGCGCTCCTTGGTTGCAACATAAACGCCACGACTTCCCAAAGTAATGAGAACATTCTCAACGCCTTTGTCAAAGAAGACCTTTGCTGCCTTGTCCGCACTTTCCAGATCGTTTACGGCAATGCCGGTGACCTCTTCTGCCTCGACCTCGTTCGGCGTGACCAAATATGCGCCGTTCAGGAACTCATCGGTCATGGGCTGATACGGAGCGGTGTTGATGATCACCCGAACACCGGCTTCCTTCGCCATCTTCACGACCTTCTCATTGGCATCCTGATTGACCTCAAGCTGCACAAGCAGGTAAGCCGAAGACTTGATCTCGTCGGCAACCTTCGCAATATCCTCATCGGTGATCGTGCTGCAAGCACCGGGAACGATGACGATCTCGTTCTGGCTGGTGTTCTCATCAACCAAGATCAGAGCAATACCGGTTGCTACATCTTCATTATAGAAGAGATAATCCTTCGGCAAGCCAACCTCATCCATCGCATCGGTAGCAACCTTTCCCATGGAATCGGTGCCGATTTTCGTGATCATAACAACATTGCCGCCTGCCTTATGCGCCGCAATGCCCTGGTTAAAGCCCTTGCCGCCGGCACCCTGCTTGAAGAACGAACCCTTGACGGTTTCTGCCGGAGCAGGAAGATGCGGTGTTCTTGCCATCAGGTCAACAACAAAGCTGCCAAAAACAGTTACTTTCTGACTCATTTCAAACTCCTCCATTATAATTTCAGGTTTCAGTATTCAATCGTTCCGAGCCGCGTAGAATCAACTCCGTGGGTAATATCACTCTTGTTCTCTGCGAGGGAGTCGCATCAGCCTCAATGCGCCGCATCAGCAGCCTCATTGCGTGCTCGCCCATAAACGGAACATCTCTGTTGACAACGGAAATATCATAATTCAGCCATTTCAAAGCATCGATATCATCAAAACCGATCAAGGCAATATCTTTGCCGACCTTCAATCCTAACTGAGAAAAGGCTCTAAGACAGCCATAGGTTGTCATATTATTCGACGAGAGAATCGCACTCGGCGGTTCCGGCAAAGCCATCAGCGCCAGCGTTTCACCCCATGCACGATCTGCCTTGAAGTCGCCCTCTCGGACGTATTCGGACAGCACAGGGACCTCATACTCCTCCATCGCTCTCATATAGCCCTTCATACGCTCACGTCCGGGACGGGATGCGTCAGGTCCGGTAATGATCGCGATCTTGCGATGTCCTTCCTTGATCAAGGTGGTCACCGCTCGGTAAACACCGTCTTCATCATCGGTAACAACACGGTCAAAACGATCCGCACCAATCTCTCGGTCAATGAGAACCACCGGAATCCCTCGAGCTTCAAAATTCGTCAGCTGCTGCAAAGTCTGCGTATCACGCTCAGATACAGGAGCAATGATAATACCGCACATTCTGTGCTCACGCATCGTCGTTAAAACCTGATGCTCACGTTCGGTGCTCTCATCGGTGCTGAAGAGAAACACGTGAAGTCCCTTCTCATCGGCAGCTCTCGTCACACCTTGCAACAAACTTGAAAAAAATGGATTATTGATATCCGGCACAACGACACCGACCAGATTGGAAGATGACTTACTCAAGTTTCTTGCCGTACCGTTGGGAACATAGTTCAACTTCTCGACCGCAGCCAATACCTTCTGTCTGCTTTTCTCACTGACTGCTGCGTTTTGATTCATCACTCTGGAAACCGTAGCGATCGAAACGCCGGCTTCTATGGCAATTTCATAAATGTTCGCTTCTTGTCTTTTCATAAAGCAACAATCCCAAGCAAAAATGTAAACGCTTACTTAATCTATTCATAGAATACAACAGCATGTTTCACTTGTCAATAGGGTAAAAACAACTTTGTATGAATTCTCAAATTTCGATCTTCTGTTTTGTGTATATTGCACTATTCCCAAAATCACGTTTCTTTTCTTCCATGCAAACAATACAAAATTTGTTAGTTTCCCTAAAAAAAATTGATCTTCCCCACAAATGTGTTTTAATATATCTTTAAGAATTCATGTTCGCTCTTCTTTTTCCAATATTCACTCTCGAAAGCAAAAAATGTAAGCGCTTTCGTAGTTTTTTTGTTTTCCAACTTGTTTTATGTATAGAAATATGATATATTACAGCTGTAGATAATAAGAAGGGAGTAGATATTATGAAAAATGATTTCAAGTATATCATCCATAACAACGGTGATGTCACGAAAAAGGACCCGACGAAGGCGAAAGAAATGTTCCCCATTGATCGGGCTCGTGACGCACGCAAGTTCCATCGTCAGATTCCTGACTATAAAATTACCCCGTTGGTCGCACTTCCCAACTTATCCCAGCTTCTCGGCGTTGGCGGCATTTATGTGAAAAACGAATCCGAGCGTCTGCGCATGAGCTCCTTCAAGGTCATGGGTGGCTCGTATGCGATCTACCGTTTGGTCAAGAAGCTGCTTGGCAAGGAAAACGAAGATCTTTCTTACGAATACCTCGTCAGCAAGGAATGCCATGATGCTTTGGGTAACATCGTGTTCTGCTCGGCAACCGACGGCAACCACGGTCGTGGTCTTGCTTGGGCTTGTCAAAAGCTCAACCATCCGTGCAAAATCTATGTCCACAGCGAAACCAGCCAGCCGAGAATTGATGCCATTAAGCACTTTGGCGCAGAAGTCACCGTCGTCGAAGGCAACTATGACGACGCTGTTCGTCGTGCCGCAGAGGATGCCGAAAAGTACGGCTGGTATGTCGTTTCCGACACCTCTTGGGAAGGCTATGAGGAGATCCCGACATGGATCATGCAGGGCTACACCTCAATTTTGCTCGAAGCGCAGGAGCAGTTCACCGGCATGGGCATTGTGAAGCCCACGCATGTGATCGTGCAGGCAGGTGTCGGCGCAATGGCAGCCAGTGTTGTCGGTTTCTACAGCGCCCTGTTCCCCAATGATCCCCCTCTCTTCATCGTGGTCGAGCCGGACAAGGCAGCTTGCATTTATGAATCCATCGCTGCCGGCGATGGCAAGTGCCACAATGTCACGGGCGATCTCGACACCATCATGGCAGGACTTGCCTGTGGCGAGCCCTCTCCGATCGCCTTCGATATCCTGCGTGATAATGCAGACATATTTATTCAGACACCCGATAACGTCGCTGCAAGAGGCATGCGCATTTTAGGCTGCCCGCTCAACGGCGATCCCATGGTCGTCAGTGGGGAAAGCGGTGCTGTTCCTCTCGGTGCCCTGTTCGCACTTCAGAGCGATGAGATCGATCCCGAGCTGAAGGAGGTCCTGAAGCTGGACAAGAATTCCCAGATCTTCATGGTCAATACCGAAGGCAACACCGACCCGATTGAGTTCCGCCGTATTCTTTGGGACGGCAAGAATCCCGTTCCTGCGGAATTCCGCTACAATAAGAAATAAGCTAAATATCACGCACCCTTTATTCTTGGCAGAGGGTGCGTGATCGCTTTGTTATGAATCCATTAATTACTTTCCGGAACGCTTATACTAATTCTTAATAAAACGATTGAATCGTTTTATACTTATTTCTAATAAAACGGATTGACCGTTTTATTATGCCGCTGATCAGCGGCATGGCGGCGAAGCCGCCGAGAAATGCCGTGCAATACTGTTTCTGCCGCCACAGGCGGTGCAGGATATTCATCCTGCAATAAAATGATTTCTAAATCATTTTATCAAGAAACAGTATGAGTTTCGTATTTGCGCAGGTCAAAGCCTTCTCCTTGAGGAGAAGGTGCCCCGAAGGGGCGGATGAGGTGAAAAGGTTGCGAATTTGCCGAAAACTATCTTAAAATCGCAACTTTTTTCTGCACACCTCATCAGTCAGCTGCGCTGCCAGCTTCTCCTCAAGGAGAAGCCTTAGCCTGTGCGAACTGAAAGATAAATCGGAATGTGAAACTCAATCAGGCGAGGTCGTTTGACCTCGCCTGATTGAGTTTCTTTATTTTGTTTCCATGTAGGCGGCGACGGAATCACCGTAAGTCAGCATGGCGTTGACCATGTTCAGTTCATCTTCTGCAACATTGGTCTTGGCTCTAACTTGGGCGACGTAGCTTTCCACGCTCCAGGAGACGGTCTGGGAGATTGCCGTTTCGCCTTCGTAGAAGGTGG
>SVKY01000069.1 GCA_015068235.1 Oscillospiraceae bacterium
GGTGCAAGTCGGAGCAACGGCATTATCGATGACTTCGGTATGACCGTTGGCTGCGATGACGATTTGCGCTACGAGGATTTCACCACAGACGGAGCAGTGTTTACCCTCAGTCAGACCGGTTTCGGTGCAAGTCGGGGCAACGGCTTCGTCAATGACTTCAATGTGCCCGTTTTGGCTGACGGCTTCGGTCTTGGTGCCGTTGCAGATTGCGCAGGTGTAGGTTTTTACGCCACCTTCGGTACAGGTTGGGGCGGTCGTCACAATGCCTTCGTCCCATGTGTGCGCCTCGAGCTTACTATAGCCGCAGGAACATGCTGCTGTATGGTACACAGCATCCGTGTTCGTGTGGGTATAGCTGTGTTCACTTGCCGAAAACTGCGCCGTGAGCGTCATGTCGGAGGTGACATTGCTCAAATCCGCGCCCCAACCGATGAAGGTATAATGCTTGCTTGCATCATATGCCTTAGTTGGCACTGAGCCTGTGTAGATCGCAGCTTCGCCGCTTGTAACGAGCTGCGTTTCTAAGGTTTTGCCGTTTTCATTCTTAAATGTGACGGTGTACATTTTTTGGGGCAGGTCTGATTTTGCGCCGACATAGATATAGTCAATGGTGATGCAGCCTGTTGCGCCACTTTCGGAGCAGACATTGCTAAAAGTCGCACGGATGACATTGATGACCGAAGCGGAGGTGAAGCCGTCGGGCATGGCAGCCGAAAGAACAATGTAGTCATTTGCATTGAGTGCTTCGGACGGAATTTCCACGGTCACATAGTCACTGCTTTGCAGTGTGCTGTTATTTTTGACATAATACAGGCGCAAAACAGGATTTGTGCCCGATTTTGCGGTGCAATTTGCGAATTTCACACGTATTTGCAGCATATCTTCGCCTTGGGGGATATAATTCAGAACATTTTTTGAAAGATCTCTTGCCTGATTTGCCGTCTGCATGTAAGGAGAGTCCGAGCCGGAGGCGATCCAAAGGCTGACCGTTCCTGCTTCATAGGAAGGCAGAGATGAACGAGCTTCGTTGACGCCCCAATTCCCCTCGTCAAAGTTGCGACCGCCATAGATGCTTGAATTGTAGCGTGTGCGGGCATCTTCCGTGCCATCAAAGTCAAAATAGAGCTGCTCCGACTGCTTTGACGGCGCCCGATTGGCAGGACCGATGTAGAGATAGTCGATCTCATAAGTGCCCGTGCTCGTCGAGGAGCGATCGGTGTTGATCGGATCAATGCGCAAGGCTGTGATCGTCTTGCCGACGCCCGGAATCGTACCGGTAAATGTCTGATAGCCGCCGTTTACAGAAGCGCTTGAGAAGAGCTTGGATTTGGTGGAGTTCCAGGTTTTGTCGTCTTCTGTCAGGAAGAAAACCTGTGTGCCCTTGTCGTCGGCATTGGTGCTCGTCACCTTCAAGCGAAGCTCGAGCACATCGCCTTCTTTGATGGTATAATTCACCGCGCCGTCAGCAGTTGTAACAAAGGGGTCATAGCTTGTAATATTGCCGCTGAGCGTGCCTGCATTCTGATCCGCTGCGACGGTGCATCTGGAGGTAGTCCAGTCCGATTCCGTGTTGAGCGCATGATACTCCGTAAAATGCAGCATCAAGGCGGTATTGGTGAGCGTTACAGTCGCCTCGCTGTCCTGCGCAAAGAGGACATGCTCGCCGTTGAGATACACATTTTTGACCGTGGTGTTGAGGTTGATCTGAATGCCGATGGTGTGGATGTCGGGATCGGAGCTTTCGATATAGAGCGACTCGCCCTCAATATAAGCCGCCAGATCCGTGACCTCCTGCGAGGTGCGAAGGATCGGAAGCGAGGAGCTTGTGACGGTCAATGCAGAGCCTTCACAGATCGATGCGAAGGTTCTTTGGCTGCTGCCGTTCAAGCTCAGTGCAGCCGTTGCGGCATCGGTGGTATAGCTGTCAAAGGCACGGCTTGCAGGAGAGTCCTCAAAGGAAGTGTAATAGAACAGTGTTTTGAGATCTGTGTTGACGGAATCGTCAATGCCGACCTTCATGGCTCTTGCAGTGGCATCGTCCGTGGAAGTCATGGTCAGCTTTGTCGGTGCAAGCGCTACGGTCTGCCCCTGGGTGGTCGGATACAGCACTGTCTGATAGGTCACCGTGCCGGAGGCGGTCTGCTGATACTCGAAATACTTGGTCGTTGCGCTGGCTGCGGTGGAGTCATAGCCCGAACGCACCGTGCCTGTGATCGAGTTGTCACTTGCCTGGGCAATGGTCAAATTTGCGCCGCTGGCGTATGCCGTTTTGCCGGTGTCGTAGCTGTCAGTTGCAATCGTGGCGTTACTATAGGGGGCGCTGTGCCAGTTTTGCGTATAGCTGTGGCTTGCGGTATCGGCAGGAACGACCTTGTCGGTCACAATGACGATGTCTCCCAACGCCTTCAAGAAAGCAACATCACGGTAATGCGTAAAATCGGTCGAGTGATAAACCTTGTTGTTAACTACGCCGTCCATGGACAGGCTTTTTGTGTGGTCGGTCTTGTTATTTGCTGTTGTCCATGCGGTGATATTGGCAACAGACGGATTGGAAATGATGTCAATATCGCCCTTGTCTTCCACGGAGGAGAGATTTTGGTACAATACCTGCGAAATTCCGTCGATCTCAATGGTGTTATGCGAACGGGAAATCGAGTTTTGCCAATTGTAATGCGTATGCGCATTGCTGTAGGAGGTCATGCCGGTATCGGTCAGGAGTTCTCTTCCGTTATAGAACAGCAGCAGCGCCAATGCGTCACGGTGGGAATGGTTGCCTGCGCATTTTGCGTTCATAAAAAGCATGGTATCGTTCGAGGTCCATCCGGTGCGATCGGTGATAAGCTTAATGCCGTCAAATTGTGCCGTGGTGGGCGGCGTAATTCCGGTGCTGCTGTCGAGGAAAAAGCGCAGATTCTGCACCGTCAGAAGGGAATCATATTTTGTCCCGACAGTGTCGAGCAGGGTTTTGACGGCAACGGTGATATCCTTCGCACCGCCTTGACCCCAGTTCGGAGACATGTGATTCGACTGCGCACAGTGCATCAAATAGTTACACAGCAAAATGAACTTTTTATCCATCTTTGTGACGCTCGAGGTGGGGTCACCGTTTTCAAGCATACAGGCACGCAAATGGCGATACCAGCCCAGCACGTTATACGGATAGCCAAAGGTGACCTCGTTAAATGAACCGTCAGAATGAATGAGCGTGTTCAAAACCGTGTCCTCTCGGGAGACATAGCGTGCCTGCCAAGCCGATGCGTCAGAAAATTCCGGCCAGTAGGCAAAGCCGCAGTAGAAGCCGACCAAAAGCCAAAAGCCTTGATTCGTATACACAAGATCGCCGTGCTTGCTTGGGTCTGAATTGTTGAACATGCCTGCACCGTCATCCATGTAGACCATTTCATCGTACAGCCATGCGAGGATCTGCATATTCTCGTCAGGTGTCAAATCGCTGTATTCCAGCAGATTTTTATAAATATACGGGAACTCCATCAAGCGGTTGCCGGACTGTATGGCGCCTGCATACTCCCACGATGCCGTCATGGTGACATCGTTGATGAAATCAAGCAAAAGCTCCTTCGCTTTGGCGATATAGGAGGTTTTTGAGCTTGCAATGCCCTGCTGCAAAAGAGAGGTCATCTGCAAAAAGCGCGAGTTATAAGCATACCACTGATTGGAAACGCCTTCCGGCTCCTTCCAGTCAAACCCTCCGGGAATGCCTTTCCAGGAATAGTGAGAAAGTCCGTCGTTTTTGATCAGATAATTCCAAGTCAAATTGTCTTCTGTCCAGGTCTTCCAATAGGAAACAAACTGGTACAGCGCAATAGAGCTTTCTGAACCGCCACCTTCTGTGCGTGCATGGATGACGAGCTGAGTGTACTTCGTTCCGGAGGGGATCTGCGAAGTGTCGAACTTGATATAAGTACGTCTGCTGTTTTTGCCGTAGGGCAGATAGGTGCCGTCACTATTTTGGGTATAGCTATCCTTAACATACAGATAAGTGCTGCTTCCGTAAGTCGTATCAGGCTTGCCGTAATCGATATAGCTGTCAGCGGAAGCAGAGAGGGTTTTCAGCAGCGTTTTGGAGGAATCGTAGCAAAGCAGCTGTGGACGCACACTTTCCGATGCGTGCTCGGAAGAACAGATGCGAACCTGATTTGTGGTTTTGTCCAACGCAGACAGGACATAGGCTGCGGAAAGGTCCTTTGTCAGCGCAAAGGAATATTTGGTAAAGCTGCTTGTATCATAAGCAACATTCACACTGCTTTGCAGCGCTTCGGAGAAGGTATAGGTATCCTGCATGGCTGCCACCGAGACAGAGCCGATCGCAGCAGTTGCGTATGTCGGGTCGTAGCTTGCAAACTTGCTCTTGTAGTAATCGAGCAGCTCGCTTTTGGCAAGCGTGAAGTTTCCGGCGGATACGGCGCTCTTTACGGCGCTCAAACCGCTTGCGTTCAAATTAAGCTTTGCAAAAAATGCAGAATCCGTGGATAGGGTGGGTTTTCTGGTTTCTGCTGCAAAAATGCTCATCGGCAGGAGCGACATCACCATCGCAAGCAGCAGCACTACACTCAGTAATCGTTTCAGTTGCATAAATTATTAGTTCCTTTCTGATGTTTATGCAGATACGCTCTCATAGCATAATAACATATTTCTCCTTTTTTTCATAGGGAATCTCTGAAAAAAAACAATAATTTTCTTTTGCAGAAGCATGTTGATCGATTTTTGAAGCTGCGCTTTCATATTTGTTCAAAAAAGGCAGACAAAATGCAGGGAACGAAAATTCGTCCCTGCATATGTCGATCAGTCAATATTGTGCCACGACCAAAATTGTCAAATTCCGATTTATCGAGCTGTTTGTTCGTAGGGGCGGACGACTCTGTCCGCCCACACGAAGTGCCTACGCAGGGCGGACAGAGTCGTCCGCCCCTACGATTTGAAATACGAAACTCACCGACAAATCGGAATTTTGTAGGTTCTAGGGCGCTTACAGGGCGCTGCGAGTTTTTAGCCTTTAGCCCGCTACGTTTTGCACAAAGCGTGTTAAAATTGCCGCAACCTGCGCGCGAGTGGCATTGCCCTGCGGCATAAGCTTGCCGCCAGAACCATTGATCAATCTCTCTGCAACAGCCCACTTGATGGCATCGGCTGCATAGGAGCTGACCTTATTCCCATCCGAAAAAGCGCGCAAATCCGCTCTGTCCCTGACGTCGATCCCATTGGCAATTGCGTAACGATACAAGATCGTTGCCAGCTGCTCACGGGTAACATTACCGTTGGGGCTAAACTTGTTGTTGCCAACACCGGTCACCACACCGTTCTTTGCTGCCCAAGTCACCGCATCGGTATACCACTGTCCGTTCTTGACATCGGTAAAGGTATTCGTTCCTTCCTTGGGCTGACCGGCATAACGCCAAAGCACCGTGACCAGCATCGCACGGGTCATGTTGGCGTTGGGGCTAAAGGTCGTATTGCTTGTTCCGCTGAAAAGTCCGTAAGTAACAGCAAAATCCACGGATTCATGGAACCAATCGCTTTCTTTCACATCCTTGAACTTTGCGCTCGGGCAGCTTGCGGCGCTATTGCACGGCTTGTATTCTCCACCGGTGGCAGGAATGGCTTCTGTATAGCTTGTATTGCAGCGTGTACAGTAGAATGTAATTTCGCCGATCTTGGAAAACGTCGGAGAAATCGTTACTGTGCCTTCGTCCCAAGCATGACCCAATGCGTCTACATAGTCGTCATAATACGATTGCCTGCACCAGTTACAAGAATAGATCGTATAGCCCTCCTGCTTGCAGGTCGGATGTATGACTTCAGTTGAATAGGAGTGTGTGTCGGCAGGGATGATTTCCGTCTTGGTTTCATCGCAGCGGCTGCAGCAATAGAACATTTCGCCATCAGAAAATACATCCGGATAGCTCGTGACGGTGCCCTCGTCCCAGGCGTGACCTAACGCGTCTACGTAATCGCCAGTATAGCTTTCTCTGCACAAGTTACAGGTGTAAGTTGTATACCCCTCCTGCGTGCAGGTTGGATGTATTACTTCAGTTGAAATCGTGACAGTGCCCTCGTCCCAATTATGGCCTAACGCTTCTACGTAATCGTCAATATAACTTTTGTCGCACAAGGTGCATATGTAAGTTGTATACCCCTGCTCCGTGCAGGTGGGTGATGTCTGCTCTGATTCATATATGTGAGGACACCTTTTGCCGGCTGTGTAGATCTGCATAGTGTATCTATTGTCAAAGTCAGAGCTATAGCTAAAGGCTGAAAAATCATTATATTGCTCATACCATTCCAAGTACAGCTCATGGTCATTTCTAAGATAAACACTGCCAGCTGAATCTGCCAGACTTATGTTCCAAATTTTGTGATCACCATCAATCGGCAAGCTGTGGGTGTCTGCGGTAGCCAAGTAGTTATTATTACAATCGGTGAGATAAAAACCACCTTCGGTTTCCACAACTGTCCAAATAATATTCACATTATCAGTTTCTATAATATCATCCTCCGGATTTATGGCGACACCAGCCTTATAAAAATTGTTAATGATTTCTGCTGACATAGCGACTCCATAGGATGGGTTGTAGATAATTACTCGGTCGCCGTCGGAAAACTTGTTTGTTAGGTAAAAGACATTCTCGATATGGATACCGCAGCTACATACTCCATCGTCAAAATTGTGTCCCAAATTGATTTTTCCGCTACCTTCACAAGCAGAGCAAGGCGCATAGCCCGAAAAAGAACCGTTGCCGGCGCACATTGAGCAGGTTTTTGTTATGACATTATTTATACTGGCGCAATTGGAACAGATTTTGTAAGAGCCCCAGCCGTAGACAGACTCAGTGAAACTCGTGCTACCGCAAGAACCACAGCAAGTAATTCTTCCTTTTCCGTCGCAACTATAACACGGGGTGAAATACCACATTCTTCCATCGCCCGAACAGGCGCTGCAAGCCACATAATGTTCCTGGGCAGCACTTACGTTCGCATGAAACAGGGAAAAAATCATGACCACACAAAGCAACAGTGGAATAATTCTTCTTTCTACCATAATCCATTCTCCTTTATTTTTATTACACTTATATAGGTGCAAACTAATTATAGCCGATGGGTATAATAATGTCAACAAATTTTTGCACCTATTTCGGTACAAAGGAGCGTTGCATGAATCATATCGTCGAAAAGCGAGTAGGGAACAACATTCGCATATTAAGGGAAAAAGCCAACATGACCCAGGAAGTGTTAGCCGCGAAATTACAGCTCTTAGGCTGCGATATTACCCGAAGTGCGGTAGCAAAAATAGAAGTCGGGCAGAGACACCTCTACCCCGATGAAATCATTTTGATCAAGCAAATTCTAAATGTCAAATACGAAGATATTTTTGAGATGGAAGACGCTTGACCCGCAAGGAACACAATTGCCTGTATCCCGATATCGTTCATAAAGTTGCCTGCACTATAAGCAACTCCTTCGCCTCCATAGTCAACATTTTTGTCAATCCGCATGGACGAAAATGCTTGAAAAATGGGGGCTTTTTTATGTAATGTCTGCTGAACAAGTTGCCATAGCGACTTATTCTTGCGGCATCGCCGCAAAATTGCATAAAAACGGCTCTTTTTAACCGTTTTTATGCAATTCAGACACGTATTCTTTGTCGGGGAGATTATCGTTTTACATTGGGAGGGTCATGACCCTCCCCTGCAGTGGTTGATACGGTCTGTTCGACAAATCGGAATTTCATCTATACTTCCTATTAAATTATAGAATGAAACAACGAGAGCCGCTGCGAAAGCAGCGGCTCTGTTTTATGCGGTTGTTAAGCGTTCAAAAATCAGCCGATCTTGTAGAGCGTGGTGGTCTGATTCTTGGTGTTGTTGGTGGTGTTCTTGTAGCAACGGAAGTTCGGTTCCTTATCACTGAATACAGTGCCCATGTCGTTGTCATAAACGCCGATGTAACGAACGTTGCCGTCAGGATCGTTCAGACTCAGGTAGCCGTCAACCATGGTGATGGCAGCTGCTTCGCCGTCTGCACGCAGACCGTTGTTATTGTTGATGGCATACAAGCCAACATCGCCGGTGGTCAGATAGACCTTGCCGTCAACGATCTTGACCGTCCAGGTCATGGTGCTGTCGAAGGTACCGCTAAATGCAGCAGCGTTGACCTTGGGATCTGCACCGAAGTTGTTGAGCAGAACGAAATCCTTGTCTGTCATCTCGGGGTTGGTGTGAACAACGATCGCAATGACGTCGCCGTCCTTCAGATCAGCAAAGCTGACAGGCTCTGCACCTTCGATGGGTGCGGGAGGAGTGGTGGGCTCAGTGGGCTCTTCGCTGGGAGCCTCCGTGGGCTCTTCGCCCTCAGCAGCGATTGCACGGAAGGTGAAGGTGTAGATGGAGGTGTCGGTGCCCATGCCGAAGCAGGTGAAGACATCTCTGTAGAACTCAATGTACTGAGCCTTGCTGCCGTTGTAGAGGAAGTTTGCCAGACGGATGAAGTAGCCGTTGCCATTTGCCTCAAGGACAAACTCAGTGTTCTCGTTTGCGCTATCGACGAGCGCCATGTTGGTGCCGTCGCAGGAGAGGTACTTGCCATCCTCAGTGATGAAGGAAGTGACACCGGTGCCATAGGTCTCGACCTTGAAGAGGAGAACGTTGGTTGCCTCGGTGATCAGGTTGCCCTCAGCGCTCAGGGAAGCTGCTGCGGAAGCGAACTGATCCTTGGTGGTGCCGGAGGAGCTGGTGTAGGTGCTGATCTCGGAGGTC
>SVKY01000011.1 GCA_015068235.1 Oscillospiraceae bacterium
CGAGTGGGTGGCGGCGTAGCCGACAAGAATGTTGTACAATACTTTTCTTGCCGCCACAGGCGGTGCAGGATGTTCATCCTGCAATAAAATGGTTTTCAAACCATTTTATCAAGAAACAGTATTATAATCGCAAAAACGGGCAGTAAAAAAAGCGTTTTTTTACTGCCTTCGCCGATGAAAATGAGTGTTTTAATCGGCGATTAGTATTAGAATCTTCCGTACGGATCCTTAAGCTTCTTGGGCTCAGGATAGGTCTCGCCTTGGGTATCAACACGAACGGACTTCATCTTCTGCTCGGTCTGTGGACGGTCAGAACGATCTGTCGGAACCTTGCAGATGGCATCGACAACTTCAATACCGCTTGTTACCTTGCCGAAACCAGCGTATTGCTGATCTAAATGCGGTGCATCCTGATGCATGATGAAGAACTGAGAACCACCGGAGTTCGGGGAAGTAGCTCTTGCCATGGATAACACGCCACGCTTATGCTTGAGCTTATTGTCTACACCGTTGAACAAAAATTCGCCCTTGATGCAGTAACCGGGACCGCCCATACCGGTGCCTTCGGGGCAGCCGCCCTGGATCATAAAGCCGGGAATGACACGGTGGAAGATCAAGCCATCGTAGAAGCCCGAATTTGCCAATGCAATAAAATTATATACGGACTGTGGCGCAATATCGGGATAAAGCTCGGCGGTGATGATGCCGCCATTTTCCATTTCGATCGTAACAATCGGATTTGCCATTTTATCGGTTCCTTTCTTTCATAGCACGGTCGATCTGACGGCGTGCATCTTTATTTGCGGCATCTTGCCGTTTGTCGTAGAGTTTTTTGCCCTTGCACAGTGCGACCTCAATCTTTACTCGTGCATTTTTCAAATACACGCTGATTGGGATGATTGCATAACCGTCGAGCTTGACCTTGGAATGCAAACGCATGATTTCGCGCTTGTGCATCAACAGGCGTCTCGGGCGCATCGGGTCTTTATTGAAAATATTGCCTTTTTCATAAGGGCTGATGTGCATCTGACGAAGCCACAGCTCACCGTCCTTGACTGCACACCAAGCATCCTTCAGGTTCATTGTGCCGAGACGAATGGACTTGACCTCCGTGCCGAACAGCTCGATGCCTGCCTCAAAGCGCTCTTCCACAAAATATTCGTGAAAAGCTTTGGAATTTTTCGCAAGGACTTTTACGCCTTTTTCCATTGTCTCACCACCTTTATATTTATTATATCATTTCTGTCAAGTCCCAAACAAAAGTTTGTCCAATTCAGAAACGCTATTGAGATAATGATCGCTGTTTTCGTGCATGAATTTGCCGATTTCGGGCAAAACCATCGACCAACCTGCAAACGCAAAGGGAACGCAGCAGCTTTTTGCCATATCATAACCGTTTTTCATATCATCTACCATCAAAATCTCGTACGGCTGCAGCTCAAAGCGACGGATAATATCGCACAGGGTATAAGGGTGAGGCTTTCTCAGCGTTTCGCCAAGCTCCCACGCATAGACCGCATCAGGTTGAAGCCCAAAATTACGCTCATAATCCCGAGCGATATTTTCAACGCTCGAATGAGAGGAAACGCAGATGATACCGCCTTCGGCACGAAAACGCTGCAAAATTGGACCAAAACCGTCAAATGCCGGCGGAATATGTGTTCGCACATAAACTTTCCAAAATTCAAATTGCTCCGCAATTTCTTCATCCGTCAGGCTCAGGCAGTTTTTGCACATGCCGGTGAAATTATACCGAAAGCAGTAGCGCACAAAATCCTCAAAGGAGATATAACGATCGGGGTGCTTTACCTTCAAATTTTCAAGCAGGGCAGGATAATTGACCGTTTCAGCGCTGCGCACAACAGTATCATCATGGTCGAGGACCAAACAACGGTACTTCATAAAACTCTCCTTACTTGAATTTGAAAATTTCCTTGAGCGATGCGCCCTTTTCTCTGGGCTGAGCCTTCAGCTGTGAAGGGTCAAGGAGCATTTGCAGCAAACGCATGACCGTGGGGCAGGCGAGAAGGAGCATCACGAGAATCAAAACAGATTTTGACGATAGGGACACCATCATCAAAAGCTCTTGGAAGAATAACAATGCGACCAGCATGCCTGCGAGCATTGTGCTAAATACAGTTATGCGCAGGTTGGTAAACGGCACGCAAACATAATACAGCGTAACGAAACCGACAGTGGAAACGATCCAAACGGCAATGGTGCTGAATTCATTGTCCGAGATGTGGAACATGGAGCAACAGAAGCCTGCAAGCAGGATCAAAATCAGATTCGTTAAGCCACCGGGAAGCGCTTTTCGCAGAACATTTTTCATGAAATGTCCGTGTGCTCTGCCGTAGTTCGGCTCCATTGCAAGGAAAAACGATGGAATTCCAATGGTCAACGAGCTGATCAAGGACAATTGGATTGCCTGCAGGGGATAGGTCATGTCAATAAAGAGCAGAACGAGGGTCAGCGCAAAAGAAAAAATATTTTTCACCAAGAACAAAGATGCGGCACGCTGAATATTGTTGATGACTCGGCGGCCTTCGGCAACGATGCTCGGCATGGCACTGAACTGAGAATCCAACAGAACGATCTGTGAAACCTGAGAGGCAGCCTGGGAACCCGATGCCATTGCGATGCCGCAATCGGCATCCTTGAGCGCCAAAACGTCATTGACGCCGTCACCCGTCATGGCAACGGTGTGACCTGCCTTTTGGAAGGCGTGGACAAGACTGCGTTTTTGCTCGGGGGTGACACGACCGAATACAGTATATTTTTTGACAGCTTCGTCAAAATCCTGCTCGGTCTTCAGCGTTGTGCTGTCAACATAACGGTCGGCATTCAAAATTCCGGCTCTTGTAGCGACCTCAGAAACGGTGATCGGATTGTCGCCCGAAATCACTCGAACGGAGACACCCTGCGATGCAAAATACTTGAACGTATCCTTTGCGTCAGGGCGGAGTAAATTGTTTAAGAAAATCAGCGCAACGGGAGTGACGCTTTCGATATCGAGCTTATGCTCAAGCGCTTGGGAATATGAAGCGAGGAGAAGCACACGACAGCCCTTTGCAGACCACGGCTCTGCCTGACCTCTGACAAGCTCATATCGATCGGCAAGCACAAATTCGGGTGCGCCGATGATAAAGCGGCCGTTCTCGCCAAAGTCAGCGGCAGACCATTTGCTCGAGGAGGAGAAGGGGATCCGCTTCTCAGCTTTCCAATCGGTTTGTCTTGAAAATTGGGCAGACATCGCTTGCGCAGTTTCGTTGTCAGGTTCCTCACCGTGATAAAAAGCGGCTAAAATGGTTTCGATCTGCTCATAGGAAAATTGCTTTTCGTTGATAGGGAAGATGTCTGCAACCTCCATTTTCGGTTCGGTGATCGTGCCCGTTTTGTCAACGCAGAGAATGTCAACATGTGCCAAGGTTTCGATACAGTTCATATCCTGCACCAAAACACGCTTGTTGGCAAGCTTTAGACAGCTTGCGGCGATGGCAATGCTTGTCAGCAAATAAAGTCCTTCGGGAATCATGCCGATCAGAGCGGAAACTGTCTTTTCAATGGAAACCTTCAAGGAAAGATCCAAAAAGTCGGGATGGAAATGTCGAATGAACAGGATGATGCCTAACGGAATGAGTGCAAAACCGACCACTCGAATCAGCTTTGTCAGAGAACGCATCATCTCGGATTTGGTCGAATGGACATTTGCCTTGGCTTCAGCAGCTAACTTTGCGGCATAACAGCTTGCACCGACACTCGTCAGACGGCACTTGCAGCGACCGGAAACAACAAAGCTTCCGGATTTGAGCTCATCGCCGGGGTTTTTGATGATCGCATCTGCCTCGCCTGTCAAAAGGGATTCATTGACCTGTATTTGACCGTCACAGACGATGGCATCTGCACAGATTTGATTGCCTGCGGCAAATTCAACGATATCATCACGAACCAAGGCGTCTGTGCGGATCGGTACACGCTGACTCGAACGGATCGTAGTTACAGTGCCGGCTGCGACGAGTGTCAGCTTGTCAACAGCACGCTTTGCACGAATCTCCTGATAGATGCCGATGAGTGTGTTGGCGAGCGCAATGATCAAAAACGTCATGTTCATGAAAGAACCGACAAGGAGCAAGGCGGCGCCAAGCGCAATAAAAATAAAATTGAAAAATGTAAAAACGTTTTCTCTTACAATCTGCCCCTCGGTTTTGGTGTTGGAGGCAGGGGTAATATTTCTAAGTCCGCTTCGCTCGCGAAGAAGTACCTCGTCTGCGTTTAAGCCCCGATCGATCGGAGCCTGCACAGGCGGAATGTGTTGGTAGGTTTGAAACTCGGCGTTCACGTTTTAGATTCATCTCTCTCTCCATGTTTTCCCATTTATTATAGCAAAACAGATACTTAAATACAACAAAAAAGATAAAGAAAAAGTGAAAATTTTGAAAAATATCTCTTGCATTTTGGGATAATTTATGTTAACATATAGCGGTCTGTTAAATGGGTGGTCCTCTGCGACAGGGTCAATGTCGGTATGAACGCCTAATAAAAAAGGAGGACATGACTATGGATTTGATGAAGGCTCTGACCAGCCAGTACATGAAGGAAGAACTGCCGCAGATGAACGTCGGCGACACCGTTCGTGTTCATGTCAAGATTAAGGAAGGCGCTCGTGAGAGAGTGCAGGCATTCGAGGGAACCATCATTGCCCGCAAGCATGGCGGCATTGAGGAGTCCATCACCGTTCGCCGTTTGAGCTACGGTGTCGGTTGTGAGAAGGTTTTCCCCGTTCATTCGCCGAACATTGTCAAGGTTGAGACCGTTCGCCGTGGCAAGGTTCGCCGTGCGAAGCTGTACTACCTCCGCTCCCGTTTGGGCAAGGCTGCAAAGGTCAAGGAGAGAGTCTGATTCCGAACAATACCCTGTGCTGTCACAAGACAAGCACAGGGCTTTGTTTTTTCTCAAATTCCGGGCGAAAAAATAAATGAAAAAAATTAAAAATAATGCTTGCAAAATTGAACAAGATGTGATATTATATCCGAGCTGAATAAAGTATCCGGGTGTGGCGAAGTTTGGTATCGCGCTTGAATGGGGTTCAAGAGGCCGCTGGTTCGAATCCAGTCACTCGGACCAAAACGGGCAGTTTCGTGAGAAATTGCCCGTTTTTCTTGCCTAAAAAGTTATGGGTTTATGTGGGATTTTTTATGCGTTGCGTTGCACGATGTGCATCGATTGATTTTTCACTGGCTTTGATGCGATTCTTCAGTGCATTTGCCGTAGCATTCTTCGCCCGTCGTTCTTTTTCAGCCTTGGCAAGCGCATGATAGTCCTTGATCTGTTCATCGTCCGGCGCTAAGCCTTCTGGCGTGTCATCCTCTGCCATACGTTGCCTGAACTGCTCGTTCAGTTCTGCTACGTCATCATCAATAGAAAATTCCTGCTTGACTTCTACTGTTTCGAATGCTACACTTCGGATGAGACCAAATTTGGTTCCCCCGAACGGCGTAGAGCGCCCTAAGGCATTGAACCAGTTTTTGGCCTCTTTTTTATTTGGATTTAAGTAAAGAATATTATCATCTTTCAAAAGCTTGTCAAGATTATGTGTTCTTGTCCCTACGCTCCTAATTTTATTAACCTGAGTTATATGGTTTCGTCGGTTCGTAGAATTTATCCTCACCGCGACAACAATCGGGCTTCCATGTTCATCATATTGCTCTCCAAACACCAAAACAGTATTATCATAAGATCCTGAAATAGCGATAGGGGTTTCAAGTAGCTTTGGAATTTCCTTTAGTACTTCCTTATTTACCTCTTGTTTTTCTGCCAGTTGTTTTGCCGCTTTACTTTGGTCGAACCATATATCTTTATTAGGCACGCCAACCTGCAGTAGCGGTTCCGGAACTGTACCAACACGAAACGCGCCACCATAGTCTTTTCCATCCCATTGATCGATCTGCCGAATATAGTATTTATCCACTGCAAACTTCTGCTCCGGCGGAGCATTTTTATTTTGCATCGCCTTGCGGTTCTGCGCAGTACGCTGAAGCTCGGTTCTTTGGCTTTCCATGATCTGCGTCGCTCTTGCAGGCTTTTCACCCTTCGGGATCATGCGTTCATACTCGCCCGAGTGCGCCTCCGTTTTGTCGTTTTCTATGGAATATTGAATTTGGGTTTCGGGATATATTTTTTTGCAACATCATTTTCAGCAGAAGCCTTCTCAACATTGACACTTTCGCCGGGTTGTGCGATCCTTTCGTTAGCAGATGGTTGAGAAGCAAGAGACGCTTCGGGCGTACTCGCAGGGCTTTTTGCATTGCGAGTTTTCGTAAAACCGTCTGCATTTTTTTATGTAGGCACCGGCGTCCGCTTTTTCGTTGGAAACGCCTCTATCATCGGTGTTGACATTCTCACTTGGTTGTGTTATGCGGTCCTCAGCGGAAGTTGCCTTGCCGGCAGGCGTTTGGGGCGTAAGCTGCGGGGAAGAACGTTTTTCCATGTTCAGCAGCCGGGTCGAACTTCCGCTATTTTTTGTATATACGCCGATACCACACGCAACTGTTGTTTACTGCTGTCGGGGACTGCTTCGACGACATAGTAAGTGCCGTCGATTTTTTTGCAAATCGAACCATTTTCGCATGGCTTTGATCCTTGTTCTGCATTCGTTGCTTAGTGTAGGATTACCAATTTCATCCGTCATCAGCTCCGCAGAGTCATATGTTTGCAATACATGCCCAATTCGGGCAAAGTCTGCATCGTCTGCCCTTTTGCTGCTCCTTTGCTGGTTCGCCAATCTGCTCTGCCACCATGACGAGGCGAATGAAAAATACCTGCTTGTTCAGTAGACATTACCTAAGTTAACCGGCAGACCCCGAAAACATTGGGTGTCTGCCGGTTGTCGCTACGGGTGATTATTAAGCACTTACTGAATAGTATCATCACAAAATAAAAATCTCCCCAAAACGGTTTGTTTTGGGGAGATTTTTATTAATACAAATATCCGCTTTGCTGCAACGAGACAAAATCGTCATCTGCAACGATGATGTGATCGAGCAGTGTAAGCTCCATAATTTTGAGTGCTTCACTGAGCCGCAAAGTGATCTCACATCCTCTTTCGATGGCAATGCGATGCCGGATGGATGATTATGTGCGATTACGATTGCCGTTGCATTTGCGTTGATTGCCTCTTGTACAAGCCGTCTGATGGGAACATTTGCGGAATTGACACTGCCTGTGCCGATTTTACGACAATTGATAACATTGCAGGCTGCATCGAGCATCAATAGATAGACAACCTCATCTCTTTCGCCGTAAAAATAGGGAAGGAGATATCGTCCATAATCCTTTGGCTCCAACAGACGTGAGCGCTGCTGAGAGCGTGAGAGAAAATAACGTCGGTGCAATTCGGGAACAAGGCGAAGTAGCAGAAGGCTGTTGTCCTCCATGCCCTCAACTGCGGATAGATCTTCCGTGTCTGCCTCCATCAGATTTGCGATGTTGCAGTATTGCGCAAGAAGCTGCTTTGCCAATGCGTCAGGCGCATCGGTACTAAATTGCAGAAGCAGCTGCAAAAGCTCCTCGTCTGTTAAACGATCAGGGCTGTAACGGAAGAATCTGCGCACCAAGCGTTCATTCGACATTGTCGGCACCTCCGTATAAAACCCGCTTCAAATATTGTCCCGTAAAGGATGCTTCACAAGAAGCGACCGTTTCCGGCGTACCCTCCACGACGATCTTGCCACCGCCGTCACCGCCCTCGGGACCGAGATCGATCAAATGATCAGCGGTCTTGATGACATCCAGGTTGTGCTCGATCACGAGGACAGTGTTGCCGACATCGACCAGCTTCTGAAGAACGTCCAAAAGCTTCTGAACATCGTACATATGAAGACCTGTGGTCGGCTCATCCAAAATATAAAGTGTTCTTCCCGTTGATTGGCGTGCGAGCTCTGTGGCGAGCTTCACACGCTGTGCCTCACCGCCAGAAAGAGTGGTCGAGCTTTGACCAAGCTTGATATATCCCAAACCAACCAAAGAGAGTGTTTGGATCTTATCACGCAATCTTGGCTGATTTTCGAAGAAATTCAAAGCTTCATCAACCGTCATCTCCAAAACATCAGCAATGGATTTGCCACGATAGAGGACTTCTAAGGTTTCGCGATTGTAGCGCTTGCCGTGACAGACCTCGCAGGGGACATAGATGTCGGGCAGGAAGTGCATTTCGATCTTCACCAAGCCGTCACCACAGCAGGATTCGCATCGTCCACCCTTAACGTTGAAGGAGAAACGACCTGCACTGTAGCCTCGCTCCTTCGCTGAGGCGGTGGAGGCAAAGAGCTCACGAATGTCATTGAATAAGCCGGTGTAGGTTGCCGGGTTGGAACGAGGTGTACGTCCGATCGGGCTCTGATCAATCGTGATCACCTTGTCAAGGGCTTCTGCGCCGATGCAGGCATCGTGCTTTCCGGGGCGTACACGGGCGTGGTTAAGCTTGCCTAAGAGCTTTTTGGCAATGATTTCATTGACAAGAGAGGATTTACCTGAACCCGAAACGCCTGTAACACAGGTCAAGGTCCCCAGCGGAATGCTGACATCGATATTTGCCAAATTATTCTCACGGCAGCCACAGAAGCAAAGCTGTTTTCCGTTCCCGTGTCTGCGCTGTGCGGGAATTTCAATGCGTTTTACGCCGCTGAGATATTGACCTGTAATACTTCTCGGCGCGTCAATAATATCCTGAAGCGTTCCGCTTGCAACGACTTCACCGCCGTGAAGACCGGCACCAGGACCCACATCTACGATATAGTCTGCGGCTCGAATGGTATCCTCATCATGCTCGACTACGACTAAGGTATTGCCCAAATCGCGCAGATGGCGCAGTGTATCGAGCAGCTTATCATTGTCTCTCTGGTGCAGACCGATGCTCGGCTCGTCCAAAATATACAAAACACCCATCAAAGATGAGCCGATTTGCGTTGCAAGACGGATTCTTTGCGCCTCGCCGCCGGAAAGGGTGCCTGCTGAGCGTGCCAAGGTCAAATATTGCAAGCCGACACTTTGCAGGAAGCCCAAACGTGCTCGAATTTCACGCAGAATCTGCTCGGCAATGACAGCACTTGCACCGTCAAGCTTCAATTGATCAATAAATTCAAGCGCACTGCGTACAGGCATTTCGCAAAATTGTGCGATCGATAAACCGCCGACAGTGACGGCTCTAACAATTTCCGAAAGACGTTCGCCGTTACAGCAGCTGCACGGTGAGGAGGACATGCACTCCTCAAGCTCCTTGCGCATAGCATCGGATTGTGTCTCACGCACACGGCGCTCAATGTTGGGAATAATGCCCTCAAACGCTTGCTCCAAGGTACCTCTGCCGTTGCCTCTTTCGTAGAAAAGCTGCAGCTTTTCTCCCTTAGTTCCGTAGAGAATGATGTCTAAGGTCTCTTTGGAAAGGGTCTTGATCGGCGCATAAAGATCGAAGTGATATTTTTTTGCCATCGCTTCGAAATACATCTTGGAGATCGAATCATTTTTGATATTTCCCCAACCGCTGGCTTGAATCGCACCGTCAAAGATCGATAGCTCGGGATCCGGAATGATGAGTGCAGGATCGACCTTGAGACGAAAACCTAAGCCGGAGCACTCCGGACAGGCACCCAGCGGATTGTTGAAAGAAAACAGTCTTGGTGAAAGCTCGGGCATGGAAATGCCACAATCCTCACAGGCATAATTTCTCGAAAAAAGGGTCTCCTCGCCACTGTCAGGACACTGAATGATCACAATGCCACCGGAACGGTTCAGCGCGGTCTCGATAGAATCCGTCAAACGCCTGGTGATATCGCCTCTCATGATCAAACGGTCTACAACAATCTCAATGTGATGCTTTCTATTTTTGTCCAATGAAATTTCTTCGCTCAGATCATAGAGATTGCCGTCGATGCGAACACGGGCGAAACCGCCGCGGCGGACTTCGTCAAGCGTTTTGATATGCTCACCCTTTTTTCCACGGACGATGGGGGAGAGCACTTGGAAACGAGTACCTTCTTCCATCGTCAGCACACGGTCAACGATTTGATCGATGCTTTGACGGCGAATCTCTTTGCCACATTTCGGGCAATGCGGAACACCGACTCTTGCCCACAGCAAACGGAGATAATCATAGATCTCCGTGACGGTACCGACCGTGGAGCGGGGATTTCTTGAGGTGGTCTTCTGATCGATGGAAATGGCAGGAGACAAACCCTCGATCAAATCTACATCGGGCTTGTCCATCTGTCCCAAAAATTGTCTGACATAAGCGGAAAGTGATTCGACATATCTTCTGCGCCCCTCGGCGTAGATCGTATCGAAGGCGAGAGAGGATTTTCCCGATCCGGACAAGCCGGTAAACACGCACAAGGAATTGCGTGGGATCTCAACATCCACATTTTTCAGATTGTTTTCTCTTGCGCCGCAGACCAAAATAGAGTTTCTCATACCAGTCTCCTTTCGCTTTTCTAAATAGTTATTATACCACAATTGTTTTTCTACGACAAGGCTGAATTTTGTGAAAAGATTTCTTTGACGGTGAATCGTGAAAGTCATTTTTATGCTTGCGTTTCCGCTGAAAATAGGTTATGATATGGTTAGATATGACAAATTTCGACATTGCATATTTTACCATGAGATTTATTTCCGTTTTGCAGGATACTAACTCAAGGGGGGACGACGATGTCAAAACAGACGAAACAGATTTTAGAGCTGTTCTCGCAGCCTGCTTTTTTAGCAAAGGACGACAAGGTTTTCTGGTGCAACACTGCGGCGAAAACGCTTGTCACGGAAGGAACCGTCCTTGCTGATATCATAGAAGATTGTGATACGCTGTTTTCGTTGTGGTCTTGCGAGGGAATGGCGCAGATTTCCGTGATTTTGCGTAATCAGCTGTATAATGCTTCTGTCAAGGCGCAGGAGGATTGTTTGCTCTTTGTCATTTCTGATCGCTCGAAGGAAGTGACGGCGTCAGCTTCGGCAATGCTGAATGCATCTGTCTCTTTGAGAAAACCACTGCACAGCCTGCTGAGTGCAGCTGCGGAGCTGTTTGAGAATATAGATATCTCGGAGGCGAAGGATGCAGCTGCGCAGGTGAATAAAGCGATCTATCAGCTCATGCGCCTTTGCGGTCAGATGTCTGACGGAAGCCGTTTGCTTTTGCAGCGGATGGAGGTGCATCGAAAGCCTGTCAATTTGCAGAAATTTTTTGACAGCTTTGTTTATCAGGTTCGTCCTTTGATCGAGGCAGCTGGAAGAACTTTACAGTACACACCCCTGCAGATGCCTGTAAAAGCTGACATTGACGATGCTTTGATGGAGCGGGCGTTATTCAACTTGATCTCGAATGCCTTGTCATATACCGAAGCGAACGGAACACTTGCGCTTCATCTTCAGGTGCAGGCGAAGCGTTTGCTCGTAACCGTCAGTGACAACGGTGAGGGGATTTCCTCTGAGCTGCTTGGTACGATCTTTGAGCGGCAAACGGAACGCCCGATCGGCGATTCCCGTTGGGGCTTGGGCTACGGGCTTCCGATGGTGCGGGAGATCGCTCGTCTGCACGATGGCACGATGATGATCACCGCCAACGAAAACGGCTGCGGTACGTCTGCGATCTTCTCGGTCTCTCTTGAGCCTACGACGCTTTCTCTGCACAGTCCCATGCTGCATTACGATTATTGCGGCGGCTTGAATCATGCGTTGGTAGAGCTGTCAGATGCGCTCGGCAAGGAGCTGTACGATCCGCTGGAAATTTAATGTCATAATCATTACAATCCCTCCGTATATATTATGCGGAGGGATTGCTATGGCGAATGAAGCAAATCGAAATCATCTGCATGAGCTGCGCTTGGAAAATCGGGAAAAACTGACCGTAAACAGCGTACAGGAAGTCGAGAGCTTTGATGAAAACACGGTTGCGTTGCTGACCGATCAGGGATTATTGGTCATACGGGGAGAGAATCTTCAGCTGAAATCTCTCAGCCCGGAGGGTGGTCAGGTCTGCGTGAACGGCGTGATCCATTCAATAGATTATGAAGAAGCGCGCAAGGCAGGCGGTTTCTTGAAACGGTTGTTTGGCTGATGGAGCTGCCACTGTCGTTTCAGGGAAAACAGTTTTTCTATGCAGCGCTTCTCGGCGTGCTTTACGGTGTACACTACGATCTGCTCAGAGGCTTGCGCAGAAACGGAAAATGGCTGACACATCTTTTGGACACATATTATGCGCTGACGTGCTTGTTAGGCAACTTTTTGCTTGCGCTGTATATCGGCAGAGGGCAATTCCGAATTTTCATGCTTGCGGCGATCGTGTTGGGGATGTCGGTGTGGTTTTTGACCTGTAGTCGGATATTTCGCCGAATTTTTGAAAAATTTTGGCGGATATTTTTGTTGCCTTTACGGTTATTATGGCAACTATGCAAAAAAATTCTCAAAAAAACGAAAAAAATCTTAAAATACATCTTTTCATTTGTCAAAAAAAGAGTTATAATAAAAAGAAAGAAACTACCAACGGAGGAACGATACCATGCGCCTGTGCAAATCATCACTCATTACGAAGTTCATAATATTGGCGGTGATGGTCTATGCGATCATGACGATCGTCACCTTGCAGCCGAAGGTCGATCAGCTGCACGAGGAGAAGACCGCACTTGAAGCCGAGATCGCACAGATGCAGCAGGAGAATCTTGCGCTGCAGGAGGATATCAATGCGCTCGGCACGGATGAATCTGCGATTGAGATTGCCCGTGAGCGTTTGAATATGGTTTCTGACGGTGAGATCATTTATGTCGATACTTCTAAGTAACGGAGGAAATTATATCATATATGGAGCTTTCGATCGGAGCATTGCTGGAAGGCAAGGTAAAAACCATTACGAATTTTGGCGCCTTTGTTCAATTCGATGACAATCAAACGGGTTTGGTTCATATTTCCGAGGTTGCGGTGGGTTATGTCAATGACATACGCACCCATTTGACCGAGGGACAGAGCGTTCGGGTGAAGGTCATTGGCGTGGACGAGAAGGGACGTGTCAGCCTGTCCATCCGACAGGCGCAGGAAAAACCACGTCCTGTGCGCCGCAACGATGCGCCGAAGACACCAATGACATTTGAAGAAAAGCTCAAGCAGTTTATGTCGGATTCCGACAGCAAGATCTCCGGCTGCCGTCAGTATGAGCATAAAACCAAATCCAGAAGAAGATGATTTAAGCCCCTCTGCGGAGGGGCTTTTTCAGGAGTGTTTATGAAGCATGTTTTAATTACGGGAGGCTCCCGGGGAATCGGAGCCGAAACTGTCCGCATATTTACAAATGCCGGTTACCATGTATCTTTTTTCTATGAAAAAAGTGAAGAGATCGCACAAAAGCTTTCTGCACAGACAGGAGCGACAGCAATGCGCTGTGATGTGTCGGACGAAAAGTGCGTGCTTGCAGCGATCGACAAGCTTCCGCCGGTCGATATTTTAATCAACAATGCTGCGATTTCTCATTCCGGTTTGATCTCGAAGATCACGGGGGAAATGTGGAATCGGCTGTTTGCTGTCAATGTCGGCGGTATTTTCCATTGCGTTCGGGCGGTCTTGCCGGCGATGCTGCAAAAACAAAGCGGCTGCATTTTGAATGTCGCTTCGATGTGGGGACAGGTCGGCGCCTCGTGTGAGGTTGCCTACAGCGCCACGAAGGGGGCAGTGATCGCTATGAGCAAGGCGCTTGCGCAGGAGCTTGGACCGTCGGGAATCCGTGTGAACTGTGTATCACCGGGGGTTATTTTGACAGATATGTGCGCAAATTATGATGAGGAAACCTTGAAAGATCTTGCCGATGCCTCCCTCGTCGGAAGAAACGGCACGCCCCGTGATGTTGCCGAAGCGCTGCTTTACTTGGCAGAGGCAGAATTTGTCACGGGAGAGAATCTTTCTGTCAACGGTGGATTTGTGCTTTGACCCTTTTGCTGCCACAAGATATAGTTGCATTCCAAAATTGCCTGCTGAAATTTTCTGTTTTTCGGCAGGCAATTACGCTTGTGAGCCTTGCGCAATTATGATATAATGATTCACACAAAAGAAACAGGAGATAGAAATATGCAGGGCGTTGCTTTGACAAGTGAAGAGATGCGGAAGCTGTTATCCTGCGGCTGTACCGATGCGGTATCGTTATACCTTTATCGCAAGTCCGAGCAACCGATAGAAACAGCGATGCAAGCGCTGCATTTTACTGCGCCGCAAATGCTTGCGGCGACCGATTGCCTGCGCCAGCTTGGGCTTTGGGAAAATGCACAGAAGACACCGCTCCAACCCGAGCGTCCGGTCTATACGGAGGAGGACGTGACACGGGCGATTCGGGACTCCAGGGGCGCTTTTACAAAGCTGATCGGGGAAGCGCAGCGCCGTTTGGGACGCACGTTATCGACCGAAGAGCTCAAAACATTGCTTTCCTTTATGGATTATCTGCGCTTACCGACGGATGTGGTTGGAATTTTGCTGTCTTATTGCGTGGAACGGTGCCGCAGACGAGGCGTGCGTGCGCCCTCAATGCGAGCGATTGAGAAAGAAGCGTACCATTGGGTCGATGAGTCCATTGATAATTTGGAAACAGCTTCTTTTTATGTCCAGCAGCAGCTGGAGCTTCATAATCGAGTGGCACAGCTGCGTTCCATGCTGCAGATCGATCACCGCCGTCTGACTGTTACCGAGGAGCAGTATCTTGCCTCTTGGGTCAAGATGGGATTTTCCGACAGTGCGATCCATCTTGCTTTTGAGCGCACCTGCCTGAATACCGGTGGGCTGAAGTGGAATTACATGAATTCGATTTTGAAATCCTGGCACGAGAAAAATCTGCATACGCCCCAGCAGATCAATGCAGGCGATACGGCACCAACGGCGAAGCAGATGTACCAGCGGCATGACGATGCACCCACGCCGTTGGAGCAAAAGGCGATCGCTTTGGCGCTTGCAGAGGGGCAGGAGGGCTAAAAAAATATGGCTTATTCACAAACGGTATTGCAGCGTGCGCGTGCACGTTATGAAAAAGCGAAAACTCAGCGACAAAGTGAGTACGATGCGCATTTGCAGCAGGCTTATAGCGAATATCCACGCCTAAGAGAGATCGACCGTGAGCTTCGGCTGACGATGGTGCAGCTTATGGCGAATGCTTTGCGCAATGGGGAAGATCCGACGGTGGCGATCGAGGAGATCAAGGAGCAGAATCTTGCGCTGCAGCGTGAGAGAGAATGGATCTTGGACGTTGCGGAATATGAAGAGGGCTTTTTGGACGATGCTCCGATTTGCAGGCTCTGCGGCGGTACAGGCTATAAAGGCGCAAGCATGTGCGAATGTCTCAGAGAACTTTGTCGTCAGGAGCAGCGCAAGGAGCTGACCAGCCTGCTTGGTAACGGCAGGGAGAATTTTGAGTCCTTCCGCATGGACTATTACAGCGATGAATATGACCCAAAGCTTGGCACATCGGCAAGAATGCTGATGCAGTCGAATTTTAATATTTGCAAAAAATATGCGGCAACCTTTTCACCGACGAGCGGAAGCTTGCTGTTTTCGGGCGCAACGGGTTTGGGAAAAACCTTTTTGTCCGCCTGCATTGCCCGTCAGGTTGCGGATCGGGGCTTTAGCGTGATCTATGAGACCGCAAACAGAATTTTTACTGATTTTGAAAATGAAAAATTCGGGTCGGAAGAAAATTTTGGAAAAACTCGCAAATATTTTGAATGCGATTTGCTGATTTTGGATGACTTAGGTACGGAAATGACAACTCAGTTTGTTATTTCGGCATTATATAATATCGTAAACACACGCATGATGGAGGGCAAGGCGACCATTATTTCCACAAATCTTTTGCCCGAAGCGATTGAGAAGCGTTATTCACCGCAAATTGCATCGAGAATCGTCGGAACCTATCGATTGATCAAATTTGTCGGAACCGACATCCGCCAAAAATAGGAGGAAATTATGAAGGTATTGATGATCAATGGCAGCCCGAATGTCCATGGCTGCACCTATACCGCACTGTGCGAGATCGCAGGAACTTTAGAAAAGCATGGTATCGACAGTGAAATTTATCACGTTGGCACGAAGCCCATTGCTGGCTGCATTGCCTGCGGAAAGTGCAAGAGCGGAAAGCCCTGTATTTTCGATGACGGTTTGAATGAGCTTGCGGCACGTTTGGATGAGTTTGATGCACTGATCGTGGGTGCGCCGATCTACTATGCAGGTCCCAGCGGACAGTCCACCGCGTTTTTAGATCGTCTGTTTTATAGCTCGGCTGCGAAATTGAGCGGCAAGCCTGCTGCTGCGATCGTCTCTTGCAGACGTGGCGGCGCAAGTGCGGGATATGATCGTCTGCTCAAGTATTTTTCCATCAACTCTATGCCGATTGTCACCTCGCAGTATTGGAACCAGGTGCATGGAAACACGCCCGAGGAGGTCGTGAAGGACGAGGAAGGCATGCAGACGATGCGTACGTTGGGAGAGAATATGGCATGGTTGCTCAAATGTATTGAAGCAGGCAGAGGCGCAGGTGTTGCAGAGCCTGCGAAGGAGCCAAGATTGCGCACGAATTTTATTCGTTAAGAGAGGATACTATGAAGATTCAAGAATCGGCTGAAAATTATCTGGAAACGATCCTGATCCTTCAGCGCAGAAAAGGAGCGGTGCGCTCCGTAGATATTGCGAATGAGCTTGATTTTTCAAAGCCGAGTGTCAGCATTGCGATGAAAAATTTGCGAGAAAACGGTTTTGTTCAGGTCGATGAGCATGGCTATATTTCGCTTTTGCCGACAGGGCAGGAGATCGCAGAGAAAATGCTGGAACGCCATCAGCTTTTGACGGGTTGGCTGGTTGCGCTCGGTGTTTCGCCTGAAACCGCAGCGGAAGATGCCTGCCGCATCGAGCATGTCATCAGCGCAGAGAGCTTCGAGGCGATCAAGAATCATGCAAACAAGGATTAAAAAATTGGGAATCGGTTAGCCGATTCCCAATTTTTATTCCTTTACAGCAGCTGCGATCTGTAAAAGCTGCTTTCTGGATTTGACACCTAATTTGCTATAGATGTTTTTATTATGAAACTTCAGTGTGTTCTCTGTGATGCTCAGCTCCTGCATGACATCTTTCGTTCCTTTTCCGTCTAAATAGAGTGTATAGATCACATGTTCGGTCGGTGTCAGACTTGAAAGCTGTGTCTTAAAAAATTCACACTGCTCTGAAAATATCTGTGTATCTTGTTTTTCCTCCTGGGGACTTGGCTGTGCTTGCGCAACGGGGGTATTCTTTTGCTCTTGCAATATGGCATAAATGCCGAGCAGAAACACCTCGCTGATAATATAGGAGACAGACAGAATTTCAAAATCGATCTTTACAAGCTGTTCTAACAACCATACCACAATATTTACAAATGTAGCTGCTGCAAGAATGAGCGCATGAAGAAGGGAATCAATCTTCTTTTTCACCATTGCGTAGGCGATCGTCGCGATCATTGCTCCAAAGCAAGAAGAAAGATAGACAAGATACAAACTGTGCCACGGACCATATTCTTTGTTCAGAACGGCAACACCATTGATCATTTGGAGAGTGACGGATTTATAGTAAATGTCCAAATAACCTGGGCTGGCGGCAATCAAAAATACAAAGGCAGCAACGATCAGTGAAATGACGGTGACCCACTTTCTGCGATGGATATCGCAAACCTTCATAATGATCATCAGCATGGAGATGGGCAGAAACACAGAACCGAGATATGCGATCCGATTTGCCATCAATGCGCCGTTCAAAGTTTCGGCAAGGGAGAGCTGTAGATAGCCCATATTCACAACAAAGACCGAGGTGAACAGGCACACGAACCAAGATTCCTTCTTGTGGATCATGCAGCAATATCCAATCAGTAAAAGCAGGGAGCAGATCGTTGTAACAGCATAGATCACACTCATGCTGGACATTTTACTGCCAACCGTACAACCGCTGAATATATGAGGCAGCATCAAAACAATGATGCTGAGGGAAAGCTTCTTCATAATTTCTCCTTTTTGCCCACATCCCACACTTTTCCCCACCCTTTTGGGGGAGAATTTTTAGTTTTCCCACACCAAAGGCAGGGGGAGTGTGGCGACAAACGTTAAGCACAATCGTATAATTACTATGTAAAGTCTTAGTTTTGTTGATTATAGCATACTTTTTCTTTATGGTCAATCACTCATTTAATGTAGGCGCAGAAAAAGGAGGAGACAAAAATGAAATAACTTTGGAGCATTTTGCTTTGTATTGCGATACTTTGTACACTGCTCCCGACAACTGTCTTTGCAGAGTGAAGACCAATTGATGTTGTTTTTGCAGACATTGAAGCACCTGCGATCGGTGGTCCTATGAAGCATCCTATGGTGGAGTAGGAGACAGCTTCGCTGCAGGCAACAATAACCCGAACTTTTTATAAATAAAGGAGAATAACCAATGAAAAAACTATTTGCTGTTTTACTCGCTTTTGTAATGCTGCTAACCTTTGCCGCCTGCAGCGAGGATGCTCCTCAAAAAGAAAATACCGAATCTGAGCAGACACCAAACTCCGCAGAACCCACCGGCACGACCTATGACACCGGCTGCTTCAACGTTTTTGTCCCCGATGGCTGGTATGCGATTCCGAGCACTGATGTTTTTGCGGAGGATTCCAACACACTTAATCCTAAACAGCTTCAAATCTGCAAGGGTGGTAGTAGTGATTTTGATATTTTCACGAAGCCATTTATTCGCATTGACTATTACGACCCCACCACCGAAATGGTACCTCCGGACAAGGAGTGGTATGACGAAGCTGAGGATATCGATCCGGTTACAATCGGAACTCGCACTTGGACCGGTTTTGAGGCAGTGAGCATGGATTATCCTTTTACCTGTCTCTATGTCGAGGAGGATGGACATAAGTATCAGGTCACGATCTATACCGAGCAAGATGACGGCTCGATCTCGATGACAGATGCAGATGTGCAGGCAATTATTGCCAGCATTGCACCCAGCAAATAAACCAAGCGAAAGCTGTTGAACTGAAAAAATTAGGATTGACAAAACGTGACGTTGGTCAACGTCACGTTTTGTCAAAAACTACAATGCTTTCGTTTAATACTAATCGCCGATTAAAACATTCATTTTAATCGGCGAAGGCAGTAAAAAAACGCTTTTTTTACTGCCCGTTTTTGCGCTTATAAAGCAATAATCGCAAAAACACGTCTCATACCAATCACAAATGCGCATATTGCCAATTAAAATGCTTTTGAGCATTTTAATTGGTGATCGGTATAAAAGCTTGCTTCTGCAGACAAAAAATTGAAAAGGAGAAAATGAAAATGATCAAAAAATGTACTTCTTTGATGCTCTGCATACTTCTGCTCTTTGCTCTCTTACCGCAGACGTTCGCAACGGAAACCGAGTCAGTGCCCGAGGGATATACGGCGATCGCGACCCCCGAAGATCTTGCGCTGATCCGCAATGATATGACCGGCAATTATATACTGACTGCCGATATCGACCTCACCGAGGCGTTGGCAGAAGGTGGAAGCTTGTACAATGCTACTTTAGCATGGGCTCCCCTCGGTGCCGGTACCAGTTTCGTCAATTTTACCGGCATCTTGGACGGCAATGGCCATAAGATCTATGGGCTGAAATGTACAGGTCCTTATGGCGGCTTGATTTATCAAAACTATGGTACGATTAAAAACATCACTATTGCAAGCGGCGAGCTTGTGACCCATTATGCCGGTGCGATCTGCACATACAATTACGGAACGATCTACGGCTGCCAAAATTATGCCTCGATCACATTCCAAAGTTCGTCATCATCTTCTACCTCATTTTTCGGTGGCGGCATCTGCGGCAATAATAATGGCAGCATCGAGCTGTGCGCAAACTACGGTGAAGTAACCTCGTTTTCCAATTGCGGTGGCATTGCCGGTTATAACAATGCGGGAAACATCATGAGATCTTGGAACTCCGGTAAGATCAGCGCTGTCACCAATGCCGGAGGCATCATTGGCTATGTCACTAAGGGAAATATTTATGACGCCTATAATGCCGGAGAAATCAGCGCAGCGTACGCTGGTGGAATTATCGGACGTGCATCTTCCACTTCATATTCCAACAATGACATGAATACCTGCTACAATGTTGGAAGCATCACCGGCTCTACCGCTGCCGGTGGTTTGGCTGGATTAAGAAGCGGCAACCGTTGCAACCTCTCTTTATACGACTGCTTCTGGCTTGACACAATGACCGATGGCATTGGATCCGGAGATTGTAATATTTACAATGCGCTTGCTTTGTCAGATGCAACGATGAAGCAGCAGTCATCGTATGTCAACTATGACTTCGATGAAAGCTGGGCAATGGGTACATGCAGCTACAAGTATCCTGTCCTGCAAGGCTTTGAGGTACATACGCTCGAGCATGTTTCTGCAAAGGCAGCAACCTGCACTGCAGATGGCAATATCGAGCATTGGTATTGCAGCGAATGTCAAGGCTATTTCACCGACAGCGAGGCAGCACAGTCAACCACTGCCGATGCAGTGAAGCTCACAGCAGGACATAATTACGTTGATGGCGTTTGCACAGTTTGCGGTGAAGAGCTGTCGCTACCGGCATATAGACTTGATGAAAACCTTTCCTTCTCCATGAGCATTTCCGCAGGTGCGGAGATGACCGTCAGCTATAGCATCGTCGCTTCAGTGCTTAGCAGCTATAGTGATTTCTATCTCGAAATTACAAAAGATGTTGCAGGCGGCGATCCGATCACCATGATCTACGGCATTACCGAGGATCGTGAGCCAATGACAGTCAAGAGTAACCCGACCACAGGTGAAGCACTGATGTATCAGGTCACTTACAAGGGCATCAACGCCAAGGAAATGGGTGACAGCTTCTCCACCACGCTCTATGCAGTTAAGGAGAATGGTGCGATCTATTATGGCAATACTACTAAGAGTTCTATCAAGGATTATCTTGTCAACAAGATCGACGATACACGCTCCATTGCCGAATTGAAAACGATGGCAGTGGACATGCTCCGGTACGGCGCAGCGGCACAGGTTAGACTTGGCTATAATACTGAGAACCTCGTGACCGCAGACCTGACTGAAGAACAGCTCTCTTATGCAACTACGGAAATTCCCGAGGCGGTGAACAACGCAGCTTCCAACGGCACCGGTGCAGCCGTAAACACCAACATCACGGTCACTTCCAGAGTACAGTTGAATTTGTCCTGCATCTACACCACCGCAACCGACCCAAATGCGGTCAAGTGTGTCATCACCGACAGCGAGGGGAAAATTCTTGGGGAAATTGCAGCCACCAACAAGAGCGGCATCATGTTCTCGGCAATTTATGAAAATGTCGGCGCAAAGGAAATGCGTGATGTCATCAATGCCACCTTCTACGAAGGCGAAACGGCAATTTCCCAGACCGTCTCTTGGAGCGTGGAAAGCTACGTTGCCCAAGTCCGGGCAAAGACCAACGTCACGGAAGATGAGCTGAACATGGTCAACGCCATGCTCACCTACGGCGATGCCGTCGCAGCTTATATGACTGTTAGCGGTCAGTAAAAAAATATGCAGGGTCGAAACAACCTTAGGAAAAATCCCCTCGAGAGAAATCTCGAGGGGATTTTGGTTAATTTGATTTCGCAGAGACTTCATTCGCATTGATTATGAAGATCCTTCAACTGAAATGATGCCTCCGGATAAGGAATGGTATGATGAGGCTGAGGACATTGATCCGGTTACAATCGGAAGCCGTACATGGACCGGCTTTAAGGCGCTGACCATGGATTGCCCTATTACCTGCCTCTACATCGAGGAGGATGGACATAAGTATCAGCTCACGATCTATACCGATCAGGACGATGGCTCGATCTCGATAACAGATGCAGATGTGCAGGCGATCATTGCCAGCATTGCGCCCAGCGAATAAATCAAGCGTAAGCTTTTGCGCTGAAACAAAATGAATATTGACAAAACGTGACGTTAGCTAACGTCACGTTTTGTCAATGAATACAGTGTTTTTGATTCAATCATGCAGAAAAATCGAAATAAGAATATGATTTCGTGCGTTGTTATTCTGCCGGATAAATCGGAATTTGGTATTGCAACTCTATCTTTTTTTCGCTTGGCTTAGGGGAGTGCCTTCAAGCCAGGCGCGCAATTCTCTTGGTGAATTTGGGAGCTTGACGGTGACAAAATTGGTCTTTCCGGGGATCATTTTGGTGTCGTCATCACTTTTTGCCCATGTGACCCGCTGCAAGATCGGCGCTTCACATTCCCGAAGATTGCCATCGGGCGCTTGTTTATGCTGCAAAATGATCGTTGCATTGAAATTGTCCGAGGTCCAACGCCCAAAATTTGTAGTCGGAGATTTCCAAAGCCATTTGGTGCGTTCACTGTCCTCGCTTTGCTTTTTCAAATAGCCCTGCTCCATATCCTGTGTGCAGCGCATGAGCCATATGACATGATAGCCAGCATTTTGAAAATGCCGGCAAACATCAAAGAACGATGCTTCCATCAAAAGACCGTCTTGCAGCATCATGACGAACTGATTGATCTGCACAAAAGCAATTTCAGTCTTGCCTTCCACCGTGATCGGAACATCCCGACATTCGGGTGGTACGAGCTGCCGCCATTGTTCTCGCCATGCTTCGCAATCGGTCTGTGCAGAGGCTTCATTTTTTCGAAAGAAGAAAAACATGGTACCGGCTCCTTTTATTTTACCTTTACGTCGATGCGGTATTCAATAAAACCGGCAGTTTCGTCTTCGATCACGATGCCGTATGCAACCTGAAGCGTTCCGCCGTTGTGCCCGATATCACACGCAATGCGTTCTGTCCGGATCGTGATCATCAAAGCGCCAAAGCCCATATCATACAAGGAATGATCCTCATGACCGGGCATGAACGTCATCACGGATTCCACGGAACCACTGCGCTTGAGGGAGACACGATCTTTTTCAATGCAGAAGGAAGTCCTTGTTCCGACAAGACCGGTCAGCTCCGTTTCGGCATAGGAGATCTCGATGCGCTCGTCGGTAAGCTGCATGATGCCTTCGGTAACGAGCTTTGTTTCCTCCGCTTCCTCCGACATAAAGCGCTGTGAGCTGACGATGGTCAAAAGAACCTGCTGTTCCATTTTTTAAGCCTCCAACGCAAAGCGGATCAGGTGATCTAAAAGTGCACCATAGGCAATACCGCTGGCGGCAAAGAGCTTCGGATACATGGAAATAGAGGTGAAGCCGGGAATGGTGTTGATCTCATTGAAAACGATCTCGTGATTGTCATAGGTCACAAAGAAGTCAACACGGGATAAGCCCTTGCAACCCATCGCCTGATAGACCTTGATTGCAACATCACGCACGTTTTCAGCGGTCTGCTCATCGATGCGGGCAGGAATGTGCAGGCGTGCGCAATCGGAAATGTATTTGGCATCGTAGTCGTAAAACTCTGTACCTGCTTCGATCTCTCCGCAGACAGAGGCGGCTGGGGAATCGTTGCCTAAAACGGCAACCTCGACCTCGTGTCCGTTGATAAATTCTTCGACCAAGATTTTGCTGTCAAATTTTGCCGCATTCGTGAGTGCTTTTTCCAAAGCCTCACGATTTTTTGCTTTGCCAACGCCGACAGAGGAACCGGTGCCGGCGGGCTTGACGAATACGGGATATGAAAATGCTGTCTCTATCGATGCGATTGCGGCATCCATATTTTTCAGTTCGTTTGCGGTGATAAGCTTCCATGCCGCTTGACGAATGCCTGCGTGATCGGCAACCAGCTTTGTCAGTGTTTTATCCATGCAGGTCGCAGAGGAAGCGACATGAGGACCGACGTAGGGAATTCCCGCAAGCTGCAAAAGTCCCTGCACCGAGCCATCTTCGCCGTTTTCTCCATGCAATACCGGGAAAACAACATCGATGCGTTCTCTGACCACACAATCGCCCTCAAAATTCAAAAGTCCCTGACCTCTGACAGGAGAGATAGCAGCAGGACGGTTGCGTTCATCGTTACGCCACTGACCGCTCGGAAGAGTGCTGTAGTCATTGCCACCATATAGGATCCACTCGCCGTTTTTGGTAATGCCGACGGGGAAGATGTTGTATTTTTCAGGATCTAAATTGTTCAAAACAGACTCCGCGGAGCGGAGAGAAACCTCGTGCTCGGGGGAAATACCGCCGAAAAGCACGCAAACACTCAATTTGCTCACAGAATAATGCCTCCGTTTGTGTAGTTTCTATATCATATGTGATTTGGAGAATAAAAACAAGTCTTTTTTGAAAAAATCGCAGCTTTCGCTGCGATTTTTTTATTCGAGAGATTCGATGGCGCCTAAGAAGACGAAGCAATCATTCACATTATCATAAATGCCCATCACAAACGGACGATCGAGCAATACGGTCTTTTGAAGCAGGTCAATGCCCTTGCAATCCTCTGCGACAATGGTAGCTGCACCTGCCTGTGTGCCGTGCTCATCGACCTTCAGATAAGTTTTGTGCAAAATATAGGAGATCTTTAGATCAAAATTGCTCGTGCGGGACAGATCGGCGTTGTCCGTAAATGCCTCGGGCATGCCCATTGCGGAAAGCGCATCGTTGAGTTCGCTGCTGTAGTCGAGCTCGTATTTCGGCATCGTGACAAGAACTGACTGCTCTGATGCGTTTTGGATGGTATTGAGCAACGAATGTCCGCTCAGAGAGGAGATATATTCCTGCAAAGAAATTCCCTCATTCGGAAGCATAGCAACAAAGCTGTACTGCTCGCCCTTGTAGGGTTTCATGAAGCCGATGGCGCTGCCATCATCTAAGTAATAATTTTCTTCGGAACAGAGCATTTCGGCAAATTCTTCACCGCTTGCACTATGAAAAATGCCATCAATGATCTGACTATCCTCGTATTCCTCCTGCCAAGCGGCATCGAAGCTCAAGGCGTTGATCAAGTACATCATGGTCGTCGCATCGATACTTTCAAGTGCTTCATTGATCCGACCGGCGGTATTTTTGCTGATCCAATCGTTGATATCCTTCACGGTTTGCGCATCAAAATCTGCTGCGAAAAGGTCAGAGTCATAGTAGTCTGCATTGATCTGCAGAAAATCGGGATTCGGTTCGAAGCTACCTTCCTGACGGAACCAAATGGAATTAGCGCTGTGCAGCTCATCGCCTGTACCACGAGCCAGGGCGAAAAGATAGACATTCATCTCGGCGGCGCTCATGCCCAGAACATCTTCCATCTGTGCAAGTGTGGTGGTGTCGGCACCGTTTGCGGTCATGGCAAGTGCGGTATAGACGCTGTAAGGAGAGAGAATACAGTTTTCACCCTCGTAAGTATTTTGGAGCAAAGACACCGCAAAATTCGCTGATGCCAGTGAGTGGCGGTCAGTGATGCTCACCTGCTGTACGGGCGCAGGCTTGACGTTTGTCAAAAGATCGACCGTACCAAGCTTGCTTTCGGTCGGCTCTGCTTCAGCGCAGGCAAATAGCTGCAGACACATTGCAGATAAAAGCACGAAGCTGATCCACTTTTTGAATTTCATAAAAAACATCTCCTTCAATTTCATCCTGCTCGACAAATCAGAATGTATGCTTTCTCTGTCCGTTAATCATATGACGTTGCGAACGGGAAAAAGTTCCAAAAAAACGCCGCAAATTCTGCGACGTTTTTATGTTCTGCGAAGAAAGATCTCACCGCATTTGCGGCAGACAACTTTCGTCTGTGCGTGGCAGATCGGCACAGACTGCACCGCGCGGCAGGCAGGGCAGCGGAAATAACGCTTTTGCGGACCGTAGCGCAGACGGTTGCCGATGTGCTCACGGCGTCTGAGCCAAAAATCTGTGAATCGGCGCTTCATGATGCCTTCCGCATGTTATGCGCCTCCTTGAGGATTTTTGCAAAATAGATAAAATACTTTGCAAAAGAAAGAAGAATCAATGAAACGATCAGAATTGAGTCGATCAACACAAAGGTCTCGGGAATCGGATTGCCTGTAATGACCTCCCATAAGATCATGATGCCCATGGAAAGATAGATCACCATGGTGCAAAGCTTGCCGTACCAGCCGGCGCTGTAAACGCTGTGGGTCTTGTGCAGCGCCATGAGGGTCATAATGCCGATGATAAACTCCTTCGCAACCAAAGCGGCAACGACCCACCAATACTTCATGTCCAGCAGGCACAGCAAAACGACCAATTGCGTCAGCTTGTCTGCAACGGGGTCGATCGCCTTGCCGAAGTCGGAGACGAGATGGAAGGTTCTTGCGATCCAACCGTCAACCACATCGGTTACGCCCGAGAGAAACAGTACGCTCAATGCCCAAAACGAATGACCGTTTTCATATAAAATAACAATAATCGGAATCAACAGCAGCCTGAAAAAGCTGAGAATGTTAGGCAGCGTTAAAATTCTGTCCGTATCAGCCCGTTGGGCTCTTTCAATGTCTTTGCGATCGTTATCGCTCATAGTATCGCCTCCGAGGAAAATTGTACCCAATTATTGTGCTTGATTATAAGTGACAAACATCAACGCAACATCAACTTTAGATGAATTTTTGTTGATTTTTCTTTGCATCTTTGCTCGGGTATGATATACTGGGTATACAGCGACCTGAAAAGGAGGGTGAGCTTGATGTTTCGAATTCTGATTGCCGAGGATGATAACGAGCTGCGGCAGTTGTTTTGCAGAGTTTTGAGCCGAAATGGCTTTACCACAATTGGTGTGAATGATGGAGTGGAGGCGCTCGAAGCACTGGAACATGAATCTGTGGATTTGATCGTTTCTGATATTATGATGCCGAGAATGGACGGCTATGCTTTGGTGCGTACGTTGCGTGAAGCGAACAATTATTTGCCTGTGCTGATGATCACGGCGAAGGACGGTTTTAGCGATATGCAATCGGGCTTTATGGCAGGAGCGGATGATTATTTGGTGAAGCCTGTCAATGTCAATGAGTTGATTTTGAGGATCAACGCACTTTTGAGGCGTGCGAAAATGGTGGTAGAACGCCGTCAAAAAATGGGGGATACAATTTTCGACTTTGACGCTTTCTCTGTGCGCCGTAACGATGCGGAGATCATTTTGCCACAGAAGGAATTTTTGCTTCTTTACAAGCTGGTTTCCTCACCGTCTCATATTTTCACACGTCAACAGCTTATGGACGATATATGGGGTGTGGATTCGCAGACAGAGGCTCGCACGATCGATGTGCATATCAATCGTTTGCGAGACCGTTTCAGAGACAACCCCGACTTTGAGATCATCACGGTGCGTGGAATCGGCTATAAGGCGGTGAGTCGCAATGGATAAAAAATATTCCCCTCGAATGAGGGTGTATTATTGGCTGATCCTAACATTTATCGTCTTATTCTCTTTTACGGCAGTTGCAAGCAGTATGTTTGCCTTAGACCGTTTGGGCTTGATTCCGAAGCTGAGCTTGTCCACACTGATCTCTCTGCTTGCGGTGGCAATGGTTTCGATTTCCTTGATGAGTTATTTTTTAGGACAGCGCATTTTGGCACCGATGGTCAAGCTGAGCAAGGCATCGAAGGAGGTCGCAAAGGGGAATTATAATATCACTGTCTCCGATTCGAGTAAATTGGAGGAGGTGCAGACGACCTTCCGAAATTTTAACGCTATGGTGAAGCAGCTTGACAGTGTTTCGACCCTCAGCAGTGATTTTGTGGCAAATGTCTCCCACGAGTTCAAAACGCCGCTGACAGCGATCGAGGGCTATGCGACACTTTTGCAAGATGAGACCTTGCCCGAGGACGAGCGTGCGGAATATGTTGAGAAAATTTTGTACAACACCCACCGCTTGACCAGCCTTGTCGGCAATATTTTGACCCTTTCCAAAATCGAAAGTGCGCAGCTTGCGCCACAATATACCGATTTTCGCCTCGATGAGCAGATTCGCCAGGCAGTTGTCATGCTTGAGACGCAATGGGGAAGTAAGGGGATCAGCTTCGATGCTGTGCTGGAGAGTGTGCAGATCAATTCCTGCGAAAGCTTGCTCGTGCACGTGTGGACAAATCTACTTTCCAATGCGATCAAATTCAGCGCTAACGATTCTGTGATCGATCTGCGCTTGAAAAGCCAAAAGGAATGCGTCATCTTCACGGTGCGAGATCACGGCTGTGGCATGGATGAAGAGGTACAGACGCATATTTTCGACAAATTTTACCAGGCGGATACGTCACATAAAGCCGAGGGAAACGGATTGGGACTTTCTATGGTCAAGCATATTGTCGAGCTTCTTGAGGGCGTGATCGAGGTGGAAAGCGCACCGAATCAAGGCACGACCTTCCGTGTCATCTTGCCGAAATAAAGAAAGCGATGCCGAGAGCATCGCTTTTAATCTTTGAAATTCCTAAGATATGGCTGCTTTTGATCTGTGATTCCTAAAATATAATCTACGGATGTTTGGTACAGCATTGCTAAACGAATCAAAATATCCGTCGGCACATCACGAAGACCACGCTCATATCGGCAGTATTGCGGCTGCTTCATATCCAAGTATTGAGCAACCTGTAGCTGACTCAGATCTTGATCCTCTCGCAAATCTCTCAGCCGAGGATAATAGTTTAACATGTCGATCAACCTTTTTTGTTTCAAAGTATTGACATATTATCACCAAACGGTTATAATTTAACTATATTATAACTGTTTGGTTATAAAACAAAATGAAAAGGAGAAACGATATGAAACAAACAATGAAACGTCTAATGACATTCATCCTATGCGTAGCGATATTCCTCTCCCTGCTTCCGATGGGAACGCCTCAGACAAAAGCCTATTCCGAAACGGATATCGCCTACCCCGTCGAGGGCGGTAATATCTATTTCGATAAGGAAACCGGCACCATCACCGGCGCAGACAAAACCATAACGTCTGCAAACATCCCAGCCGAAATCGACAGCGTTGTTGTAACGAGCATCGGAACGGAAGCCTTTTCCGGTTGCATTCTTTCAAATCTTCAATTGCCTGAGAGCATAGTATCTTTTGGCTCTGATGTATTTTTCAATTGCTACAACTTAACTAACATAACAATTCCTAAAAATGTGGTAGATATTAGAAGCCATACCTTTAATTCATGTCAGGCATTAGAAACTATTAAGGTTGATGAAGCAAACCCTTATTATAGCTCTGATGCAGATGGTATTCTGTATGATAAAGAAAAAATAAGGCTAATTCGTTGCCCAGAAGGTTATTCTAAAACATATGAAGTCCCCGATAGTGTAACAACTATAGATCCGTCCGCATTCTATTATTGTAGAAAATTAATAAGTGTAAAAATTCCTGCCAGTGTGACGAGCATTGGAGAGGAGGCTTTCTATTACTGTAGTAACTTGGATGGTATTTGGGTAGATGAATACAGTCAGCATTATTGCTCTGATAGTAACGGAATTCTGTTTGACAAGAAAAAAACTGAGTTGATTAGATGCCCAGAAAACTATTCTGGCTCATATGCGATCCCTGATAGTGTAACTAAGATTGCGAATAATGCGTTCTCATGGTGCTTCTCTTTAACAAATGTAAGCATTCCAATTGGAGTTACCCACATTGGCGACAATGCATTCTATAGATGTACGGAACTGAAAAGCATAAAACTTCCCAGTAGTGTGACAAGCATTGGTGAAAAAACGTTTAGTTATTGTCGCAACTTGAATAATATAAAAGTTGCCGCAACAAATGAATGGTATAGTTCTGATGAATTTGGAATTTTGTTTAACAAGACGAAAACTGAATTGATACAATGCCCTGGAAACTATTCCGGTGGATACACAATACCTGATAGCGTAACTATTATTCGAGACTGGGCTTTTTATGACTGCATTGGTTTAACGAGTATTGAAATTCCTGAGACAACTTCTAATATTGGCAACCATGCATTCGACTTCTGTTTTAAGTTGCGAAGTGTTGTGATTCCTGATAGTGTAACAAACCTTGGATCTTCTGCATTTTCGTGGTGTTTTGGTTTGACAAGTGTAACAATTAGCAATAACATAGCAATAATTGGTGATTCTACATTTGCACACTGTAGTAAATTGAGAAGCATAACAATTCCTGAAAGAGTGACGAGCATTGGTGACAATGCTTTCTATAGTTGCGATGATTTAACAAGCATTATAATTCCTTTTAACGTGAAAAAAATCGGAAAAGCTGCATTTGCAAACTGTGAAAAACTAACGGGTATTTGGGTTGACGAGTTAAATCAATTTTACAGTTCTGATGAAAACGGTGTTCTATTCAACAAAGAAAAAACAGAGCTGATACAGTACCCTGATGGTTATTCAGACAATTATACAGTTCCTGATTTTGTTATAAGTATTGGTTCGTTTGCGTTTTATTGGTGCTATAGTTTGACGAACGTGACGATTCCGGACAGTGTTACGAGCATTGGTGATTATGCGTTCTCTAACAGCCATCTGACGAGCGTGACGATTCCCGACAGTGTTACGAGTATTGGTGATTGTGCGTTCGATTCTTGCTACAGCCTTACGAGTGTGACAATTGGAAACGGTGTCACGAGTATAGGCTATCGTGCGTTCGATTCTTGCTTCAGTTTGACAGATGCTTATTATAACGGTTCGGCAGAAGAATGGAATAAAATCAATGGTAACTGTGTGTTGCACAATGTAATCATTCATTTTGCCCATATGCCGAGCGAAGAATCGACTGAGCCGAGTGAGGAACCCTCCGAACCGAGTGAGGAGTCGACTGATCCGAGCGAAGAGCCCTCCGAGCCGAGTGAGGAGTCGACTGATCCGAGCGAAGAGCCCTCCGAGCCGAGTGAGGAACCCTCCGAGCCGAGCGAAGAACCCTCTGAGCCGAGCGAAGAACCCTCTGAGCCGAGTGAAGAGCCCTCTGAGCCTTCCGAGCCCGAAATTCCGACAGAAAATCCGTTCACGGACGTGAAGGAAAACGATTATTTTGCAACTCCCGTTTTATGGGCAGTAGGCAAAAATATCACCAATGGCATGAGTGCAACAATTTTTGCGCCGAACGCAAATTGCACTCGTGGTCAGATTGTGACCTTCCTTTGGAGAGCTTGCGGAAGTCCCGAGCCGACCTCTACGAAGAATAACTTTAAGGACGTTAAGGCAGGAGAATACTACTACAAGGCTGTCCTTTGGGCAGTAGAAAACGGCATCACAACAGGTTTGTCCGCAACGAGCTTCGGACCAAATGCCACCTGCACCCGTGGTCAGGTCGCAACCTTCCTGTGGAGAAGTCAGGGTGAGCCTGCACCCGAGAGTACGAACAATCCGTTCTCCGATGTTAAGACGAACGACTATTATTTCAACGCTGTCCTTTGGGCGGTTGAGAATAACGTCACACAGGGTGTCGGTGGCGGCAAGTTTGCACCGAACGCAAGCTGCACCCGTGGACAAATCGTGACTTTCCTTTACAGAGCAATTGCATAAACAAACGGCTGCTGCAAGGCAAATAACCTTGCAGCAGCCATTTATTATGCGATGTTTGCCAAATTCCGATTTATCGAGCAGTTTGAGTTATCGCAAAACGACCAGTAACAGCTTACGACCACGCGAAGCGTGCCGGGAGGAGTACGCAGGGGAGGGCGGCTGTGCGCCGAGAAACAGCTTATGAAACAGCAAGAGAAACGATAGTCGCACTCGTCAGCGCCTCCATAAGCGGCGCCTTCTTTGGGTACTTTCTTGGTAAGACAAGAAAGTACCGCTCCACGCAGTGGAGCAAACCGAAGCATTGCTTGCACTTTTGTTTTCGCCGTAAATTTCTAAAAATAACGAAATATTTTACTGCACGCGCGTCAAGGATGCACCCCAAGAGTACTTCTTCGCTTCGCTCAGAGCGCCGCGCGCTACGGCGTGATACTAAACTTACCGATAAATCGGAATTTGGCGAGTACACACAGGCGGCTTTCGAGAACTGAAAGGCGGTCTGTTTTTATAGGGTCAGACCCAAGGCGAGGATTCCCAAATTCTGTTCATATATCTCTGCAAATTGCGATATTGGCAATGGATTTGTGCCCGACCCGACTTCGATCGTGTAACCCGGGCGGTTATATTTCAAAATGAACCAGTCCTTATAGCCTGCAAAGCCTGAAGCATAGGGTGTATCCTCCAAAAGATAACCGCTGACACGTGCGAAGCTCTGCCCGATGCCTCTTGCCTCGGGCGGCTCAATGTCAAGGAATTTCCAATAGATGACCTCACCCTGGGAATGATACGAAAGAGTCAAACGAGGATTGACTTGACGTGTCAAAGCGACCATGGCGGCACTTTCGGGCTGATCTAAGGGCGCATCTCCGACATAATCTCTCGGTGCAGGTCGGTCAAAGCCAAGGGCGAATTTGTTTTCCTTCGCCTGCTCCCATTCGGCAGGATAATTCAGATTCAGATCAACGCCTTTGAGATTGGCTTTCCAACCATCGGGAAAAGGAATGGACGGGAAATATGCTGCGATCTGTTGTGCCTCGTCATATTGCGGTGTGTTTGGCGCAATTGCACCTGTAACCAAGTCAACACCGTCGGGATTGACCATGGGAACGAGATAAAGCTGGGTTTTCTGAAACAGCGCCACAGCATCTATGCCGAAAATCGTCTGTCCTTGGGAGACTGCTTCGGCATATTCCTCCAAGAATTTCATTAAAACAGGCGTGGTGATCCATTCATTTGCATGGTGGCTTGCGTTATAAATTACGCTTTTTGTGCCGTTTCCCATGCGCAAAAGTGTGACACGCCTTCCGTATGCTGTGGTGGCAATGGTTCTCTGCGATAAAAACGGATAGCGTGCAATGAGCCCCTGTATGCAAACATTCAACACCTCTGAAGTGAAAGGGATGTCGGTCGGAACCACGGGAAATCCAAATGGGACGTTCAAATACTGCCCAACGGAAAGCCTGCGTGGGTCGCTGCTTGGATTTGCGGTTCGAATGGCTTTCACCGTTGTGCCGAACTGACGAGCGATGCGGTAAAATGTGTCGTTCGGCTTTATCATATAGCGCTCGTAGCCTAAAAGATATGGCATCAAGCGCTGCATTGTTAAAATATCCTCACCGCCTGAGGGGTAGAGTCCCTCACGGCGCTGAAATTCTTCCAAGGTTTGTGCACCTGCTCTGCGCAGTGCCAACTGTGTTAAACTCAAAAAAATCCCCTCCGACACACTCTATGCCGAAGGGGTATTGATTATTCTCACAGCTCCATCAGCTCGCCGAGATAATCATAAGCGCTCAGGAGCTTGTCCAAATGATAATTCATCACGATCGTATCACGACGGGTACACTTTCGGTTGGAAATGCCTTGCTCGGGCAAGGTGATATTTAGTGCTTTCAAACGTGCTTCATTATCTGAGGCGATATCGCCCAAACAATCCATACCACAAATCGCCTCAAGCTCCTGCACCATCCGCTCGGCAAGCTGCAAACAGCCTGAAAACAGGGCTTCTTCATCGTTCTTGCGGTGAAAAAAACGCTGTGCATGGTACATCGAAAGCTCATGCTCGATGGCACGAATGAGCACGATATAGGATTGATTGTCGGGGAAGCGCTCGTGAACAACAATGCTTTCCAAATCCTTCGGGATTTGATGGCGGAGCTTTTTAAGGGTGGAAAGAATGCGGCTTTTGTTGTTGTAAGGATGCAGTGCAATGTTGACTAAAAGTGCAGTTGCCAAGCCGATGGAGGTGTTCATCATGCGCAAAGCGGCATCACGCAGAAGATCGTTGCTGTGCGAATTGTACATGCAAGCCGACAAAAAGACGATGCACGAAAGCGTGATGGTGTGAGAAAACCTGAGCATATTGCACAGCAGGATCAAAACCAAAACACCGATACCGACGATCCATGCAGGAATGGAAGCATGGAAAACAAACAGCACGGCATAGCCGACAAAGGTGCCGAACAAAACACTCAAAAGCTGCGTTATGCTTTGATGCAGAGAGCGGTCAAGTGTGGTATCCATTGCGACCAATGCACCAAGAGCGGCATAGAACATCGCATCGTTGTCGTTTGTATACAGGCGGACGATGAGCAATGCAACAGTGACAGAAATGGCAGTTTTCAAAGTGCGCAGACCAAATGGTAAATGCTTCATATGAACCCTCCTTTCATCCAAAGTATAGCAGAAAAAAATAAAATTTCAAGTGCATTTCGCCTCGACTTGTGTTACAATGCAAAAGAGGTGGTTTTTGTGGCAATCAGAACGGCAAGAGCAGCCGATATTCCTGCAATGCTTTCGATTTATCGATACTTTGTGGAGCATACGGCGGTCAGCTTTGAATATATACTTCCGACGCAGGAGGAATTTTTGCATCGATTTCAGGCGCACATTGCCGAATATCCGTGGCTCGTTTGGGAGGAAAACGGTGAAGTGCTTGGCTATGCCTATGCAGGCAGAGCGTTTGAGCGAGCGGCGTATTCCTGGAATGCGGAAATTTCCTGCTATCTTGCGCCGGAGGCAAGACGGCGTGGGATCGGCACGCAGCTCTATGCACAGATCGAAGAAATACTGACCAAGCAGGGCTGTAGAAAGGTTTTTGCCGTGGTAACTTCCGCAAACGAAGCGTCCGTTCGTTTCCATGAGGCGATAGGTTATCAAACTATGGCGGTGTATAAAGACGTCGGCTATAAGCTTGGGCAATGGTATGATGTCATTTGGCTGGAAAAGCAACTGATGCCTCTCGGGATGCCCGAAACCTTCCCGATTCCATGGAAAAAAATATAAAAGCAGCGGCGAAACACCGCTGCTTTTTTGCTTATGCGTAATAATTGATCAAACAGCCGGAGAGGATGATGTCACGCTCTTCCTTGCTCAAGTTTTCAAGCTTGAGTGTCAGTTTGGTCTGTTTGCCGTTTTGTGCCAGAACGGCATCGATCTTCTCTGCACCTGCTTCGACCGCTTTTCGAATGCCTTCGACATAGATCGTGTCACCGGGCTGAATATCATAGCTCGCGATATCGGTCGCGGTGAAGGGGAGCATACCCCAGTTGATCACGTTGCTGCGGTAGCGTTTGGTTGCGTATTCCTCACAGATGTTTGCAACACCGCCGAGCACACGCTGACAGGAAGCTGCCTGTTCACGGGCGGAGCCGTCACCGGGACGAAGCGACATGACGACACTGCCAAAGCCTGTGTTTGTAGGATCCTCACTGTTGCGGCGAGCTTTTTCTTTTGATAAAACTTCCTTCGCTCTGCCGACATAGGCAGGGTCTTTTCGGCTCAGCGCAAATTCGCTCAAACGCAGGGGATTGCTGCGATAGGAGGAGGTTTCACCGGAGGGGATCAGCTCGTCCGTTGTGGTTACGGGGTCGTAAATTGCGGAGGCAACGGTCATCAAAAGATTTTCGGGCAAGGGAATCTGCTCGGGCCAGTCTGTGATATTCGGACCGAAAACCAAAGGTTCGTCCGCATTGGGCTTGCCGACACCGTGATAAACACGCTGGTATGGGGTATCATTAAACTGATAGGCGGAGCCTGCGTTTTCTTCGGGCAGATCAAGATCGGTAGCCGCAGTGATAGCACCGCCGTTGAGAGCGGAGGCAGCGATAGAGCGGGCGTCCATCAAAGCAACATAGGCGATTTGACCGTCAGAGGGCTTGGAGCCTTCACGGTTTGGGAAATTGCGTGTGGTGTGGCGAATGGAGAAGGCACCGTTGGCAGGTACATCACCTGCACCGAAGCAAGGACCGCAGAAAGCACTTCGGATCGAAGCGCCCGAGGACATCAGGCTTGCAAGCTCACCTGTGCGCAAAAGCTCCAGCATTACGGGCTGGCTTGCAGGATAGCAGGAGAGCCAGAAATGGTCATTGCCGATGGGTTTTCCGCCGAGAATGTTGGCAGCCTGCACCATATTTTGGTATGTACCGCCGGAGCAGCCGGCGATCACACCCTGGTCGGCGCAGAACTTTCCGTTGCGGAGCTTTTTGAGCAGGGAAGCGTCAATTCCTGCCAAAATATCGGCTGCATTTTCATTAAACTCTCGGATGGTATATGTGTTGGACGGGTGGAAGGGAAGTGCGATCATGCATTCAATTTTGCCCAGATCGACCTCAATTATGTTATCGTAATAAGCGCCGTCAAGCGGAGCAAGCGCTTTGTAAGCATCAGCACGACCATGCGCTGTTAAGGCTTGCTTTACAATATCGTCTGTCTGCCAAACGGAGGAAAGACAGCTTGTTTCCGTGGTCATGACATCGATGCCGTTGCGGTAATCCATGCTTAGATTTGCAATGCCGTCACCGAAAAATTCCATCACGCTGTTTTTGACGATGCCCTGCTTGAAGGTTGCACCGATGATCGCAAGCGCAACGTCTTGCGGTCCGACACCGGCTTTGGGCTTGCCGATCATGTGGATGCCGACTACACGGGGATAGGTGATGTCATAGGTTTTGCAAAGAAGCTGTTTTACAAGCTCGGGACCGCCTTCGCCGATCGCCATCGTTCCGTACGCGCCGTAGCGAGTGTGAGAGTCAGAGCCTAAGATCATGCGACCGCCGCCTGCGTACATCTCACGCATGTAGCTGTGAATGACGCTTTGATGCGCAGGAACAAATTCACCGCCGTAGCGCTTTGCCGCAGACAAGCCGAACACATGATCATCCTCGTTGATCGTACCGCCGACAGCGCATAGGGAATTGTGGCAGTTGGTCAGAACGTAGGGCAGCGGGAACTTCTCGAGACCGGAAGCTCTTGCGGTTTGAATGATGCCGACGTAGGTAATATCGTGCGATGCCATCGCATCAAATTTGATTTTGAGCTGCTTCATATCCCCGGAAGTGTTGTGCTCTGCCAAAATTCGATAAGCAATGGTCTTATCCCTGCCCTCGTCGGAAATTGCAGGCGTCAAGGTGCCGTTTCGAAGCTGCATAGGTTCATTATATATCTTGATCATGAGAAGCCTCCTGTTTGCATTTCCTATATGATATAACAAGAAATGCAAAAAGTCAAAATGTTTGTTGCGGCAAAGCATGATCTGTGGTATGATAAGTATTGAAAGGAGGCTGAGTGATGCAGTATATTGTTTTGGACTTGGAATGGAATCAGCCTTGGCCCGGCTCGTATGCCGCAAAGAAGGTTCTGCCCGTGGAGATTCACGGCGAGATCATTCAGATCGGTGCTGTGAGAATGCTGGAGGATGGAAGCATTGCAGATGAATTTCAGGTGTTGGTGCGCCCGAAGTATTATAAAAAGCTCAACAGCCGTGTCTCAAAATTAACCGGCATCCACGACAGCGATCTAAAGGAGAAAGGCTTGCCGTTTCCTGAAGCGCTGCAGCAATTCAGGCAGTGGATCGGTGGAGAATGTATTTTTTTGACGTGGGGCTTTGACGATGTTACCCTTTTGGAGGACAACATTTTGCTTCATGATGATGAGCCTGATTGGATCACGCAGTGGTACAATGTGCAAATGATCTTCAATGCACAGCTTGGCTGCGATTCGTCGCAGAAGGCGTTGGCAACGGCGTTGGGCATGATGAACATTGAGCCGTGCAGACCGGCGCATGATGCCTTGGGCGATGCTTATCATACGGCGTTGATTTGTAGCCGCTTGAATATGGAAGATGGGATCGATCATTATGCCGAGGCTCTGCGCAGGCACGAGGACGGCTTCCATGGAGCTCCGCCCGAGGGCTGCCTCAGCAAGGTCGTCTTCCGAGGTTATGAGGATAAGGCAAAAGCCATCAGCGCAATGACGGATCTGAAGAGCCATTGTCCGCAATGCGGCTGCGAGATGCCCAACGGCGCATGGATCAGCCAGGAGGCACGGCGTTATATGACAATGGCGACCTGCCCCGAGCATGGCAGATTTTTGATCCGCATTCGTTTGCAGAAGGACGATGACGGCACGTTGCGTGTCAGCCGCATGGTTTATGAAGGTGCTTCGGATGCCGCTAGAAAGTTTGACGAGCTCTCTCAGCGCCGCAAGCAGCACCGCAGACATCGCCGCCGCACCTATGGAGAGCGCTCCTAATGAAGCATTTGCCTGCATTGTTGTTGCCGTGGTTTTCGGAGCATCGGCGTGAGCTTCCGTGGCGCAGGGACAAGCAGCCGTATCATGTTTGGCTTTCGGAGATCATGCTGCAGCAGACACGAGTTGAGGCGGTCAAGAGGTATTACGAACGTTTTTTATCTGCGCTTCCGACAATTGAAGCCCTTGCGCAAGCCGAAGAGGATACGCTTTTGAAGCTGTGGGAGGGCTTGGGCTATTACAGCCGTGTGCGTAATTTGCAAAAAGCGGCAAGACAGATCATGCAGAAGCATCACGGCGAATTTCCGCATGGTTATGAAGCCATCCGAGCGTTGTCGGGGATCGGTGACTATACCGCAGGCGCAATTGCGTCGATCTGCTTTGAGCAGCAGACACCTGCTGTTGACGGCAATGTCCTTCGAGTGCTTTCACGTTACTTGGCGTCGAACGAACCGATCAACGAGGAACGGGTGAAGAAAGAGGCAGCGAAAAAGCTTGCGCCCATCTATCCGATAGGTCGCTGCGGGGATTTCACGCAAGCGCTGATGGAATTGGGAGCAACGGTATGTGTGCCAAACGGTGCACCTGTGTGTGAAAGCTGTCCGCTGAAGGAATTTTGTGTGGCGAAAAAAGAAGAAAAACAGCTTTCTTATCCCATAAAAACGCAAAAAAAACCTAGAAAAGTGGAGAGACGAACGGTTTTTGTTCTGCGCTGTGGAGAAAAAGTTGCTGTATGCAAGCGTCCGAGCAAGGGACTTTTGGCAGGCTTGTGGCAGTTTCCCGATGTTTTGGGAGAACTCGATGCGCAAGGAGCGCTTGCACAGGCGGCGTCCTGGGGCGTTCAGCCGACAGGCATTGAAAAAATGATTGCTCGGGAACATATTTTCACCCATGTGCATTGGTTTTTGACGGGCGTGTATTTGAAATGTGCGCAGGAAGCTGCTTTTACATGGGTCACAGCTGAGGAATTGGAGAAAAATGTTGGTTTGCCCACAGCTTACCGACAATTTTGGCAAGAATAGGCTTGCAAATTTGAAGAAAACAAGCTATACTGAACGTATCAATAAAAGGAGGTTTTTCAAATGGAAGAAAAACGTGCACTTTATGCGGAGGATGAGATCATCACGCTGGAATTTGACGACGGTGCGAGCTTCGAATGCGGCATCATCGGTACATTTGAACTCGATGAGAAGGAGTACATTGCTCTTGATGCGTTGGACGATACGAATGATGTCTATCTTTACGGCTATGTTCCGACCGATGACGATTTTGAGCTTTTGGATATTCCCGAGGAGGATTTTGACCGTGTGGCAGCCGAGTTTGACCGCCTCATGGATGAGCCTGTGTAATTGAAAATGAAGGACCGCCGACAGAACCATGTCGGCGGTCTTTTGATTACATAGATTGCACCATTGTGCGCAAGCGTTCAAATGCGGCTTTGTTATCGAATGCCGAGGTTGCGTCCTGAACGATTTGCGCCATTTTTTGCGATTCCTTCACATTGCAATTGCCATTTGACATGCAATTGTCGCAGTGCTCCATATCGCAGCGGATGATATAGTTTTCAAACGGATTCACGTTTTGATCCAATGCCTGCTTTACCTCGTCTACAACCTCGGACGGATAGACAGCGCAAAGACCTTCCACGATGATATTTTCATCGATCTTTGCTTTTTTGTACTCGTAATAAGTACACAGGCAGCTTAGATAATTGGATGCGACTTCGTCCGCTTCCATGGCAGCTGCGTTTGCAATTCGAATGGCATTGTCACGATTGACCTGCCATTCCGCATAAGCGTAGATCATTCGACCAAAGTAGATTGCTCGTACAGGCTGCCCAACGGCAATTCCTTTGCCTGTTAAGGCATGAATCTTCAGCGCTTGCTGACCATAAGAAGAAGCCAAATAATTCAGATAGGTTCTGTATTCTAACAGCTCTTCTTGTGTCAGACGATCCGGTGAAAGCGATGCGTTTCTGAATTTATGGAAATAGCGCCCCTCGGGGAATTGATCGAGAACATTGTGAGGAAATGCCTCACTGATACCGGGAATGATGATACTGATGGAATTGAAGCCGAGGTGTGAAATATCCCGCATGTAGATATCATAACCCTTAGCTGCATAGTAATCCATAAATTCCTTCAGCATCTCGGTATTTGACATCTGAGAACGATCGGGGAAAGGCTTAAATTCATACGAGGGCGTATTTAAGAAGAAGGACAAGGAGTATTTGCCACAGCCGGCGGTCAAAAGCTTTACCAACTCGCCGCAAGAGCGCATGCCGCCCTGATACGATGAGAAGCCGACGGTGCTTGTAAAGTCCTTCAGATTTCTGCCCTGGAACATTTCCGTCAAGCTGCGCTCCAATGCGATTTCAAACACGGGATGTGCGCCCATATGGACATGGTAGCTATGATGCTTCTTGTCGATCGCCACAGCCGCAACCAACGGAAACGGCTCACCCAAGGAGCAATCCTTCAGTATGACCTCATATCCGTTCGAACGAAGATTCTGAATGATCTCATATGGCTTTTCAAAAGTCTGCAAATATTCCTCCGGAATGGTCGGCGGTGTAATATTGCCGAAGAAGCAACGGATCACATTGTGGCGCTCAAAGATTTCGCTCAAACTTTGTACGCAAGCCTCCACCAACGTATTGCCTGCTGCCAGACCGTTCGTGGAATAAAAGAAGGGGATCGCACGCTTCGGGAAATACGCAAAGGAATCCTTGTTCACATTGTAGTAGGGGAGTGCAATCGTTTTCTCCGAATCCAAATCTGATTCGAGGGCTTTCATCTTAATATGCTCAATAGGAATTGTGGTGTTGAAAAGCTCGGAAAGCCCTCTGCTCATTGCGCTCAGCCAATCGGAGCATGAGGCGATGCAGGCATCTTTTTCCATCAAAGCTTCATCAGCGAACGTCAAAAGATTCTCCCGGATCAATCGCTTGGTCAGATATCCGCTCTGCATACGTTCCATAAATTCGGCGTAGGCACTCGCTCTGGCAAATTCCTTTGTAATGCCCTTGCCATTGGCGCCGAATTTTGCATTCTTCACGCTGACTCTCAGCGAGTAACAGTTCTCAACACCGGACTCTGACCAATTCTCTTCAGTCTCTATGCCATATTTTTTCAAAATTGCAAGGATATTTTCAACGGTCTTGATCGGAGATTCGTCTTTGCATCTTGAGTTGATCGACATATTGCAGCCTCCAATGATCTAAAATTTGTGACATTATTTTAACACATGCACAGGCACTTTGGCAATAGAAGAATATAAATATTTTTAGTTGAAATGGATAGGAAATTATTGTACAATTCTAATGAGATGATTTATACAATCATGGAATATTATCAATGCACAGGAGGTTCCTATGAGAGGGGTTATCCAAAAGGGATTGAGCCTGCTTTTGCTCTTCTGCATGCTGGCACAGTTCATCCCGACGTTTGCAACAAAAACGCATGCTGCAACAACGTATACCGATGCCGATTGGGAAGCTTTGATCTACAATTATCAAGATTCTCTTTTTGGCGATGAAAATGTGGATTGGACGGACAGCGAGATCCAAAAGATCGTCGGTGTCAAAAATTCGTCAGGCTACAGTACTTCCGGTCTTAGCTATGAAGCCGGCAGATACTGGGTCAGCTTAGAGGCAAACCGATCGAATCCGAACCGTATTTTCTGGAGTAAGGATATTACGCTTGAGGTCACAAGTGATACGATGCGTCGTCAGTTCATCGGTCTGTTCTACATGGCACGGGCTTACGGGACGAAGGGGACAAGCTATACTTACAAAGACAGCAGCGGCAACAAGGTAACGCTGGAGCTGTATCAGAATCCTGACCTCTACGATGCGATTTTCTATGGTTTGGAAAAGGGCTTAACCTTCTTTAACTATGACCGTTGGATCGGCTATCTCGAAAGCCCGAACAAGGGAAGCCTGTATAACTGGTGGGACTTTGCCTACGGTACACCGCTGGAAGTATTGCGTGTCCTTTTGATGATGTATCCGTATGCAACCGATGCGCAGGCTGACATTGCAAAAAGCTATGCAGATTATTGCCACATCTTCATGGACAAGATGCGTCCGAATAACGATGGGCAATATGATACGACGACGCTCGGCAACCGCCGCACGAGATTGAACATCGGCGCAATGATCGCTGCGGTCAACCGTGATGAGGAATTGATGGAGGAAACACGCACCAATCTTGCGGACTTTATGACGGAGCACTACGATTGGGAAGAAGGCGTTCGTCCGGATGGTTCGTACATTTGCCACAGCTATTGGCCGATGGAAGGTATTTACGGTGTCGGTGTCATTGTTGAAAGAATCATCGATACCTATTCCAATATGGCAGGTACTGCCTTCGCACTGGATACAGCGGATATTTTGGCAGATTGGATGGTGGATGTGTTCCGACCTGCCATGCAAAACGGTTTGATCATGGTTCCGTTTATGGGAAGATATCCTGAAAACGGGATCAGTGCCGGCAAGCAGGCTTTGCGTGGCTCGTTGATGCTGATCGATTGCTTCGATTCGGCATCCAATTTGAAGCTGAAGCAGTTTATCCGTGAGATGGTCGTGCAGGATACCGAGGCAGCAACGGCAAAAGCCTATTCTGCTGCGGTGCAGTCCCTGGCAGATGTGAACCTTGCCGCTAAGCTCAAGGATATCGTTATGGATAACACGATCAGCACGGATGATTCGGAATATGCTGCGATGCGTTATTGTACCGACCGTGCAGTGCAGCATCAGAAGGATTATACGGTTGCACTGTCCATGAGCTCCACGAGAATTGCGACGCCCGAGAGCATCAACGGTCAGAACCGCTACGGTTGGTTTGGCGGCGATGGTGCGCTGTACATCTATAACGATACGACCGACTATGATACCGATCAGTACAATGCGACCTATCTGCGCTTTGCAAATATGTACCGTGTTGCAGGTACGACAGAGGAGAATTGTCAGCTTCGGCAACCGTGGAGTAATCGAAATGCGTATTTCCCCGGCATGACCTTCACCTTCAACGAATCGACCAAAACACCGACATGGACGCAGGAAAAGAACAAAGACGGTGTGGATGCGGCGACTTTTGTCGGCGGTGCGGAGATGAGCGGAAAGTATATTGCCGCAGCGATGGATTTTGAAGCCTATAGCTGGACGGAGGCTGAATCGGTTGAAGAGGTCCAATGGATCGACTCCACCTCGCAGAAGGACGAAACGGTTGAAGCCAATAAGATGAAGCAAGTTCTTGTTTCGGATTTGACGGCAAAGAAATCCTACTTCATGTTTGATGACGAGATCGTCTGTGTCGGTTCGGACATCGACTTTACCACACGGAATAATGCGGTCAATACCTATGTAGATAATCGCAGACTGGAAGAAAAGACAACTGAAAACGGTACCACGACCTACGGCACAGAGGACATCATCGTTGATGGCACGCTGCTTGAGAAAACCACGACCTTTGCGGCAAAGCAGTATACCGATCCGACGTGGGTGCATTTGGAATCCTTTGGCGGATATTATTTCCCCACGGGCGGTGATGTGTATGTCAATAAGCCCTTCCGTCAGTCGAGCAACGACGGCGACAATACCAACGACGATTTTAATGCTTACAACATTCATGTTACACCGACCACGGAGGCACACAGCTTCTTCGAGCTTTACATGAGCCACGGCTCTAAGCCGACCGATGGCAGCTACAGCTATGTTATGCTGCCTGAGAAGGATGCGACCGAAACCGAAGCTTACACGAAGAACCCCGACATCAAGATCTTGCGCAACACGACCTCTCAGCACGTTGTGCAGGAGACTTCTTTGGGCATCACCGCAATGGTATTCTGGAAGGCAGGCACCTACGGCGAGATCACGGTTGACAAGCCCATGATCGTTATGATGCAGAAGAAGGACGGCAATTATATTATTTCCGCCAGCGACCCGACGCAGAAGCTCACGAGCGGAACGATCACGATCAATCGTGCACTCAGCGCAACCTCGCTTGATAGCGAGATCACTGTCAGCGGAACAACAAAGACCGTTTTGACCGTTGACTTCAGTGAATGCTTGGGCAAGACCGTTACGGCGGAATTTTCAATGGAAACACAGCCGTATTTGATGTTCGACTTTGCCGAAAGCGATCAGTATATGAACAATACCTATGGCTACATCGACTATGCAAATGCGAGTCGTTGGGCAACCGGCTACCTCGACAATCAAACGATCAAAATTTCCGGTGGCTTTATGACGCTTCCCTTGACCACCCGTAAGGATTCCTCCGGCAATATCACCGAGTGGCGCACGAATATCGAGCCTTCGGATGCAACTGCCAACTATGCGTGGTCAAAGGATACGACGAAGGCGAATTTCCTGAATTACGATCCTTCTGAGGCAGAGATCTTCCAGGTGCGCTTGAAGCTTGACAATGTTGTTGCCTACGGCGACTATGACCCCGGTATTTATCTGCAATATCTCGTAGATGGTGCGAGCTGCTGGAGCAACGGCTTGGCGAGTGCAGATGCAGACTATGAGCTGTTAAAATTGGGCATCGACAAAGCCTGTATGGACGGCGGTACTTTAGAGGGCAAGTATGTCACATTGACACTGTCATTAGAAAACGCAAAGCTGCGCGGTTTTGATAAGATCAAGGGCATCATGGTGCAATTTGGCTATATGCACGGCGGTACGGCAACCATCGACTATATCTATATCGGACCGAAGACCGAATCGCTCTATTTCGGCTTTGACAATAACGGCGATACCAATCGATATTACGAAGGTGCTTACGGCGGCTTTGATTATGATTCGCAGGAGGCGCCTGCGTGGGGAAGTGCCTGCACCGATGAGGCGGCAAATGCGATCAGTGTCGATAACGCAGAGGGTACACTTACGGTTTATACCGGATGCGACTATTACGGTTCTGTGGATTACGGCGCATATATTGCCACTTCGGCAACCTCGGGCAGTTATCCGTGGGCAGGCAACACCAACAGACATCCGCTGTCCTTCGATGCCTCTGATGCGGAGATTTTTGAGATCCGATTCAAAACGGAGGATATCGTTGCTCCTGACGGAAAAATTCCGACGCTGTACTTGCTGACGCATTTGGAAACGGCGGGTGTTACTGCAGGCGGTGCATCACCGACAGTGCAGTTTGAGCTGAAGAACGGGGAGTATCAAACCGTTCGTATCAAACTGACCGATGCGATCAAGTCAGCGGATTATGTCAAAATGCTTGGTGTGCGATTCTACAACACCAAGAGTGCAGGCAGCGGCTCGATTGGAAAGATTATCATCGATTATATGTATTTAGGAAAGGCAATCGATGCGCCGTCCAATCTGTATTTTGACTTTGATAACAGTTCAATTGCGCAAGATCGCTACGGCATGGAGAGCTATGCAAATCTGAATTATGACATCGGCTCCTGGAGCTATGCTACAACCAGACTTGCATCGCCTGCTTACTCTGAAACCGACGGAACGGTTAGCTATAGTATGCTTGCAGATGCCGCACAGGGTGCGCTGTATCTTCAGTCGAGCCCGTCGCTGCACAGCAATTTGCCACTAAACTATGTACCTGAAAACGCAGAATATATCCAGGTTCGCTTTAAGCTTGAGAATTTTACGGCAACCGGAACGCCAACCTTCGGCACCTATTACTATGCAGGTGAAAATTCTAACTATAACGGCAAGGATACCCTGAAAAATGCCGCCTCCGCGAACTATACCATTCCGACCGATGTTCTGACAAATGGAGAATATGTTACGGTGACACTGCCTGTCAGCGATAGTTTCCGTGCTTGCGAGCAGATCACTGCCATTCGAATCAATTTTGCCAACATTGTAAGCATTTCTTCTGACCAACTGGGTAAGATCACGATCGATTATGTTTTCATCGGTGCGCAATCGGATTTGCCGCTGAATCATGCGCTGTTCTTTGATTTTGGCAACACAGCAGCCGATCAGGAACGCTATTCCAATCCCATCTATTCCGGCTTCAACTTTGACCGGGCAGAGCAGCCTTATTGGGCGCTCTGGAACGCCGCTTCTGCGACAGACTTTGCAATCGATAATGCTGTGGGCGCATTGACGGTGAATGTGCCGCCCAAGACAACCACCATTGCAGGGCCGTATCTTGAAACCACTGCAATTTCCGGAACCTTTACCTGGCGTACGGAAGGCTGCTTCTCTTTGAAGTATGTCCCCACAAATGCGGAATATTTGCAGCTGCGGTTCAAGGTGGACAATTGCGTTGTTACTGCCGACAAGGAACCTACGATCTATGTGCTCTATGTCGGAGAATTTGATGGTACGGTTAACCGGATCCAAACGATCAACCAAACCTATGAGCTTGCCGATGGGCAATATCAGGTCGTTACCATTCCTTTGGACGACACCTTCCGAAGTGCGGATCTGATCCGTTCCCTGGGTGTGTGCTTCCAGAATCTTTCCAGCGAGACAAACGGTACGATCACATTGGACTACATGTATGTCGGCAGAAAGGCCGAGCTTCCCATTCAGGAAGAACCGCTTTTCTTCGATTTTACGAATACCGATGAGGATTGGGCTCGCTATGATACAAAGACCTACGGCAACACCAATTTTGATGCCGGCTCCTGGAGCTACAGTGCGCGTACCACAGCTCCGACCTTTGACTGGAACGAGGGTACAATGTCACTGCAAATGAAAGCGAATGCTGCACAATCTGTGGTCTATGTGCAATCGAGCAGCAACTTGCAGAACAATTTGAATATGGCATATTCTCCCAATGGCGCAGAATATGTGCAGGTTCGATTCAAGCTTGAGAATTTCCAAGCCTTCTCCACACCGGTCATGGGTCTATACTTCTATCAGCATTCGACTTCGAGCGTGAATGGCGCAGATCATCTGAGCAACGCTTGCACAAAGACCTACGAGATCGACGAAGAACATTTAACGGACGGTCATTATTTGACGGTCACAATGCCGCTGAGCAGCAAATTTATCAACAGTGGCACGATCTCCGCGATCCGTTTGAATTTCAGCGGAATTACCAGCTTGGATAACGATCATCTCGGTAAAATCACGGTCGATTACATCTATTTCGGTTCAGAGGCGAATTTGCCGAGAGAAGAACATCTGCTTTTCGATTTCAAGAACAGTGCTGCAGATCAGCTCCGCTACAGCAACAGAAACTACAACGGCTTCAACTTTGACTTAGCCGATCAGCCGTATTGGGCGCTGTACTGTGCCGCATCTGCAACCGATTTCAGCATCAATAACAGCACAGGTACGTTGACGGTCAATGTTCCACCGAAAACCACAAGCATTGCCGGACCTTATTTGGAAACCACTGCAAGCTATGGTAATTTTACATGGCGAACGGAGAGCTATTTTACTCTGAATTATGAGCCGGATGCCGCTGAATATTTGCAGATTCGCTTCAAGCTTGACGATTGTGTCGTTGACAGCGGCAAAGAAGCGCAGATTTACGTTCTCTATATTGGCGACTACCAAGGCACTGCCCAGAGAATCCAGTCTATTTATAAGGGCTACCAAGTGACTGAGGGAGAATATCAGGTCGTCACCATTCCCTTGGACGATACCTTCCGCAGCGCCGAAGCCATTCGCTCGATCGGCGTGCGCTTCTCGAATATTTACAGCGATGTCGGCGGCACGGCAACTATAGACTATCTTTATGTCGGACCGCGTACGAAGCTCCCGGTTGCAGCTTATACGGTGAGCTTTGTTGATCCGAAGGGGAACGTTCTTGATGAACAGCTTGTCAATTCCGGTGAAACTGCAATTTTCGCCGGAGCGGCACCGACGAAGGCATACGATGCCACCAACCACTATACCTTCTCCGGCTGGAGCCAAAGCTTGACAAATGTTACCTCGGATCTAACTGTTACAGCCCAGTTTAGCGCAACGGCTCATAGCTACAGCTACAGCAAGATCGATAATACTAATCACGAAGCAACCTGCTCCTGTGGCTACAGCAAAACGCTTTCCCACAGCTGGAACAGCGGAAGCGTTACCACGCAACCGACCTGCACCGCAACCGGCGTCAAGACTTTTACCTGTTCTGTATGTAAGGGAACAAAGACCGAAACCGTCTCCGCAACCGGGCATACCGAAGTGATCGACAAGGCGGTTGCTCCCACTTGTACCGAAACCGGCTTGACGGAAGGTAAGCACTGCTCTGTCTGCAATACGATCATCGTAAAACAAAATGTGGTTGCGGCATTGGGACACAGCTATAAAGCTGTTGTCGCCGATCCGACTTGCACAACGGGTGGCTATACGATCTTTACTTGCTCGGTTTGTTCTGATAGTTACCGTGGAAATGAAGTTGCAGCAAATGGACATGTTGAAGTGATCGACAAAGCGGTTGCTCCCAC
>SVKY01000001.1 GCA_015068235.1 Oscillospiraceae bacterium
TCCTGCATCTACACCACCGCAACCGACCCGAATGCGGTCAAGTGTGTCATCACCGACAGTGAGGGCAAGGTTTTGGCGGAAATTGCAGCGACCAACAAGGGCAATATCATGTTCTCGGCAATTTATGAAAATGTTGGCGCAAAGGAAATGCGTGACGTGATCAACGCAACCTTCTACGAAGGCGAAACCGCAATCTCCCAGACCGTCTCCTGGAGCGTGGAAAGCTACGTCGCCCAGGTCAGAGCCAAGACCAACGTCGCAGAGGACGAGCTGAACATGGTCAACGCCATGCTCACCTACGGAGATTCCGTTGCAGTCTACATGGAGGCAAAATAATCATAATAAAAGCGCTTGAGGCATCAAACCTCAAGCGCTTTTGTTATGTTCGTCGACAGTGGGGGATCAGCGGTATAGTATTACCTGTTTATTGTCCGATGGAGGTGAAATACGCAGCTGCGGAATCGCCATAAGTGAGCATGGCGTTGACCATATTCAATTCCTCCTGCGTGACATTGCTCTTTGCACGAGTGGCAGCAACATAGCTTTCCACGCTCCAAACAAGCGTTTTGGATACGACCGTGCCATTGTCAAACATCGTGATGCCGATCAAATTTCGCATTTCCTTTGCACCGACATTTTGATAAACGGCTTGGCACATCACGCCGCCCTTTACTGTTGCAGGCAAAACACCTAACAGCTCGCCTGTTTCCATGTTCGTCAGGACGTATTGTACGCCGGTTGTTTCAGTCGGGGAGTAGACACAGTTTAAGTACAGCTCAACCTGAGAGGTGACGGAAATGCTTGTGGTGATGGTGCTTCCGTCGCCATAGGTGGTGGAAGAATTATTTGCTTCCGGGATCGCCTTGGTTCCATATGCAAGCTGTTCGCTCGTTAAATCCGCATTTGCAAGCTGATCGGTGTCATAACCCAGGCGAATCTGTGCTGCTGCGCCGTAATTCAGCATATCCACCGCTAAGGTCTTTAATTCTGTCTGCGAGGTGCTGTCATTGAGCTTCTGCGTCAAGTAGTCCTTGATGGAGCTGCTGTTGCTGCGGCTATAGCGAATCGTTCCATCTGAGGATACGACATATAATGCTGCGGTAAATACATCGCCCATTTCCTTGGCATTGATTCCATCGAAGGTTGCCTTATACATAAACGGTTCTCCCGTCGTTGGATGCAAGGAGGTTTCGGGTTCAAGTCGATCTTCTCCGAATCCATAGACTACCGTTACAGGCTGAGCATCTGCAACCGCTTTGGTAACGACAAGATAGAAATCGTCATAGGTGTTTACCTGACTCCCCATGATCGTATAAATGACCTTCATCTGCGCACCGACACTGATATTCATGCTGAAGCTGAGCGAGCTGTCCAGAACATATTTATACTCGACTTTTTTTGCTCCGCATACGCACAAGCCATTGCTGTAGGTATGCTCCTGTGAGAGGGAATAGGTACACCACGCACAGGTTATCGTGTGATTGCTTCCGTTATTTGCATAACGATAGCTGTGATCTGTGATCGGAGTATAGCTGCTTTTGTAGCTGCTGCCACAGGTTGTGCAGGAATAGAGTGTGTAGCCCTGCTGCAGACAGGTTGCAGAAATAACGACCGAAGTGTAGCTGTGTCCCAATGCAGAGATTGGCTGCGTATAGCTGGTGCCACAGGAGCAGGTGAAGGTTTTTACGCCGGATTTTGTGCAGGTGGGGGCAGTGGTAATGCTGCTTGTATAGGTATGACCAAGCGCTGAGACAGGTGAATCGGTATAAGTATTTCCGCAACGTGTGCAGGTGTGTTGTGTATAGCCCCTCTGTGTACAGGTCGGCGCAATAACTACGGAGGAGTAGCTGTGACCGAGAACGGCAATGACCTGCGTATAGCTGCTTCCACAATCGCAGGTGAAGGTTTTCACACCCTCGGTTGTGCAGGTTGCCTGTGTTGTGATGCTTGCCGTATAGGTATGACCTTCGGCAGTCACATAGCTGTCCTTGTAGCTATCATTACAGCGAGAACAGGTGTGGAGCGTATAGCCCTGTGCCGTGCAGGTCGGTGCGATTACGGTAGAAGAATAGCTGTGTCCGAGTGCTGAGATCGCTTCTGTATAACTCTCGCCGCAATCGCAGGTGAAGGTTTTCACACCCTCGGTTGTGCAGGTTGCCTGTTTTGTGATACTTGCTGTATAGGTATGACCTTCGGCAGTCACATAGCTGTCCTTGTAGCTATCCTTACAGCGAGAACAGGTGTGGAGCGTATAGCCCTGTGCCGTGCAGGTCGGTGCGATTACGGTAGAAGAATAGCTGTGTCCGAGTGCGGCGATTGCTTCCGTGTAACTATCACCACATTCACAAGTAAAGGTCTTTACGCCATCGTTCGCGCAGCTTGCCTGTGTCGTAATGCTTTCAGTATAAGTATGTCCGAGGGCTGAAATCTCTTCTGTACTCAAAACCTCGCCGCAAGCATCGCACACTTCAGAAATTGATCCGTTTGCAACGCAGGTTGCCGAAACGGTAACTGTGGAGGTGTTCTCATGCAAGCATTCTTCATATTTCTTAAAAAAGAAAATCTTATAATTGCCGGTACTCGTATTTCCGACACAGCCGACAAGCGGTGATTTCACATCGGATTGATTTAAGGTGTTAATGTCGGTTCGCAGAGATAAATAGCTTGTTCCGTTATGCTTGACGACAACATGATGTGTGGTTGTACTCATTGTGCCTGTAAAGGTGGTGGCTGTATAGTTGCCAAGCAAAAGATCATATCCTGAACCATGATAAACACTGTCACCTGTAAGATTTTGCAGCGTAAAGCCACTTGCGTTGCCGGTCAGCTTCCATGCAAGCTTTCCATTGTCACCACCGCTCAGGGTGATGGTTTCCGGCAGCTCGGTATAATTCAGACCATAGCTCACAAGACCACGATAGCCACTGTCTTGCTTCAGTCCGATACCGTAAAACGGATAGCTGCCCAAGTAGCTTCCGTGTGCTGCTGCAGCAACCATGAGATAACGTCCGTCGGTTAGATCGTTTTGATCCGTGACCAAACGGAAGGTCTCAGTTCCGCCGCCGCCGCAAAGTGTGCAATGGTCGTCTTCCATCGTGCATGCCTCACTCACATTATAGGAGCAGTGAGGGCAGGTGACACAATGGTAGCCATCCTTTTCCCAAGTGTAGGAATACTTGTGCGCAGGTGATTTGAATGTGAGCTTTGCCAAAATGGGAAGATGGTCACTTCCGGCAGCATCGGACAAAACCTGATAATAGCTGCAATCAAAGCCCTCAGAGGTGACGAAGATGTGGTCTAAGTCAGCCGTAGGTCCGCTTGATGGCTGCGTGTAGTAGTTGCCGGAGCTGTTTGCAACCGTTTTGGAGGCGATCTGGCGGGCTTCATCAAGTCGTTGCTTTGTGTGCGGATTGACGACACCGTTATACGCTACATCGCCTAAAATATACTTAAATGCAGCGCTGGTAGTACCCGCATTGAAATCACCTGTAATGATGATGTGGCTTTTGGCATTGGTCAGCTCATTTGTTTTTACGATCATATCCGCAAGCATGACATTTGATTGCTTGATATTGGTCGCAACCTGGAAGTCTAAGTGCGTGTTATAGAACATGATATACTGGCTTGTGTTTTTGACCTGAAAATATCCCCAGGTGCAGATGCGATAGTATGAGGATTCTTCAAATTTTGATTGTGTTGTGGGGGTATCCGATAGCCAATACGAGCCGCTTCGGAGCAAGGTCAGCTTTGACGAGTTGTAGAAAATAGGTGTGCATTCCCCATCACCTCGATTTTGACCCTGAATGCCGGAAAAGCCCTTTGCGCTCATCGCTGCAGAGAGAAGCGGATATTGGATAATTGTAGCTTCCTGCACGCCGATAATTTCCGCACCTGCAGAGGTGATCATGGAGGTCACGTCGCCAAACGAATAATTCGAGTTCTTCAAATTATAGGACATAACATTCAAGGTTGTTGCGGCGGAAGCAGATGGCGGTGGAAGCAGAGTAAAGAACAGTGCTATGAGCAAAAGGCAGGAGACGGTACGATAAAAATGCTTCATGGTAGCCCTCCGTTAGATATAAAATATAGTGCAAGAAAATAGGGAAGTACGGGCAGCCCTTTCGATCTACTGAGCTGTAGCACGCATGTAAGCTGCGACAGAATCGCCGTAGGTCAGCATGGCATTGACCATGTTGATCTCGTCTTCGGTTGCGTTGGTCTTCGCACGAACCTGCGCTACATAGCTTTCCACGCTCCATGAGATGGTCTTGGAAATGACGGTCTTGCCTTCAAAGAAGGTTGCGTTGATCACGTCACGCATTTCCTTTGCGCCAACATTCTCATAAATAGCTGTGAACATAATGTTGTTCTTGTTGGTGGTTGGGAGCTCGGCAAGAAGGTTACCTTCCGCATCCGTAATGACGCACTTGATGCTATCGGGATCGGTTGCAGCCGTGTGGATGCAAGAGAGATTCAGCTGAACTCTTGATGTGACAGTAATGCTGGTATTCAAGCTTGCTCCGTTGCCTGTGGAAGCGGCATTGTTTATCGCTTCGGGGATTTCCTGCGTTGCGTAAGCAAGCTGTTCCTCGGTCAGATCGGCGGTCACAAGGGTTTCGGTATCATAGCCCAAACGAATCTGTGCCGCTGCGCCGTATTTGAGCATATCAACAGCCATGGTTTTCAGTTCAGGAATCGAGCTTGAAGCATCGATCTTTCCGATCAGGAAGCTTTGGATGGAATCAACAACAGTGCTGCCATAGTAAATCGTGCCATCATCACCAACTGCGTAGAGTGTCGTTGAGAAATTGTCACCCATTTCTTTGGCGTTGATGCCCCGATAGGTGACCTGATACATCAGTGCTTCACCTGTGGATGGATTTACCTTTGCAGTCATAGCTGTGACATCAAAAATTGTGGTGATCGGTTCGCTGCCCGCAACCTCTTTCTGCACCTCGAGATAGAAATCCTTATAGGAGTTCACTGCTGCGCCCATGATGTTGTAGGTAACGGTCATCTCTGCGCCCGCAGAGATAGACATCGTGAACTGCAGATTTTTATTCGGCTCATAAGTAGGCTCAACGACAATAACTGCACCGCAGATACATGTGTGATCGATATAGGTGTGCTCCTCGGTTGCAACATAGTCACAGCCCGTGCAGGATACTGTATGGTTTTCATCGTTGTTGATGTAGGTGTAGCTGTGACCTGTTGCGGCAAGAATGACATAGTCTTCCGGAAGCACATAGGTGCAATTCGAGTCGGTGTAAAGACCGTTGCAATAGCTGCACTTATAATGTTCGATAGATCCGTTTTCTGTACAGGTCGGCTCTATGCGAGGCATATGCACAGGTGCATGGTTGCCACTGGCTGTGGTCTCGAGCTTTTCGGCATTGCAAAGTGTGCAGTGATAGCTTGTTACAGTTCCACTGGTGCAGGTTCCAACAGAGATTATTTCACCGTCGTTCCATTTGTGATCTTCCAGGAGATAATAGTCGCAATTTACGCAACCATATTTGTGCATTTCGCCGTTATCGGTGTATTTCAGCGTGTGCTCAGTTACAGGCTGATAATCTTCCTGATAGCTATTTCCGCATTCGAGGCAGGAATAGAGCGTGTAGCCCATCTCGCTACAGGTTGACGGAATCACCTGTGCAATATAGTCATGACCGTAAGCAGGGGTATATGACGTAATAAATGTATCGTTACAGATCAAGCAGGTGAAGGTGCTGTAGCCGTCCTCCATACAATTCGGAGGTGTTATAACTGCAACATAATCATGGTCGTATGCTGCAGTCGTCTGGGTGCTCAAAACCTTTTCACAGACAGTGCAGCGTTGAATGACAATACCGTCCTGTGTGCATGAAACCTCTTGGATTTGCTCTGTTACGGGCTCGTGTCCGGAAGGTATTGTTTCAGTATGGCTTTCCGAGCAGGTTTGGCATGTATAGGTGATAACGCCGTCTGTTTCACATGTTTTTTCTGTTGTTACAACACCTTCGTCATAGCTGTGACCGAGAGGGTCGGTTTCATCACTGCGATAGGATGTCTTGCAGTTTGTGCAGGTATAGGTTGTGTAGCCTGAGAGAATGCAGGTCGGAGGTGTCTCGACTACCGTGTAATCATGCCCGTAGGCAGCAATTTCGTTTTCTGTATATTGTTTATCACAGGTAGCGCAAACGTGCAGAGTATAGCCATCTTCGGTACAGCTCGGTGCCTTCACTTGTGTTTGGTAACTATGTCCCAACGCTTCGGTAATAAGATCGGCATAAGAATCACCACATGCGCTACAGGTGTGGGAAGTGTAGCCGTCTTCTTCACAGGTTGGGGCGATTGTTTCAGTAACATAAACATGTCCTGTTGCGCTGACAACATCATCAGTATACGCGTCGCCGCAAACTGTGCACTGATAATTGGTATAGCCGTCTTGTGTGCAGGTGACAGTGGTTACGGTTGCCTCATACTGATGTCCAAGTGCAGAGATCTCATCGGCGATATAGCTGTGATTGCAGTTAGAGCAAATATATGTGGTGCATCCTTCACTTGTGCAGGTCGGGATTGTAACATAGGGCTCGTAGCTGTGACCGATGAGCGGAAGTATTTCTTTGCTCAATTCCTCACCGCAATGATCGCAAACATCCGTGATGAAACCATCAGATTCGCAGGTGGGCTCTGTTCTGATTATGGTCGTCGTCGAATGCAGACAGGCAAATTCTGTGGTATAGCAAGCGTTATCGAGCGACGCTGCGGTTTGCACATACATATGGATGTCGGCTTGCTCGGCACTTGCGTAGCAGGCAAAGCGATTGTATGTGGAATTAAAACGCATATACTTTCTGCTGTTACTGCCCTGTGCAACAAAATTCATTGCGCTTGTTGAAGTGTTTCTCGAAAGTGTCCATGAGGCGTCGGCGCTTAGGGTTTGCGTTGAGCAAAGACTGTTTGCATCAGAGGAGGCAGCGTAAAGATAGCCGTGGCTGTCCTTAAACGAGATGATGCTCGGCTCGCTGTCGCCGTTGACACCAAACCCCAAAGTAAACAGCGCAACAGCTTCGTCAGTGATGACGATCGTTTTTTTGTCCTCACTCTTGGTGATCGCAACACCCACACGATTTGTAGCATCCTGTGTCGTGCTGATCGCATAATCGTAGTCCGCTGCGGTGATAAGGATGGTATCGCCAATATAGAGTGTATTCGTTCCGTCAAACTGGGTGAAGGTTCTGGTGATGCCCGTAACTCCGTAAAGATAAAGCGGATAAAGGATGACATTGCTGTTGCCCGAATAGTAGGTTTTACCTTCGTAGTAGATGGTTGTCGGCGCTGTTGAGGAGTTATCATAGCGCATTGGTACCCAGCCGATAAACACGGCATCGTCCGATGCTGTCACGGGGAAGCCTGTGACAGAGGGCATGGTGAAGCTGGTGCCGGTCATGGGTGCGATTTTATCTACACCTTCGGGGACGATAAAATAGATCGTATGAGGGACCAAAACTTCGGTATAATCGCCTGTATAGCTGTATCCGCAGAGGTTACAGGTGTAGGTCGTGTAGCCCTGCTCGGTCTCGGTCGGAGGTGTGACGATGCTGCTGTAATCGTGATCGATCATTTCGGTGTAGTCCGATATTGTAACATCGCCGCAGATGGTGCAGGTGTAGGTCGTATAGCCCTGCGCCGTACAGGTCGGTGCAGTGACAGATGTCGTGTAGTTATGTGCAGAGGGGGCATATTTTTTGTTGCTGTCAATGATCCGCTGAGCGATCGATTTGTCCGCGAAATCAAGCATAACAATGCCCATTCTGCTGCCGACATTCCAAAAGCCCTGATTTGCCACTTCCGCCAAAAGATGCGAGTTCATCGTGCGTGAGCCGGCAAGCGGCGTTGTGACATAGGCGCTGGTTGCGATGCTGTTATAGTTAAAAACGAAGTCACTCTTGGCAATCGTCGGAGGCGTTTGGCTATCGGTCGTGCCAAGCTTTCCGTTGAGCTGTTTGGCTGTGTTCAGGAACTGCAGTTTTTTGTTATCAAGAGAGCAGGAGTAATCGTCCTGGATCCAGACACCGCAGGAAGCGGCATTGGCGCTTTGTCCCGATTGTGTATTGATCTTTTGCGCAAAGTGCAGAGAATCATTATAATTGTCATCCCACTTGCGCAGGTCAGGTCCTAAGTAGGAGGGGTAACTCGATGTACTGACCTCCAGACGTGACATGATCACGATCTTTCCTCGAACATCACCCAAGGAGGGGGAGTCCTTTGACCAATCATATAAGATGCTCTTATAGTTATTCAAAATCGTCAGCGTCTTATCTACAACGGCGCTGTCACCGCTATCCTTCTTGATTACAAAAATAACGGTCTCTGAAGGATATTTCGTCAAAAAAGATTTGGCGGTTGATAAAGCATAATCCAAGGTCAACGGCTGATCCTTATTCGTACCGTGATCCTTATGATAGCAGGTGACGAGGCTGTGATTCAAGGTAACGGTACTGTTTGCGTAGCCCAAACGGATATCCAATGCTCGGATACCTGCAAGGAGCTGTTCATCCAAAAACAGCTTTTGGCAACGTGCGACCGACAGGTCACCCACGGCAATATCGCCGGTGTGTGTAGCTGCAGAGTCGTGTGTGCCGGGGATATTGATCGCCGAAAGGGGAGTGCAGTCGGGAATATTGTCCATCCAGCTCACATCGGTCGGAAGTGCTTTGCCGGATTCACGGCTGACGATATGAATCCTCCACGGAAAGCCTGTGGCAGAAAGTACAGTGTTGCAGCCGTCTGTTGCCCAGGACGTTCCGTCAGAAAAACCTTCGGGCGCAAGGTAACGAGTGACACCTTTGGACAGAGTGTAATAGCTTCCGATATAGAATGTCTCGGGGTCACAGTCGTTGTCTTCGACGAGATAAAACAGCTTGCTGATATCATTCAGATCACTGTCGTTCCAAACGTGGATATTTGCCCCGACAGAGGTGGACTTGCTTTCGATATCCCAAAAAAACAGATCAGATGTATCATCCACGCTCTGGGATTCCTCAAAATTCGACGTTGCCAAAGCAAAAGAGCCGCTTTCGAGTCTGCGAACCAGCCATTTCGAGGCAGAGCCGCCCCGCCACATATGCACATCTTCGCCGATCATGTCGCCGCCGTTTTCACCGGAGAGTGAAAAATCGGTATAATTGACCTTGCCGCCGTTGACGTGCTTTGCGGGATAAACGCTGATGTAATCGCCCAATTGCAAATAGCTCGTCACAGCATTGCTCGGAAGTGCCGTGGCTGCCCATGCAACACAAGGCAGGCAGGAGATGATCAGCGCCAAAAGCACGGTCAAACTGAGAAATCTTTTTTTCATAGTATCACTCCTTAGCTATACTTTTCCATATTAAAGAAATTATAACATATCGTTACGAAGATTTCAATCATTATTATATTAATATGAATAAAAATCCGATGCGTTTTCACACATCGGATTCGTTTTATGAAAAGAGGAGAATTACAATACCTGTGATAATCGGTTGGTGCAGTAAATAAATCTCTAACGAGTGACGTCCGATGAAGCTGAAAAAGCAAATCACGGGCAACTGCACCGACACACGAGGAAACAGTGTATTCTTATTCCTGTATAAGGATTTGCCGATGGATGCGCCAAGCAGGAAGGAGCCAAGACCGGGGAAAATCGGAAAGAAGTCCGCACCCGTAAAGATCCTGCCTGAGCGCAACCCCAAGGGGAAGAGAAAATCAACATCAACGGTAAAGGTCATGAACCAGCGACCGATAGAAATGATTATGATCCCAATGAGCGCCAAAAGCCAAGACGGAAGCCTTTTGAACAGAGGATAGACGAGCATGCAAACTCCGAGCAGATGCAAAATGCCGAACCAAATGCGCACATTTCCCATCTGCAGCACATAGTCCATGAATACGGTAACGAGCGTGACGAGCATGCCTGCTGCATAGACGATCAGCCCACGTTTCACACATTTTGAGCCAAGTGTGACACAGATTCCGGAAATCAAAACAAACAAAAGATGTCCGTATTGCTGCACAACCAGGAACCATTGCGGAATGTGAAGCGTAAGATCGGTAAACATCAAAAGATCATAGATCAAATGCACGAAGATCATCCCAATGATACATACGCCTCTCAGCGCATCAAGTTCCCAAATGCGTTGCTTTTTCATTCCTGCTGCGCTGCCTCCTCTTCTAAAACACGGTAGGCAACCTTTCCAACCAAGGTTTTGGGGAGATCCTTGCGGAATTCGATCTCCGACGGCATGGCATATTTGGCAATGCGCTCTTTGCAATAGCCAAGAAGCTCCTGTTTCAGCGCTTCAGAGGGTTGGTATTGCGGCTTTAGCACGACATAAGCCTTAATGCGCTGCATTTTGTAGGAATCCTTGACTCCGATGACACAAGAGATCAGAACCTTTTCATGACCGTCGATGATATTTTCAAGCTGGCTGGGATAGACATTATATCCGCTCGTGATGATCATTCGCTTGATGCGCTGTTTGAAGTAGACAAAGCCGTCAGTATCCATTGTGCCCAAATCGCCCGTATGAAGCCAAATCCGGCCATCGGCATGGCGCTTCAAGGTGTCGGCCGTTTCTTCGGGATTATCGAGATAGCCTATCATCACGGAAGGACCGCTGAGGCAGATCTCTCCCTCAACGCCTGCTTCGACTTCGTTTTGTGTACCGGTAGCAACGATCTTAAAATACATATCGGGGAAGGGGATGCCGATCGAGCCGTCTTTCGATGCGCCGATCGGAGTCAGGCAGCATGCTGTGACACATTCCGTTGTGCCGTAGCCTTCACGGATCTCAACAGGGGAGTTATGAGCCTTCAAGAAGGCATCGACTTTGTGCTTCAGTTCTACAGAGAGGCTGTCGCCACCTGAGAAAACGCCTCGAAGGAAAGACATGTCAAGCTTGTCCAATTTTTCTGCACGTAGAAGTGCCTCGAACAGTGTCGGAACGCCGGGAATGAAATTCGGCTTCTTCGTGCGCAGAAGCTTGGCGTAGGTTTTGATCGAGAAATTCGGGACCAAAATGCACTTTGCACCGCCAACCAGAGCGGTATGAATGCCGATACCCAGACCGAATCCGTGAAAAATCGGCATGATAGAAAGCATGCTCATTGCGTTGATGCTTTGATAGCCGCTTGCAGCGATGGTCTGCAATGCCAAGGCATTAAAATTTCGGCTGGAAAGGCAGATGCCCTTTGTCGTACCTGTTGTACCGCCGGAATAGAGAATACAGGCACAGTCTGAAGCTTTCGCCGTGTCTTTCGGCAAAGGCGAACTACAGTGCAGAATCATATCACTCCAAAGGGTGTAGGTGTCATCTTTGGGAAGCGCCGGGATTTTTTTCGCCTCCGTCAGATGATAACCGAACCTTGTGAGTGTGGGTAACTCTGTCTGAAGCTGTGCAATGAGCAGCTTCGGCTGGTGCTTCGACAATTTAATCGCAGAGAAAACCTTGTCATAAAAACGATCTAAAGTCAAAATTGCCTTGCTTTTGGAGACATCCAAATAAAAAGTGATCTCCTGCGTTGCCGAGAGCGGATGGATCATATTCGGCACTGCGCCCAAACGATTCAGCGCATAGAAGCAGTGCAACGCCTGCGGCGCATTCGGCATGCAGATCGTCACACGGTCGCCCTTTCGGATGCCAAAATCGTATAGTGCGCTCGCAGCAGTATCGATCCGCTGCAAAAACGCACGGTAATTTGTTTTCTTTCCCATAAATTCATAAGCGCAATTTGTGGGATATTTTTTCGCAGTCTGTGCAATGATCTGATAGAGCGTCAGGTCGGGATAATCAAGATGATGTGGGATGTCTCCGTAGAACTTCAGCCACGGGGCAGAGGATGAAATCGTCATTTTGTGCCTCCAAGTGTTCATTGTCAGCATTATAACAAATTCTTCCTCAAAAATAAATGGTCATTTTTTAACATCTGTTATTTTTTTATTTTCCTCTTTATTTCTGCGCAAAAATGTAATAAAATATAGAAGAAGAAATATTACATAGGAGATATTATGACACAACAATTTGAAAAGAGATTTATTGACGCTCGCAGAGCCTATATTGCTGCGCAGTTTGGTAATATGAACGACCGACAGCTGAGTGCGGTGATGACTACGCAGGGACCTTTGCTGCTTTTGGCAGGCGCAGGCAGCGGCAAGACCACAGTTTTGATCCATAGGATCGCCAATTTGATGCGTTTTGGCAGTGGCTCGGATTCTGAGTTTGTGCCGGATTGGGTTACCGAGGAGGATGTTATTTTCCTGGAGACCGAATCCTTAAAGCCGTCAGAAGATGGGCAGGAGCGAGCATGCAGGCTTTGCGCTCTCGAACCTGCTGCGCCATGGTCGATCATTGCAATCACTTTTACCAATAAGGCGGCAAATGAGCTAAAGACCCGTTTGGAAAATATGCTCGGTTCGATTGCGCAGGATGTTTGGGCAATGACGTTTCACTCTGCCTGCTGCCGCATTTTGCGCCGTGAGATCGAGCGTATCGGCTACGATCGCAGCTTTACGATTTATGATACCTCGGATTCCGAACGTGTGATCAAGGAAATTTTGAAAGAACGCAATTGGGATGAAAAGCTCTTTGTGCCCAAAGCGGTGCTTGGCATGATTTCCAAAGCGAAGGACAAGCAGCGCTCGCCCGAGGATTTTGCAAAAGATGTCGGGGATGATTACCGTCTCAAGCGCATTGCGGAGCTTTATGCCGAATATCAAAAGAGATTGAAAGCCTCCAATGCGGTGGATTTTGATGATATTATTCTGCTGACGGTGAAAATTTTGCAGGAATTTGAAGAAGTTCGTACCTATTATCAGCGCAAATTCCGATATGTCCTGATTGACGAGTATCAGGACACGAACCATCTGCAATATCTTTTGGCATCGCTTTTGGCAGGCGGCTATGAAAATATCTGCGTTGTCGGTGATGATGATCAAAGCATTTATCGATTCCGAGGCGCAACGATCCAGAATATTTTGGACTTTGAAAAGCAGTTCCACGGCGCAAGAACCATTCGCTTGGAGCAGAATTACCGCTCCACGCAGTCGATCCTCGATGCGGCAAATGCGGTCATTTCCAATAATATCGGACGTAAAGGAAAGCGCCTGTGGACAAATAACGGCACCGGCGAGAGAATTCTGCACTACGAGGCAATGAATGAAAGCGATGAAGCGAGCTTTGTTGCAAATCAGATCCTGTCGGAAGTGAAGGGCGGCGCATTTCGTGATTTTGCGGTGCTTTACCGCACAAATGCGCAATCGAACGCAATGGAATATGCCTTCAAGCGTTCTGGTGTACCGTATCGCATCATCGGCGGCACACGCTTCTTTGACCGTGCTGAGGTCAAGGATATGCTTGCTTATCTGTGGGTGATCAATAACCGTGCCGATGATCTCAGATTAAAGCGCATCATCAATCAGCCACCGAGAGGGATCGGCGCAAAGAGCATAGAAACAGTTGAACGCTTGGCATCTGCCGAGCAGGTACCGCTGTATCATGTGATTTCGGATCCGTACAGCTATCAGCCGTTGGAGCGTTCGGCGCAAAAGCTTCTGCAATTTAGCATGCTGATTGAAGAATGTGCCGCACTTTTGGATACAATGTCCTTGCCGGAGTTTTATGAGGAGCTTTTGGTCCGCACGGGCTATGTTGCCATGCTTGAGCAGAAGGATGAACAGGAGAACAGAACTCGTTTGGAGAACGTCCGAGAATTGAAATCCTCGCTTGTCAATTATGCGCAAAATACTGATACGCCGACACTTAATGGATTTTTGGAGGAAATCGCACTCTATACAGACATTGAGCAGTATGATCAAGAAGCGGATGCCGTCGTGATGATGACGATGCACTCTGCAAAGGGCTTGGAATTTCCGAATGTCTATCTTGTCGGCGCTGAAGAGGGGATTTTCCCCGGAATGCGTGCGATCGGCGAGCAGGAGGAGATCGAGGAGGAACGCAGACTATGCTATGTTGCCATCACTCGAGCTAAGAAGCGCTTGACTATTACCAGCGCACGTCAGCGCATGCTTTACGGTCACACAACGGTCAATCGCCGTTCGAGATTCTTGGATGAAATACCATCTGAACTTATGATCGAGGAGGCTGCGCAGAAGCCGAAGGTTGCATATACGCCGATATCTTATGCCAAGCCTCAGACACCACAGCGCCCGACAGTCAGCTACATTCCGCAGAAGGCGAAGGCGGCATCGCCGGAATTTGCCAAGGGTGATATGGTAAACCACGACACCTTCGGCAGAGGCATGATTTTGTCTGTTTTGAAAATGGGAAACGATGCCATGCTCGAAATTGCATTCGATCAGGTCGGAACAAAACGACTGATGGCAGTTGCAGCGGCAGCAAAAATGCGCAAGCTTTCATAAATCATCCGCATATTGCATAGCTATCATTGAGGTGGTAGCATGCAGCAGCGAAATCGGATACGGCTGATCGTTGCGATCGCAGTGACTTTCATGAGTGCATTGACGCTGATCTTTCGCTATCAGCTTGCGCCCTTGGCGCAGGAGCTGATCAAAACACAGGTGGATAACCAAGCTTCTGATGCCATCAATGAAGCCATTGGTGAGCAGGTCGAGGCTGGGCAGATCGCCTATGACAACATGGTCACGATTGATAAAGACACGAGCGGCAATGTCACTGCGGTTCGTACCAATATTGCCGAGGTCAACCGCCTGAAAACCAGTGTCTTAAAACGGGTAGATCAGCGTTTGGAAAATATGTCGGAGGAAGAATTGAGCGTTCCGATGGGAAATGTACTTTTGCCCGAACTGTTGTCGGGAAAAGGTCCCTATATTCCCGTGCGTGTGTTAGCCGTTCGGACCTCTGATGCTGTGTTTCGAAACAGCTTTACAAGCGCAGGAATCAATCAAACCTTACACCGTATTACAATCGATATTCATGTCGTGATCACAGTGATGACTTGGACAGGAACAGTGCAGATCGCTGTGGATTCAGCGGTCATTGCGGCAGAAACGGTCATCGTTGGCACTGTGCCGACAACTTATTTTGGTATGGAGGGAGAAGAATGAACCCTGAACAAAGGATCTATGAGCTGATGCAGCTTTTAGAACGGGCGAATCATGAATATTATGTCCTTGATGCGCCGACGATGGCAGACTTCGAGTATGACATGCTTTTAAGAGAGTTAGAAGATTTGGAGCAAGCATATCCGCATTTTGCATCACCGCTCTCACCGACAAAGCGTGTGGGCGGTAAGGCGCTCGACCATTTTGAGAAGGTAGAGCATCTTGTGCCACTTGAGAGCCTGCAAGATGTGTTTTCGGAGGATGAGGTTGCGGAATTTGACGAGAAATTGCGTCAAAGTGTGCCGAATGCGATCTATTCCGTGGAACCGAAGGTGGATGGTTTATCCGTTGCGTTGGAATATATCGACGGACGATTTGTTTCCGGCGCGACTCGAGGGGACGGCAGGATCGGTGAAGACGTGACCGAGAATTTGAAAACCATACGCTCAATTCCCATGACGCTTGAAAATGCACCACACCGATTGATCGTGCGAGGCGAAGTGTTTATGCCGAGAACTGTCTTTGAACGATTGAATGCGGAGCGTGAACAACAGGGACAGGCTCTCTTTGCAAATCCGAGAAATGCGGCAGCCGGCTCTTTGCGGCAGTTAGATCCCACGGTTGCGGCACAGCGAAAGCTTGATATTTTGATCTTTAATCTTCAATACGCCGAGGGTGTAGAGTTTTCGACCCATGCGCAGACATTGGAATATCTGAATGAGCGCAAATTTAAGGTCATTCCATATTTCCGTTGCGAAAATCTGCATGAAGTAATCGATAAAATTCGTCAAATTGGCAAAGCCCGATATGACTACGCATTCGATATTGACGGAGCAGTCGTCAAGCTCAACAGCCTTTCCAATCGGAATGTTTTGGGCAGCACGGCGAAATTCCCACGTTGGGCGTGTGCATATAAATATCCGCCTGAAATTAAGGAAACAGTTTTGCAGGATATTGTTGTTCAAGTTGGCAGGACAGGCGTTTTGACACCGAAGGCGGTCGTTTCTCCTGTGCGTTTGGCAGGCACGACGGTAACCAATGCAACACTGCACAACCAAGATTTTATCACAGATAAGGATATTCGCATCGGAGATACGGTGAAAATTCGCAAAGCAGGCGAGATCATACCCGAAATCCTTGAGGTCGTGAAGGAAAAACGCCAAATCGATTCACAGCCGTATCATTTGCCGTCTGCGTGTCCGGTCTGTGGAGCTAAGGTCGTCAGAGATGAAGACGGCGCAGCTCTGCGCTGTACCGGTGCGCAGTGTCCTGCGCAGCTTTCCAGAAATATTGCACACTTTGTTTCAAGAAATGCAATGGATATTGAGGGCTTGGGCGATGCGATCGTTGAGCAGCTGATCGCAAACGAGAAGATTCAATCTCCGTCCGATATTTATTATTTGACGATCGATGATCTGAAAAGTCTTTGGAAAAGCGGTGAGAAAGCGGCGAAAAAACTGCTTTCTGCGATCGAAGCAAGCAAGGATAATGACCTGAGCAAGCTGATTTTTGCACTCGGGATTCGCCAAGTCGGAGAAAAGGCTGCAAAGGTTCTTGCAAAAACATTCGGTACGATGGATGCGCTTTGCAATGCAAGTGTTCAAGAATTGACAGAAATTCGTGACATCGGTGCGATTACAGCAGAGAACATTGTTGCGTGGTTCACCGATCCGCAGGCGAAGCAGATGATCGAACGTTTTCGTCAAGCAGGGGTCAATTTTGAAAGCCGCATCACGCAGGAGGACAGCCGCTTTAACGGCATGACCTTTGTTTTGACGGGTGCGCTGAGCTTGTTCACTCGTGAGGAAGCAACCGAAAAGATCGAGAGCTTTGGCGGCAAGGTCTCCGGCTCTGTTTCTAAGAAAACGACCTATGTTGTTGCTGGAGAAAATGCTGGCAGCAAGCTAAAAAAAGCGAATGAGCTTGGCATCACCGTACTTTCTGAAGAAAATTTCTTAAAAATGCTTGCATAATTGATAAACATATGTTAATATAAAATAAACAAATATTGTAATTATGCGAAAGGAAACAGAAAAATGAGAAAATTTCTTGCGATTCTGATTTGCCGACTTGCGACATTTGTCGGAAAACTGGTCGGCAAGGGAACCAGCATGCCCGGTAAATTTGCGTTGAAGGTTTGTCCGGATATTTTAAGACGGATTCAAAAGCCTAAGACAGTGATCGCCGTCACAGGCAGCAACGGCAAGACCTCCACAGTGGAAATGATCGCAAATGTCTTAAAGGCGAGCGGTAAAACGGTTGCCTATAACATCGAGGGCTCCAATCAGATCGAGGGCGTTACCACGATGATGCTCAACAGCTGCACATGGGGCGGTAAGATGAAGCAGGATGTTCTGCTGATCGAATCCGACGAGCGTTATACCAAGTTCACTTTCAAGTGGTTCCATCCGTCGCATTATGTCATCACGAATCTTTACAGAGATCAGTTGACAAGAAATGCACATCCTGAGTGGGTTTTTGATGCCATCAAGGAAAGTATTTTTGATGACACGCAGTTGATTCTGAACGCTGATGATCCGTTGGTTGCACTCTTTGGACGGAATCGTAAAAACGTGGTTTGGTTCGGCTTGGATCACTGCAGCACGGATGATGAGACATTTGTGGGCGCTTATCACGACTTCAAATACTGTCCGGTTTGTAGAAAACCCCTGGTTTATGACTATTATCACTACAATCACGTGGGTAAGTATCACTGCAGCGCCTGTGATTTTAAGCGTCACGATACCGATTATGCTGTGACAAATATCGATCTTGCTAATAAAGAGATCACGCTCAGCGGACAGAAGGATAAGATCCAGCTTGCATTTAAGAGCATTTACAACATCTATAACACATTGGTAACCTATGCGATCTGCCGTTTGATCGGCATTGACAGCAAAACAGTCATCGCTGCAACGAGCAATTACACTCTGAAGAACGGCCGTTACATCGAATTTACGATTGGAAAGCATGCCGGTACCTTCCTGATTGCGAAGCACGAAAACTCAGTTGCCTATGATATGTCCTTCCGATATGCCGTTGAGCAAGGGAACCCGTGTAGTGTGGTCATCATCGTCGATGCCGTCAGCCGTAAGTATTTTACAAGTGAGACCTCGTGGCTTTGGGATATTCACTTCGATTGGCTGAATGCACCTTGCGTCCAGAAGGTTTATCTGTGCGGAAAGTATTGTAATGATCTTGCAATGCGTATGACCTTTACCGATGTTCCGCTGGACAAGCTTGTTGTCAGCGAAGATATTTCGGCTGTTTGCGAGCAGATCAAAAACAAAGGTGACGAGCATCTGTATGCGGTCACATGCTTCTCCGATCGTATGAAATTCTTGTCAAGCGTGAACGTGAAGTGAGGTAGGGTATGGAAATTAAAATTTTGCATATTTTTGACGATCTGATGAACCTCTACGGTGAGTATGCCAATGTTTCGATTATGGAAAGATATCTGACCGATTTGGGACACAAGGTGACAGTTGACAAGCTTTCTTTGTACGATGAGAGAGATATTTCGGGCTATGATTTTTATTTCATGGGTTCAGGCACGGAAAGCAAGCAAAAAGTAGCCTTAACGCAGCTTAGAAAGCATGAAAAAGCACTCAAAGCTGCTTGCGAGCAGGGAATAGTCATGCTGTTCAGTGGCAACAGCTTTGAGCTTTTGGGCGAAAAGATCGTTGATGCTGATGGCAAGGAATATCAAGGCTTGGGCTTTGATCGTTTCGTGTCGGTCGAAGGCAAAAAACGCATCGTTGGAGATGCGCTTGCCGTTTTCAATAACGATGTGCTTGTCGGATTTATTAACAAGTGTAGCAAAACAAGCGGCATCACATCCCCTTTGTTTCGAATGAAGATGGGCTTTGGCAATGATCAGGACAAGGGCGATGAAGGCTTTTGCAAAAACAATTGCTTCGGCACGCATTTGACAGGTCCGATTTTGATCAAGAATCCTGCGATGCTTCGCATGCTTGCAGAGAAAATAGTCGGCAAAGTTGATTCTGTTGTAAAATATGAATATATGGAGCGCAGTTATCAAACGACCGTTGAGGCGTTGGAAAAGCGCTTAAGCGAAACAAAATAATTGGAGCTTACCGAGGACGTTTTCGTGACGTCCTCGGTTTTTTTGTGTATATTCCGTCTGGGCGGAGCATACAGTGCAATGGGAGGGACAGGTATGGACGAGGTCAAACAAGCAACGGCGGTTTGTCCGCAAATGATCAGACAGGCTTTGGTGCAAATGCCTTCTTCGCAGATTCGTCAGATCGAGGAAATACGCCTTCGCACAGGGCAACCTCCTACATATTTGAAAAGCGGAAGAGAAAAAGCATTTGCAAGCTTTTTGGTACAGACACATGATCTTGCGGAAGTCATAGACCGTGCAAGTGATAATTCCAATTATGCTGTGCAGGATATGCTCAAAAGCGGATTTCTAACGATTGCAGGTGGTCACAGGATCGGTGTATGTGGCAGAGTGGTTTATAAAGAAAACGAGATTTACAGTATCAAGGATATTTCTTCTTTGAACATTCGTGTGGCAAGGCAGGTTAGCGGTGTGGCAGATTCGGCGATCTCCTTCATTTGGACACATCCGAGGTCCACGCTGATTTTAGGACCGCCGGGGCGTGGGAAAACAACCTTGCTCAGAGATCTCATTCGGCAGCTTTCTGATCGATTTTTTTGGCGTATCTGTGTTGTGGACGAGCGTATGGAAATCGCATCTATCGTCAAAGGTGTGAGTCAATTTGCTTTGGGTTCATATACAGACGTGCTTAGCTGTGTCAGGAAAGAAGAAGGGATCGAGTTTCTCCTGCGTTCGATGAATCCGCAGTGGATCGCTTTGGATGAGATCACTGCGCAGAAAGATATCGAAGCCATGACGAAAGCGTCTTATTGCGGAGTTCGATTTATTGCAACGGCACACGCTGCGTGCATTCAGGAGCTGCAGCAAAGACCGTTATATCAAAACTTGCTCGCCTCTCGGGTGTTTCAAAATGTCATACTGATCGATGAGAATCGTAATTTACATATGGAGGTACTGACGAATGATTAAGATCATAGGAGCGCTCCTGATCCTCGGTGCGGCAGGCGGCTTCGGCATCGGAAAATCAATGCAATTTTTCAGGCAGCTGCAGCAGCTTCACCAAATGCTCGGCGCAATCGAAATCATTAAATGCGAGCTGAACTACACCTTGAGACCACTACCACAGCTTTGCTTGCATGCGGCGCAAAGGGTCAGCGGCGCAGTATCGACATTTTTTTCCAACTATGCAAAGCTTCTTGAAAGCGGTCTGCCACGCACAACAGCAACGCAGAGAGCATTGGAAGAAACCAAGGGTTTATCCTTGCCGAGTGATGCCCAGATGGTGGTTTTGGAGCTTTGCACAACGATCGGACGGTATGATCTTGATGGTGAAAATCGAGTGCTTCAGCTCAGCGGACAAAGACTTCGTTCAGCAATTGAACGCTATGACAGAGAAAAGCGTCCTTTGGCAAAAAGCTATGCTGTTCTTGGCGTAACAACGGGACTTGCTCTCGTGATCTTATTTGCATAGCGATGGAAATTGATCTGATATTTAAGATTGCTGCGGTCGGGATCATCGTTTCCATCTTGAATCAGGTTTTGGTGCGCTCGGGAAGAGAAGAACAGGCAACAATGACCACGCTTGCAGGCTTGGTCGTCGTGCTTTTGATCGTGGTCCAAAAAATTGCAGAGCTTTTTGATTTGGTCAAAAGCCTGTTTAATTTCTGATGCAAAGCTTATTGCAGGTGGCAGTCGTTGGACTGCTTGCGGTGATTTTTGCAAGTCTGGTGCGAAAAAGCAGTAAGGAGCTTGCCATCGTTTTGACCTTGGCAGCTTGCGCTGTGATTGGAATTATCTTATTGCAGCTTGCTGAACCTTTGCTCTCATTTTTGAAAAAGCTGCGCCATATCTCGGGATTAGATGAAGCGCTGATGCAGCCGCTTTTGAAAACGATCGGCATCGGGCTGCTGACACAGATCAGTGCAAACGTCTGCGCCGATGCAGGCGAAGGTGCGATCGCTAAACTGATTGAGGTCTGTGGGGGAATTATGGCGCTGTATGTTTCAATTCCTTTGTTGGAGGCGGTTTTGGAGATGATGGAAGTTTTGGGCGGTGGAGGATGAAAAAAGCCCTGATCATTCTGATTCTGCTCAGCCTTCTAATACCTTCTGTGCTTGCGACTGATGATTCCGAAATTGAAACGGACGCATTGACACAGGAGCTTGACGAGGATGTTGCAGAGTTGTTGCCTGAATACAGCAATACGGAACCCATGGATTTTTTTGATTCGCTGAAAAATATGTTTTTCGGTGCCTTTACAAAGGCGAATGACAGCTTGAAAAGCGCACTTCGTCTGTGCGCAGTCCTGCTTTCGCTTTTAACACTATGCGCTATCACACAGATGAGTGGAGCCGTGCAGGCAGCAAATGCGATCATTCTTGCAGGCTCGCTTGGGATTACGGTAGCGATGATGGGAGATTTTCAATCCATGGTTCAGCTTGCCAAGCAGACCGTTGAGGATATGGCTGATTACAGCGCTTGCTATTTGCCGATCATGGCATCTTCTACCATGGCTTCCGGCGGCATCACCTCGTCTACGGTCCTTTACAGTGGTACGGTTTTGTTTTCTCAGCTGTTGATGCGTTTGATATCGAAGCTTTTGATTCCCGGAGTCTATTTTTATATCGCAGTTGCCACAGCAGAAAGCGCTCTTGGAAGTCAAATGCTTTCAGAAATTCGGGAATTTATCGGTTGGCTGATCTCAAAAACGTTGCGTATTGTGATGTATATTTTTATTGCTTACATGACGATCACAGGTGTCATCAGCGGTACGAGCGATGCAACGACCGTCAAAGCAACAAAAGCGGCAGTTTCGGGAATGATCCCCGTTGTGGGGAGCATCGTTTCCGATGCTTCGGAAAGCTTGATTGCAAGCGCTTCCATGCTTAAAAGCTCTGTCGGTGTTTTCGGAATGCTTGCTGTGATGGGAATCTGTATTGTACCGTTTTTGCGTGTAGGCATTCAATATCTGATGCTCAAGGTAACCTCTGCTGTCAGCGGTACGGTCGGCTTAGAGCCACATGTGAAGCTTTTGAAGCACTTTTCTCAGGCAATGGGCTATTTGCTTGGGATGTGCGGTGCATATGTTTTGATGCTGCTGATCTCTTCGGTCTGCTTCTTGAAGGTGATGGTGTGATGGAGTCTGTACGGGAATACTTTTTGCAGATCGTAGCAGTGTGCATGATTGCAGCGATCTCCTGTGCAATCGTTAAGAATCCCCTGATTGCCAGAGTGATTCGCCTGATCAGCGGAATCTTGATTCTGCTTGTTGTAATCGCTCCATTATCAAAAGTGGATGCGTCAAAGCTGCCTACATATTTAGATGGTGTTTTGGACTCTGACACACAGATGCAAGAAGCGAAGAATCATGCGCACTTACAGTTTCAAACGCAGGTGCAAAAGGCAACGCAGGAGCATATTGAATTGATTGCAGACCAATTTGGATTCAACATTCAGGCGGAGGTGACGGTATCTGATGACGAGGTTCCGATTCCGATCGAAGTCAAGCTGATCGGAACACCAAATGCACAACAAATGCTCCAGCTCTCGGATTACATCGAAACCAATGTCGGTATCCCGAAGGATCAACAAATATGGAGGAGGGTAAATGATTGAAAAAACGATTACGCTGATCAAAAAATATAAATACGTTGCTTTGGTGCTTTTGGTTGGGATAGGGCTTCTTTTGATCCCCTCGGGAGAAACCGAGGAGGTAAAAGCACCGACTTTGGCAGAAAATAATGACGAAGAATACATCAATCAGCTGCAAACACAGCTTTGCGATATGCTCGGACGAATCAGCGGCGCAGGAAAGGTGGAGGTTATGCTGACAGCAGAGTATGGCAGCAGGACAGAGTATCATACAGACCTTCAGCTGGATCGGGATGCCGATGGCTCAAGCGAGGAGAGAAAAACGGTGATATTGTCCGAAGGGAGCGCATACGATAAAGCAGCAGTATCTGCAGTACGCTATCCGCAATTTTTGGGAGCTTTGGTGATTTGCCAAGGGGCTGATGTTCCATCGGTGAAGCTCGATATTCTCAATGCGGTAAGTGCGCTGACAGGCTTAGGAACCGACCGAATTACGGTGGTTAAAATGAATTGATATGGAGGAATTTACGATGAAAACTTGGAAACGCAATGCAGTGATTGCCGGAGTGTTGGTTCTTGTGTGTGCCGGTATTTACTTGAACTGGCTCTATGGCACGGATGTACCTGAGCTGACAAAGACATTGGATGCGGACAAAGTGTTAGGTGAAACCACGCTGGTATTGAGCGAAACCGAGCAGGAGCTTGCACCTGTGAGCAGCACAGAAACCGGAAGTGAGTATTTTGCTCAAATGCGGCTTTCCCGTCAGACAGCTCGAGATGAAGCGGTCGAGCTTTTGCAGGAAACCATCGCATATGCCGAAGGAGAGGACACAGACGACACCAGAGCGGAACTGGAAAGCATCATCTCGGACGCATTGTCAGAATCGCAGATCGAGAGCATGATCGTGGCAAAGGGCTATGCCGATTGTGTGGCTTACATCAACGATGATATGATCTCCGTAGCGGTTGCCGAGCCTGAAATCGGGCTTACTGAGAATGATGTTGCATTACTTGCGGACATCGTAATGGCACAAACGGACTATAATCTTTCGCAGATTCGTATTTTCGGAGTAGAATAGGGTATTGTTTTTTTCGTAAAATGTGGTAGAATATAAGAAAAAACGAAGGGATGGTTTTACCATGGCAGATAGAAAGGATTATCTTGTCCAATCTTTGGAAAACGGAAACATTTGGATCTCGGAGGAAGTCATTGCCTCCATCGCAGCACTTGCGGTGCGGGATGTCGATGGCGTGTACGGCTTGAGCACGAGCGCAACGCTGGACCTCGGCAATATCATTGGCAAGAAGAATCTGAGGAGAGGCATTAAGGTCAACATTGACGGTGAGAAGATCGACATTTCCTGCAACTTGGTTGTGAAGTATGGCGAGGCGGTTATGGACATCGCAAAGCAGGTGCAGGAGGCAATCAATTCCGAGGTGACCTCCATGACCGGCATCACTCCGAACAAGATCAACATCAACGTCTGCGGTGTCGCTACGCCGAAGACTGCCACGAAATAAATTACAGGGGTGCTTTCCGCACCCCTATTACCCGTACTTAGAAGGAGAATACTATGACACGGTCTGAAGCCAGAGAGCTTGCAGCTCATCTGATCTATGAAATGGATTATATTGACGAAGCTCCGTCGCAGGCAATAGAGGCTCGCATGGAGAGAGAATACTATGACGGTCTTGCCTCTGAGAACGACATTTATGCCGATCATCCGAGCAAGAAGCAGATGGCTTATATTCGCACCTGCGTGGAGGGCGTGAGCGATCACATGTCGGAGCTTGATGAGAAGATTTCTCAGTTTTCCGTCGGTTGGAATCTTAAGAGAATCTCTCGTCTGACAAAAGCTGCTTTGCGCCTCGCGATCTATGAGATCCTTTATGTTGACGATGTCCCGACTGGTGTTGCGATCAATGAGTGTGTGGAATTGACTCGTAAATATGAGGAAGAAGAGATCGTTTCTTTCGTAAACGGCATTCTCGGCTCATTTGCAAGAAGCCTCAAGGAGCAGGAAAAATGATAGTCCTCGGCTTTGATACAAGCAACTATACCACCTCGGTGGCTGCCTTTGACGGCACGCGGGGGCATAATATCTCGCGCCTTCTTGATGTGGAGCAGGGAAGTCTTGGCCTGCGCCAAAGTGAGGCGCTGTTTTCCCATGTAAAACGCCTGCCGGAACTGACCGACAGGCTGTTTTCGGATTTGCCTCGTGAGGAGATCGGTGCAATCGGAGTGAGTACCCGACCGAGAGCCGTCGAGGGCTCATATATGCCTTGCTTTTTGGCAGGACATTCCCAAGCGCAGGTCATCGGCTCTGTGCTGCAAGCACCTGTGTATGAATTTTCGCACCAACAGGGACATATTGCGGCGTCCTTATTTTCTTCAGGACATATGGAACTGATGGACGAGCCTCATTTGGCTTGGCATTTGTCGGGCGGCACAACAGAGCTTTTATATGTTACGCCTGATGGAGTGAACGTGCACGCAGAGAAAATCGGCGGAACCACCGATATCTCCGCAGGTCAGCTCATTGACCGAACGGGGAAGCTATTGGGTCTTTCATTCCCAGCTGGAAAGCAGATTGATGTGCTGAGTCAAACGGCGCAAGATAAAACAGTTTTTCATGTGAAAGTGCACGGAACGGAGTTTTCGCTCTCAGGCGTGCAGAATAAAGTCGAGCAATACCATAACGGAAATGCCGCAGAAACGGCAGGCTTTGCACTTCGCTGTTTGATCGGTGCGATCGTCAAAGCAACGAAAAACGCGCTGCAAGAGTATCCGTGCAAGGTCGTTTTTGCAGGCGGTGTCGCTTCCAATTCGCTTTTAAGAGAGAAGTGCAAGCAAATGCCGTGCATCTTCTGTCCACCGCAATATGCGACAGATAATGCGTTGGGAATCGCAGTTTTGGCATGGAGGGCGCATCATGCAGCAAATTTATGAGGTATCGCAGATCAATGATTATTTGAAATGCCGCTTTGAAGAAGATGAGTTTTTATCTCAGCTTTTGATTCGTGGCGAGATCAGCAACTATAAGCTCTATCCCTCGGGGCATCACTATTTTTCCTTAAAGGATGCAGGCGGAGCAATGCGCTGCGTGATGTTTAAGGGCAATGCCTTTCGTCTAAAATTCCGACCAGAAAATGGCATGAAGGTGATTGCGGACGGTCGCATTTCCGTGTTTCCGAGAGATGGCGCCTATCAGCTTTACTGCACAGATCTGACACCCGACGGCGTTGGCGATCTGCATGTTGCGTTCGAACAGCTCAAAGCAAGATTGCAGGCAGAGGGTCTATTTTCGCAGTCGAGAAAGAAGCCACTGCCACGCTTTGCACATACGATCGCAATTATTACATCTTCAGCAGGTGCGGCGCTTCGTGATATGCTGCGCATTTTGCGCAAACGTTATCCTCTGAGCAAAATTAAGCTTTTGGCGGTACGAGTGCAGGGCGCTGAGGCTCCGGCTGAAATTGCTGCTGCCATTCGCTATGCAAATTTGTTTCAAGTCGCCGACCTGATCATCACTGGCAGAGGCGGTGGTTCGATCGAGGATCTTTGGGCATTTAATGACGAAAAGGTGGCATACGCCATTGCCAATTCTCAAATTCCCGTGATTTCCGCTGTCGGTCATGAACCTGATGTTACCATTTCCGATTTTGTGGCTGATCTTCGTGCTGCAACACCGTCAAATGCCGCTGAGCTTGCGGTTCCCGATCAAATGGAGCTAAGACAGCATCTTTCGGCGCAGCAATCAATGCTTTATACTTTGATGCAGAAGCGTTTGAAGCAGGAACGTCAAAAAATCGTTACGCTCTCACAATCCAGATGCTTAAAAAGTCCGCTGAATTATTTTGCTGATCGCAGAATGCAGCTGGATTATACGCACAGACGTTTGAGCGCTGTAAGCGAGAATTATTTAGGGCGAAAGCGCGAGGCTTTTGTCCGTTTGACAGCAAAGTTAGATGCAATGAGCCCCTTGAAGGTCCTATCACGTGGCTACAGCATGACCCGAAATGCCGAGGGCAAGGTGATCAAATCGATTGGCGATGTCGCAGTCGGTGATGAATTGATCGTGACTTTGACTGACGGTAAGATGCGCACAGAAGTACTGGAGGTATCTCAATGAGCCAAGAATCCATGAATTTTGAACAATCGCTTCAGCGTTTGGATGAGATCGTCAGACGCATAGAGCGTGGAGATGTGCCTTTGCAAGAGGCGCTAAAGCTGTTTGAAGAGGGAAGTGCTCTCATTACCTCCTGCAATCAGCTTTTGGACGATGCGGAGCTTAAAGTCGTACAGCTCACCAAGGGGGCTGACGGCAATCCGCAGGAAACGGAGTTTATCGATGAATGATACTAAGATACAGCGTTATGCTGAAGCAATAGAACGCTATTTATCCGAATACTTTTTATATGACGAGCCGCAAAAGAAACTCTTTGAAGCGATGCGCTACAGTCTGCTTGCAGGCGGAAAGCGAATCCGTCCGGTGTTGGTGTTGGCATTTTGTGAGCTTTGCGGCACAAAGGCGGAAGATGCACTGCCCTTTGGTGCTGCGGTCGAGATGGTGCATACCTACAGCTTGATCCATGATGATCTTCCGTGTATGGATAACGATGATTTTAGACGCGGAAAACCTACAAATCACAAGGTTTATGGCGAAGCTACCGCAGTTTTGGCAGGAGACGCACTCTTGACGGCGGCATTTGCGCAGCTTGCAAGTGCAAATCTGCCTTCTGAGAGAATTGTAAAAGCGGTTTCGGTATTGTCTCAATGCGCAGGCGAGCTTGGAATGGTCGGCGGTCAAATTTTAGACATGGCAGCTGAGGAGAGAGTTTGCACGCAGGAAGAGGTTTTGGCGATCCAATCACGCAAGACAGGTGCATTGATCGCAGCAGCCTGTCAGCTCGGAGTGATTGCTGCCGGTGGTACGCAGGTGCAGCAAAAAGCAGCAGAAACCTATGCCTATTGTCTTGGTCTTGCGTTTCAGATCCGTGATGATATGCTTGACGTGATCGGAGACCTAAAGCAGCTCGGCAAGGCGACGGGTATGGACGAGAACAAGAATACATTCGTCCGTCTTTATGGTATCGAGGAATGTGAAAAGTTGGTCGAGAAATATACGCAACAGGCAATTGATGCACTTTGCGTATTTGACAATGCTGAATTTTTGATCGATCTGGCAAATTCTTTGGCGAAGCGTTTTTCTTAAAACTTTACACATGAGGACTTGCCGCCTCCGAATAGATTATTTCGGAGGTGGTCTCATGATTGGTGCAGCTGTTTGGCTGATGCTCAGCAGCATCATGTATTCGCTGCGGCTTTCCAATGGCGGCGGTTCGTTTCCGAAACCCTTGTCGGCAAAAGAAGAACAGCATTATCTTCAATTGGCATCACAGGGTGATATTGAAGCTCGGAACATTTTGATCGAGCGAAATTTACGCTTGGTTGCCCATATTATGAAAAAATACTACACCCAAACCTCGGATCAGGAGGATTTGATCTCCATCGGTACGATCGGTTTGATCAAAGGGATCTCCACTTATGATGCCTCAAAAGGCGCACGATTGGCAACCTACGCTGCTCGATGTGTAGAAAATGAGATCCTGATGTATTTCCGTGGGCAGAGAAAAAGTGCCTCTGATGTGTCTTTGTCGGATTTTATCGAAACTGCGAAGGACGGCACGGCGCTCTCGCTCATGGAGGTTGTTTGCTCCGATGAGGATTTGTTTGAGCAGATGTCTGATAAGGAGACCTACGCAAAGCTATACGAGAAAATTCAGACCTGCTTAGAACCGAGAGAACGTAAGATTATCATTCTGCGATATGGGATCGGTAATCAAAAACCGCTGACACAGAGACAGATCGCTGATTTATGTGGAATTTCAAGAAGCTATGTCAGCAGGATCGAACGAAAAGCACTCAATAAGCTTGAGGCAGAACTGAGCGAATAGAGGAGAATTACAAATGAATGCATGGAAGCATTTTCTCACGATCACAAGGCATCGCTGGAAAGTGAGAAGGAATTGCTGGAAGGTTGGCTTGTATTGGCAAGGATTGACGCATGATTTGTCCAAATACTCTTGGACAGAGTTTTCCGCCGGCATAAAATATTATCAAGGCACAAGAAGTCCTAATTCGCAGGAGCGTGAGCTGAACGGATACTCCCTTGCTTGGATGCATCACAAGGGCAGAAACAAGCATCATTTTGAGTATTGGAACGATATTGACCTGTCAACTAAACAATACGAACCTGTGCCGATGCCGAAGAAATATTTTGTCGAAATGGTGATGGACAGAATTGCAGCGTGCAAAATATACCATGGCAAAAATTATCAAGACGGTGACGCCTTGGATTATCTGCAAAAATCACTTGAGGCAAAAGAGTCATCCTCTATGCACCCCAAGACGAAAGAAGATTTGATCTTTGTCTTGACAATGCTGCGTGATAAGGGCGAAAAGGAAACTTTTCAATATTTGAAAAAGCACTTATTATCATAAAAAATACCAACATCGAACAAATTCGCTGTTGGTATTTTTTCTTAAAACATAGCAACGTCATTTTCCGGTGCATCAGCCTCTTTGAGCGAAAGTGCTGTCAAGACGGGACCGATGCCACGATAGATGGCGTGGAATTTTGTTTGGATCTGTGCGGTCAGCATGACCCATGTGCGAGCTTTGAGTTCGCCTGCTTTTTCATATTTGCAGGGAATTCCCATAAATTCAATATCATCAATACAGCACGTCATAACGAAGCGCCCGGGTGCAAAGAAGCCCTCACGTTCCTTGCGCAGCTTTGCGACCTGTGCCTTAAAGCATACGGTCTTGCCGTTATACTTTTTTGGTTCCTCTGTCAAATCACGGTAAAACAGAGCGTAATCTTCGTCTGCGACTTCAATGATCGGAGCGTTGATATCAAAGGGAAGAGGGTCTTCGATGTCATCAAATTTTGTCGTGCCGTCGTCATATTCATAGATGATTCCGACACGTCGGTTAATTGCACGAGCCAACTTGTGAAGCGGCATGATATCGGTTCCGACAGGCAGACGGTTAAAGCAAACCATCTCACAACCTGTCAGCTTATCAACGACCAAAGAACGCATATTTTGATTGTAGCTCAAAATATTTCTGCCATCGGCAAACATGACTTCCTGCGCTATGACCCATTCCGAGGGCATTTTTTGGTAGAAAACGCCGACCTGAAGCATTCCGTTGAGCTCCAATACCACTCGTTCGGCGCAGTGCTTTTTGATCAGCCCCGCAAGTTCGGCTGTGGTAACATCTTCCTCATCCACGATCTCAAGGAAAACATTTTTGTGCGGATATGCGGAGATATCAAATTCTTCCTCGCCCTCTTCGCATAATAACAGTAGTGTGCGTTCGCCGGCGTTAAAGCGTGTGTCGCAGAGTGTATCTTGAATGAATTTGGTTTTTCCTGCGTCCAAAAAACCTGTAAAAGCATATACCGGAATCTGCATGAAATTCTCCTTATACGCCGAAACGAGAGGCAATGGCTTCTTCGTTCAGCTTTGCACCGATCACGCAAATTCTGCCGGTTACGGCAGCACTGCCACTGCGGATGTCGATCTCATGCGGAACATGGTCAAAATGGATCCATGTTCCGTCGGTGCTTGCAACAATGCCCTTTGCACGCAGTACCATGCCAAAGCGGTCTTCATCATCAAGCTCTTTCAAAATGCTTTCAATTTCATCAGCCGTGAATTTTTTTGCTGTTTCAATGCCCCAACTTGTAAAGACATCATCTGCATGATGGTGTCCGTGGTGATCATGATGATGCTCGTGTTCCCCGTGACAATGGGGGCAATCGCAATCCTCGTCATGGTGATGATGCTCATGGTGTTCGTGGTGATGGTGATGCTCGTGCTCCTCGTGACAATGGGGGCAATCGCAATCTTCGTCATGGTGATGATGCTCATGGTGTTCGTGATGATGGTGATGCTCGTGTTCCCCGTGACAATGGGGGCAATCGCAATCTTCATCGTGATGGTGGTGATGCTGTTCGTGCGCTAAAAGCTCAGCAAGCTCACTGTTGAGTGTGTTCTGCTGCTGCATTGCGTCAAGAATTTGCTTGCCGGTCAACTCATCCCAAGGTGTCGTAATAATCAATGCCTCGCTGTTATGCTCACGCAGAAGGGAAGCAGCAGCTGCAAGCTTTTCGGGTGTAATATTGGAGGTTCTGCTTAAAATAATTGTAGAAGCTGTTTCGATCTGGTTCAAATAGAATTCACCAAAGTTCTTCAGATAAACCTTGCATTTGGTCGCATCGGCAACGGTAATAAAGCTTCCGAGCTTCACGCCGTCGCTCTCCACACGGCGCACTGCTCCGATTACATCAGAGAGCTTGCCCACGCCGGAGGGCTCGATCAAAATGCGATCGGGATGGAATTGCTCGATCACTTGCACAAGTGCTTTGCCAAAGTCTCCGACGAGCGAACAGCAAATGCAGCCGGAGTTCATCTCATTGACCTCAATGCCTGCGTCCTGCATAAAACCGCCGTCTATGCCGATCTCGCCAAACTCGTTTTCGATCAAGACGAGCTTCTCGCCGTTATATGCCTCTTGGATCATTTTCTTGATCAAAGTCGTTTTTCCGGCGCCTAAGAATCCGGAAAAAATATCAATTGTTGTCATATCGTTGTATTTCCTTTCACTGTATAGATCATTCGGCAATATTATAGCACTCTTTTCATATAAGTGCAAGGGAACAAAATTGAAATAACGGTTGATTTTTGGCTCAAAAATGCTATACTTACATATAGAATGATGAAAGGAGGCGCAGCGTATCTGTGAGAGAATATTTCCGATTTGAAAATTTGCGCAAAGAATGGACTCGTCAAAATTATTTACTTCTGCTGCGCTGCCTGATTGCTTCCTTGATCGTTGTGGTTGTTACGGAGATTTTAGCCAGGCGTTCCATTGACCATACCTTGACATTTTTAGTCACAAAATTTCCGGTCTTTGCTTATAACGCATTGCTTGTCTTTTTGACTATGTGCTTTGCGCTTTTATTCCGCAGGCGTTTCTTCGCTCTGGCTGTTGCAGGCGGAACATGGATCGGTGTTGCGATTGCTGACAGCATTTTGCTTTCCTATCGCTCCATGCCGCTAACGGCACCGGATATTTTCCTGATGAGCTCCGTGCGCAGTATTTTTGACAAATATATGAGCTATTTTGAGCTTGGAATTTTGATGTTTTTGATCGCTGTGGCGATTGCCTGCATTTTTTACATTCTTTATTGCTCTAAAAAATATCAAGTGATCTTCGTCTTTGCAGCCTCACATTTTTTGCTCACACTCGGCTTGTTTGTTCTTTCAACTGTAGTGTTTCAGAGCTTGGGCATCCTTCAAGGCACCAGAGATTTTCACAATCTGCCTCGTGCTTATGAGGAAAACGGCTTTTGCTATTGCTTTGCAGCAAGTCTTTGGACCGGTGGCGTCGAGGAGCCTGACGAATACTCCGATGAGGTCGTCGATGACATTCAGGAGGACATTTTCATTGAGCTTCCGGAAACTGCGCAGGATACGCCCAATATTGTCTTTGTTCAGTTGGAAAGCTTCTTCGATCCGAATTATATGAAGGATCTGATCTTCTCTGAAAATCCCGTTCCGAATTTTCAATCGATTCGGGAAAACTATCCAAGCGGTTTACTTTCCGTTCCCTGTATCGGCGCAGGAACGGCAAATACAGAGTTTGAGGTTTTAACCGGAATGAACTTGAGCCATTTCGGCGTGGGAGAATACCCGTATATGACGATCGTGGACTCCGCATGCCCCGAGACAATTGCCTATTGTCTAAACAGCATCGGATACCGCACCCATGCGATTCACAATAATAATGCGACGTTCTATGACAGAGATATTGTGTATGATAATCTCTCGTTCCAGACCTTCACTTCGCTGGAATATATGGATTTAGACCCTGAAACCGATTTTACACCGACACAGTGGGCGAAGGATGCCGTTTTAACAGAGGAAATCCTGAAATGTCTGAACGAAGATGAGGAAAAGGACTTCGTTTTTACCGTATCTGTCCAACCACACGGCAGATACCCGACGGAATATTCCGAGCAATTGCAGTATTTGGACTGCGTTGGCATGGATAACCCTGCCCGTGAGCTTGGATTTGAGTATTATCTTTATCAGCTGCGAGAAACAGATGCGTTTGTTGGTGAGCTTGTCAATGCGCTTTCTGACTTTGAGGAAAAAACGGTCGTTGTATTCTATGGCGACCATTTGCCGAGCTTCAATATCAGCGCTGACGAATTGTCATACGGCAATGAGCAGACGACAGAATATGTGATTTGGGCAAACTATGATATCGGGAATCAGAAACGTGATGTTCAGACCTACCAGCTTTCTGCCTATGTTATGAACCTTTGCGGCATTCACGAGGGTGTCATATTCCGCCTGCATCAAAGCTATGATTTCCCTGATGATATGCAATTAGCCTTCCAGGATTATTTGAATCAGTTGGAGTATGATATGCTTGAAGGCGAGCATTTTGCGCTCAATGGCGAGATCATTCAGCCGATCGGTTTACGCTTTGATGTTGAGGATATCGTTTTCGAAAGTATTTCGGAGGAAGATGAAGCCTTGCGAATCTATGGAGAGAATTTCACAAGATACTCTGTGGTGTATCTCAACGGAGAAGCGTGTTTAACAGAATTTATTTCCGAGCAGGAGCTGAAAGTGCATCAGATCTCACTTGAGGATCAGAATGAGATTTTTGTTGCTCAGATTTCTGCGATCGATGAAATGGAAATTTTGAGCCAAACGCAATCAATCATTTGGGAGGAACCGGACGATGGCGAATCTGAAACAGTTGAATGACTTTTTTCAAAACGATCTGTTTGCAACAAAGCTGTGCGGCATTCGGATCAAGGAGGCTGGCTATCACTGCGCTTTATGCACAATGCCGCTGACGGAGAATCACTGTAACGCCAGAGGCAGTGTAATGGGTGGTGCGATATTTACCCTTGCAGATTTTGCTGCTGCGGTTGCCGCTAACAGCGAGCTATGTGATGAACATGTGATCTCGCTGCATGCGGACATCTCATATTTGAGCGTCGCAAAAGGGGAGCTGCTTTACGCCGAAGCAAGCAGTGTGAAGCACGGAAAATCGACGACCGTCTATCAGGTGGATATCAGCGATGATTTGGGAACAAAAGTTGCGCAGATCATCGTTACAGGATACATCTTAAAAACAAAACCTCCGGTCTGACCGGAGGTTTTGTTTATTTCTCAATAAAGTTTTCAATATAGAAATCCGAGTGCTTACTGATTTGATCGTTTAAGTAATCAAGTCCCAATTCTTCCGCAAGCGTTTGTCGTTCAGAAAACAGATTCGTACCGATTCCCAAACGATCACCCTCGATCGTGCAACCAATGGCTGCAAGCGTTGTCGGGAACATATCCATCGGGGTGAATGAACGATTCTTGCTGTTTACGGCTTCAACAGGGGCGTTGATGATGCAGTTGTAGACATGGCGTTCATAATCCTCATCGACGTTGCGGACGAAATATTGATTGTCCATGCTCGGATGGTCGCCGCAAATGATGATGGTCGTATTGTCATAAAATTCCTGCTGTTGGATCCATTCGACAAACGCAAGCACCTGTCGGCTGGAGCAGGAAATGACATTTTCATACTGTTCTTCATGCTCGTTACCACAGCAATCGCCATAGTATCCGTCGATATGGTGCGTATCAGCAGTCAGCATCGTGAAAGCGAAGGGATGTTCAAGAGTTGAAAGACGTTCAAGCTCTCTCTTTGCATAATCAAACAGCTTGCTGTCTTCAAAGCCCCACCATACCATGTAATCCTCGGGCAGCGTTCCATCTGCACGGGCATCCTCCAAGTCATAAATCTGATCGGTATTATGAAGATCAAAGTATTCTTCACGTGCGCCAAAGGTAGCATCGGAACCGACCATCAGGGTTTGATAATAACCGGCATCGTGCAGAATATCCTGCAAATTGGTGGCGCCGGGCAGATAACCTTCAAATTTTCCGATTTCAATGGAGGACAGGTCCATCGTGAGAGGAAGACCGGAGGTCTGCGATACCAATGCAGCCGATGTCCATGTCGTGTGTGTGATGCGTGGCCAGCCGCCGACACCGTCGTTATGAGAGAAATTCGTGTTGTCCCTTGCAAGCTCGTAAAGCTCGGGGATCAGATTTGCATCTCTTGCGCCACCAAGCTCCTTTGACATGAAAGAGGTTTCCATCGATTCCAGATAAATGTAAATCAGGTTGCGTTTTTCCTCCGGGAAAGAGATGGCTGTAGTTTCGGGTGCTGCATAATGCTCCTCATAAAGCGTTGTATCATCAAAATAATAGTCAACCACAAAAGCCGGGAAACGCACCATAAAAGCTGCAGAAAAGACCAGCACAACACATAGCACGGCGAAGATCGCATTTGAAGTCGTGCGCTTGAGGGGAAAAATCTGCTTTCGAGCAATGCGCAGAGAGAATTTTTTACCCCGATAGAAAAAAATCGGAAACAGGATCACCGTAGCAATGCCGGCAGGTAAGAGCGCATTGAGCTTCCAGCTGATGGCAATGTTGTTCGAGCAACCCTTCCAGGGTGTCATAAAGGTTGAAATGATCGACATAAAGCCGGTATCGCCATAACGATCCGTATACCATTTGGCTAAAAGAATTGCCAAAAGCGACATAAATAATATGCCGCAAAGCAAAGCATATTTCAAAATTCGACAAGCTTTTTTCATTTGAATCTCCTCGGGGTATATCATCGTGAGGGATATTATACTCCGATTCATATAAATTGTCAATGAAAAGAACTGTGAACATTTACAAATTAATTTCGAAATTGTTATTTCTTTGTTCATAATTCGGTAATAAACATATTTTATACTTTGGGTGTAAAGAGGAAGAACTGCTGCACTTCTGATTTACAAATGCAATCTTTTCATTTATCTCTCTTTTTTATTTTCCCTCTCTTTTTTGTGTGGATTCCTGCTTGTCTTTTGCCAATGGGACAAGCAGGAATTCTCTATTATGCTTTCCTCCACAATAAGTATCGAGTGTTCCCATAAAATGATTGATTTTTCTCTGAGAATATGATATCTTAACGGCATGCGGAGGGAAGTCGGTGAAAATCCGGCACGAGCCCGTCGCCGTAATGCGCAAACAAAGGCACAGCCTTACCCGATGCCGTAAAGGGGAAATGCCATTGGCGTAAGCTGAGAAGGTGGTTGTGTTGGCGCTAAAGTCGGAATATCTTCGCATAATAACTCACAAAAAAAGATCGCGAGTGCCGATTGTGTGAGAAATTATTTTGAAGGAGAAATGCTATGAAACACAACAAGTTCAAAAGAATTTCGACAATCCTTCTGTGTTTGGCAGCAATTACGGCTATGCTGCTCACAGGCTGCGTCGATGAAGTCGCCTTGACAGAGGCTGCCACGTTGAGCAATCAGCTTGGCGAAGGTGCAACTGCTTTTACGCTGTGCGTGATCGGCACAGACGGAAAAGAACAGCAATTCGAGATCCGTACAGACGAAACCACTGTTGGTGACGCTCTGACCAAGGTCGGAATGATCGAAGGAGAGCAAAGCGATTACGGCTTGTATATCAAGACCGTGAACGGTGAGACCTTGGATTATGACACCGATGGTAAATATTGGGCGTTTTATATTGGCGAAGAATACGCTATGACGGGTGTGGACTCGACCGAGATCGTCGAAGGGCAAACCTACACACTCAAGGCAGAATAACCGAACGATTATCGAGACCGTTTTTTTGCGGTCTCGATTTTTTATGTCTATTTTACACCCCGAGCGCATAGCTTGTATCATCAAGAAAAAGGAGGAGCAATATGCGCAGAAGAGGGAAGAGGGGAAGCCGTAATATTATCACGCAGCTTTTGGTCGCAATGCCACTGCTGACATTTTTGCTTGCGTTTGTATGTGCGAAAATGATCGTCAGCGAAATCCTACGGGAAGAGAGCATTATGCCGTGTGTTTACACGATCGTTGGATTCACTTCATTTTTAGCATGCTTATATTGTGCAATACGAATGCCGCAGAAGAAAGCTCTGTGGGGCATCGCTACTGCAGGTGTCTATGCCGCGATGCTGCTACTTGGCAATCTACTGTTTTTCGGAGTAGGCTACGGTCAGATATTACCGATCATCTTGACCGTATTGGGTGCAGGATTCGTTGCAAGTATGCTCGGTGCAATGAAGCGCCGTAAATATGCCTAAATTGATTTTGGACAATTGCAAGAAAACTTGCATGACGAAAAAGCGCAAGGTTTTGTGGAACGGACAAACGGAAACACCATATCTTGATCGCGCATCTCAAAGCAGAAACATAAATATCATTTTGGTTACGCAGTTTACATAACAAAGTTAACATAATATATGTGCATAATCAACAAATTTTTACAAAATCACAAAAAAGTATTGATATTCTTAGATTTTTGCGCTATAGTATCATTTGTACGCTTCAGAAAGTTGGTAGAAATAATATTTTTGCTATAACTTGTGATTCGTTTTATTGCAGACACAAGATATTGTTTTTTACCGATCTTTTGACTGAAATCGCTTTTTGCTGATAGGAATTGCGACTGCGTTTTGTCGAATTTGTAACTTTTGTAATTTTTGTGAGGAACTGTATTATGGCTGATCTTGTGACTGCATATGAAAACTTTCTTTTGAATATTAAGCACGCTTCAGCCAATACGGTGGCTTCCTACATGCGTGATATTCGCCAATTCAGCGACTATATCTTAAATATTGAGGATTCTGATTTGCAGAGTGTTGAGCGTGAGTCGATCTGTTCCTACACACAATACCTTGCAAACCGAGGCAAGTCTTCCGCTACCATTGCACGCTCCATCGCCTCGCTCAAGAGCTTCTACAGTTACTGTTGCAATGATGGCTTTGTCCGAACAAATCCCGTTCATGAGATCCCGCAGCAAAAATCAGAAAAAAAGCTGCCGCAGATCTTAAGCGGCAGGGAAGTTGAGCTCCTGTTAGAGCAACCGAAGTGTACGGATCTGAAGGGCTTCCGCGACAAAGCAATGCTTGAAACGCTCTACGCAACCGGTATGAGAGTGAGTGAGATGATTGCATTAAACGTTTCTGATGTCAGTATTTCCGGCTCCTTTATCAAATGTGAAGGAAACGGAAAGTTCCGCATTATTCCCTTATATCCGGCGGCTGTCAGAGCACTGAGTACATATTTGAATGACATTCGCCCCAAAATGGTCTCCGGACCGCAGGAAGAGGCTTTGTTCTTAAATATGAGCGGTGATCGCATGACCCGTCAGGGCTTTTGGAAGATTATTAAGCATTATCAGGAGTCTGCGCAGATCAGCAAGGACATCACGCCGCACACACTCAGACACAGTTTTGCAGCGCATCTTTTGGAAAATGGAGCGGATCTGCATTCGCTTCAGGAAATGCTCGGTCATAGCGATATTTCTTCAACCCAGATTTATACACAGGTTGTTAAGCAAAATTTGAAGACCGTTTATAAAAAGTTTCACCCGAGAGCATGATGGCAGGCGAGGATTCGTTTGCTGTTCATAAGAAGAAACGCAGTCCGTTTGGGCTGCGTTTCATTTTATAAACTCATATAATTCAGCAGGGGAATGCGCAATCTTCTCAGCACCGTTTGCGAAAAGCTGCTTTTCGCTACGATAGCCCCATGTGACACAGATACATGGAATCTTTGCATTTTTTGCAGTTAAAACATCGACTTCACTGTCGCCGATATAGATCGCATCATTGCCAAAAGTCTTCATGCAGGCTCTGGCCATATCCGGAGATGGCTTTTTTGCATTTCGATCGGATTCGCCCAGTGCAAGATCAATCAGACCGTCGAAGTATTTTTCCTTTAAGGTCTGCACAAGCCCGTGCGCTTTGTTTGACACAATGCAGAGCGTATGACCATCGGATTTCAACTGATGCAGAAGCTCGATGATCCCATGATACGGCTTGGTTTGATCCATGCAATGGAGGGTGTAGTAACGCTTCATTTCTTGCAATGCAAGTGCTTCAACATCTAAAGAAGTACCCGATGGAAGGGAGCGATGCATCAGCATTTTTAGTCCATCACCGACAGCGGCACAAATTTCTTCCGTCGTTTTTGTTGGAAAACTGAACTTTTTCAGCGAGAAATTGACAGCTGTTCTCAAATCCTCCAAGGTATATAGTAGCGTTCCGTCCAAATCAAAAATCAAATTCATCTGTTTCACTCTTTTCTATATGCGACAGCGGATTTGCCTCTGCCGCAATTTTCAGCTCAGTATTCTCAATATGTGTATAAATTTCCGTTGTGTTCAAATGCTCGTGCCCCAAAACCTCCTGCACAGTTTTGATGTCAACGCCGTTTCCTACCATCAAAGTTGCAGCTGTATGCCGCAGCTTGTGCGCAGAATACTGGCTTGCATCCAAGCCGGCTGCAAGCATATGCTTTTCCACGATCCTATGAACCGCTGTAACACTGATACGCATATGTTTTTGTGAGACAAAAAGGGCTTTTTCCTCCGGCAAGACCATCTGACTGCGCACAGGAAGATAGCTGTCGATCGCAGCTTTGCACGCTGAACCGAAATAAACAATTCGTTCTTTATTACCTTTGCCTTTGACACGCACTCTGTCATCGTAAACGTCAGAAATGTTTAGATCAACCAACTCCGAACGGCGAATACCGCAATTCAAAAACAGCATCAAAATCGCATAGTCCCGTTTCTCGTGTTTCCCTTGAACAGCACTTAAAAGTCGTTTAGATTCCTCTAAAGTTAAGTATTTTGGCAGAGATTTTCGAATTTTCGGAAACTCCACATCCTTTACAGGATTGACTGTCAATTGCTTGGTTCGGACCGTCAAATATTTATAGAAGGATTTGATCGCTGATAGCTTTCTTGCTCTGGCAGCTGAGCCAATGCCGTGCCTATCGTTATTTTCTCGATCATTTGCCAAATAAGAAAGAAAGTCGAAAATATCAGTTATAGTGATTCTCTCAATAAAACCTAAGTCGATCTGCTTAATGTTGATCTCATCCAAATCTGTGTGATACGGCATTTCCTTTCGCATTAACATCACAAAACGAAGAAACATACGAATATCAAGATAGTATTCACTGATCGTCTTTTGAGATTGACCTTTGATTGTCTCATGATAGGACAGAAATTCTCTTAAAATTTGAGGGGCGTCAGAATAGGATTGCATATATTTTCACCGCTTATTCAAAAATATACTCTGCGTTCAATGTCAGCTCGTCATCGTTACCCTCATCAACATGCAAGCTTCTTGTAAAACTATATCCCATATTTTCCAAACATAGCTCCAAAAAACACAGAAAGATTCCAATATCGATCCGATTGTAAAACGACACGCGCGCAGCCGGCATAATTCCACGTTTTCCCAACTTTTTATAGCGAAATACTTTCAGGAAATTTTCCTCTCTCTTTACAAACCAGGGTTGCGTATTGCATGCACTCGGTGCAAATCGAACGAGTTCGGAAACACCGTCCAACACTTCACCATCCCAAATTTCATGTAAGCCTTTTCTCTTGCTCTTAAACATATCTTTACGGAATTTTGTTTCATCATTGATCTTACGAATCGCAAGCATGATCACAAAGTCAAGCCCATCATATCTGACTTCCTCTGTTTTTCCGATTCCAAACCAAAGCGCACCGATATTTCTTGAAGTCAAATAGAGGTCTAATTGTTCGCCAATATAGCCGATATTTTGCAGGTAATTCGGCTTTTTCTCACTATATAGAAGAATGCAATATTCCTGACCACGTTTGCAGGACGTCTCAGAAGAGGGGAGGACCCTGATCGCAGTTCGGATTGTTGCGTCCAGGACAGAAAAATTCTGAAATTCTTGCAGAATATCATTAATTTCCTGCGCAGATATCGTAGATTCTCCGCAATTTCTAAATAAATGAAACGATTTTCTTTTGAAAATTTGTTGATATAATAAAGAATTCATATCGTCACCCCAAAATAAGAATTATTATCGTTATGATATTTTTTTACAAATGTTTACACTTTGTTGTGAAGGATAGATACACTCAGAATATCAAAAGCCAGTTTTGGTTCAACGCTTTTCATAAATATCTAAGCCTGACCTTAGCGAGACTATAATGACAGCACGATTCTTTGCTATGTGATTGATCAAATTCTAAAATTGTGCTTTATCTCATTTCGCAGGGGTCATTTGCTTAGGAGGTTTCTTTTTGCTATGCATTATATTTCTTATCTTAAAATGTTTTAACATATCCGAGATCAGAAAAGATGATCGAAACATTTTATATACTTGAAGAATGCAAGACAGTGTAGAAATAATGTCATTGTAAAGATCATCGCTGAACGCATGCGCCGCTGTTACACATTGGCGCATGCCGAGGCAGCTTTTTCTGATTTTTGCTGTGGAATCTCATATTCAGAAAGAAGTCATTGCAAACGCTTCATTTGCACTAAATCCGTTTTGCGTTCAATCTTTGCCAAATACTCCATAAAAACTTCTTCCTGTCATTATTATATCACAACCAAACCAAAAACGCAACAAAATTTTTATTTTGTTGCGTTTTTGAAATTGCTATAAATTTATTTTTAGGTTATCACCTTTCGCAAGGATAACCATTGAAAGGCAACTGTGATACAGGTTCGACGGATATGATCATGATGGTTCGTGGCGCACTGTTTCCCGGCAAGAAGTTCTGTGACGCTGAATATCAAGTGCAGTATGTCATTCCCCACAACCGTGAAAGTTTATTAAATGTTCCGATCATCTTTTCCGATTTCGGATTCATTGATATTTGGATTGATATATCGGTCTCGTTTCTTTTTATTTTTATAATGAATGGCTTTTTGCGGGCATCTGTGATAGCAGCCCAAGCAAGCAACGCATTGATCGGAAAATACGATCTTCCCTTCTTGTATCGAAATATTTTCTGAAGGGCAAAGCTTTATACACTTCCCACAAAGCGTACATGCTTCTGTTGCCGAAAAATCCTTTGCAATCAAATGCCAATTCGCCTTATTTTTCAAATATATTTCCTTCTTCGTCTTGCCTTCTTTTGGGATCAGAGTTGCACCGTTCTTTAATTGTGCTATGATTTCATGCAGCATTTTTGGTGCTTTTTTCAATATCGATTTCATGTAGAATTTCGGTACGGTGAAAGTCAATGTATAATTCTCGGGCATTTTGAGTGAAAAAACACTGCGAATGTATATGCCACACTCTTTCGCATATTCATAGGCAAAACGATCGGCATTCCCTAACATTCCACCAAAATTTAGCACGATATCGACGATACAATCATGGTTTAGCTTTGGCATCAGCTCATAAACATGCTTTGGCAGCCCCCACGAATATACCGGCGAAACAATGATCAATCTCTCAAATTCCGAAGCATCTCCGTGATAATTCGGAAGATAAATTATTTCACCGCCAAGTTCGGATTTTATCTGTTTTGCGATGAAAAGACTGTTTCCGGTTGAAGAAAAGTACAATATTCCTATCATAATTATATCCTTAAAAGTTATCATCAATCACAATTGGCGCTCTTGATACATGGTTCCAATGGAAGTCTTTGCACAGATCCTTCGGCAGAATCGGATCAGGCGTGTTTCTCAGCTTAGCATGGTAAGCAAGCTTACCGATCAATTCTTCTGCGCACATGTGATTTTTAAGATGTGAGATATCAAGATCCTTTTCACGCTTGGAAAGTCTCCTTCCGTCCGGCGCAACGAGGAGCGGCACATGATAAAACTGCGGCACTTGAAAGCCTAATTGCTGATACAACCAAATCTGCGCCGGCGTAGACGAAAGCAAATCATTTCCACGGACAACCTGTGTTACAGCGCCAAGTGCGTCATCGCAGACAACCGCCAACTGATAGGCATAAACGCCATCTGAGCGTCTGAGAATAAAGTCCCCCCACTCAGCACGCAAATTCTGAGTTACTTTTCCACACAAGCCGTCATGAAACTCGATGACGCTGTCATCCAGTGCAACACGCCATGCAGGTGTACGCTGTTTATATTCTGACGGGGATAGATTCCTGCAAGTGCCTGCATACACCGTTCGTCCGTCCGAAGCATGCGGGGCATTTGCGCTGTGCAGTTCATTTCGGGTGCAAAAGCACGGATAGGTCGGCAAGCGTGAAAAATAATCGGTATAAATTTCCGTTCTTTGACTTTGATATGGCATTTCCTCGTCCCAATCCAGACCTAACCAGCGCAAATCTTCATATATTGCATCTATGTATTCCCGTTTGCTGCGATCGGGATCCAAATCTTCAATTCTCAAAAGCATTTTTCCGCCTTGGCTGCGCACTGACAGCCAAGCCATCAGTGCCGTGAAAATATTGCCTAAATGCATCCTCCCCGACGGGCTGGGGGCAAATCGTCCGATGATCATTGTTTCACCACATTTCGAAGCGGTTTTTCTTCAAGATATTTTTTCAAATTCTCAGTGCAAATCTTCCAAATGCGATCCTCCGTATCCTGCAAATGTCCCATGCTGACACCTGCCACATGCGGTGTGATGATCACATTGTCCATCGTCCAAAGCTTATGCTCTCTCGGCAGAGGCTCAGGAGTAACTACATCCAAACCAACACCGAAGAACTTCCCTTCCGACAAAAGCAATTCCAAGGCATCTGTATCGATCAAGCTGCCACGACCAACATTGACAAGAATTGCGTCATCCTTCATTAGGCGCAGGCGTTCTTCGTTGAAATAGCCCTTCGTCTGTTCGTTGTGCGGAAGCGCACACAAAACGAAATCCGCTTCCGGCAAGAAAGCTGCGGCATTTTCCAAGTTGGTTCGTCCGTCAAACCCTTCACGCTTGCTCCGCAAATCACGGCAAACGCCGATGGTACGTACTCCAAGCAATTTTAAGCGCTTGGCAATGACGGTGCCGATATCACCTGCGCCGTAGATCAGCGCAGTTGCACCACTCACCTGCTTTTCACAGCCGAGATCTTCCCAATCGTTTCTACGAGTATATGCCGGTAGTCTCCTGCATAAGGAAAACAACATTGCGAGTGCATGCTCTGCGATCGTCTCGCCAAAAGCGCCCGAAGCTGTCGTTAAAATCACATTTTCGGGAAAGCAATCTATATATCGATCAGCACCTGCCCAGGTCATTTGCAGCCATTTTAACTTCTTCGCTTGTGCCAATTCCTCGTGCGTTGGTTCGCCGACGATGATCTCAGCTTCTTCGATCTGTGTCGTTTCTTGCAGACCATCAGCTGCACGTAAAAATTCATCGCTTGCATTGCCGGAAAGTATCATATATTTTCTCATTGTTTTCTCCATCAGTAAGCAATATTCAGATCATCAAACCCAATCGGTTCTTTATATGGGTTAAAATACGAATTGAGCAGATCCAAATAATCTTCATCTGCATCAATACAGACATATTGACCGCTTAAATAGTAAGGTACTGTCGTCATCTTCATATCAGACGTACCGCAAAATAGCACGGACCACGCAAACCACACAAAATTCCGTGTAGAAAGATTGGTGTCACAGTATTCCTCCAAAATATCGAGCACTTGCGGAATCTTTTTTATGTTTTTAACGGTCAGCCATTGATCCATGGCTGCCACAACGAAATCACGCTGTACTCTGACACGCTCCAAATCCGCCATTGCATAACCGCTTCTAAATCGGACGAGCCACATCGCTTCTTTGCCGTTGAGTCTTTGTAAACCCGGCTGCAGATCGATATACAAATCATCCTCAGGCTCGGAGTGCTTCATTGCACAGGGTACATCAAAATCAATACCGCCAAATAGCTCCACAAGCTCTATAATGCAATCCAAATCGATCAAAACGTACCCATCCGGCACAAATCCCACGCACTGCCTGACGTAGTCCATAAGCCAATACATTCCCTCTTCGCCGGTGCCGTTGGCGTGGTATGCCAAGTTGATCTTGTGTGGCTCATAGGTAGAGTTCACTTTCGTGTCTCTCGGGATGCTCATTAGATTGATCTTGCCGTTTTCACGGTCGGCACATAAAAGCATTAACGTATCTGTACGCAACCCTGATTCGTCGGTACCTGCAATCAAAATGGTTGAAACATTGCTCTTGTGCCCCTGAGATTCATTTGGACAATCACTGTAAAAAGCCAAAAAGCCAATAAAGGCAATCAACAGCAACAGCACCGATCCAAAAAAGCCGATCATAAGCTTTAAGAAAATGTGCTTCTTTTTGCGCTTTGGCGCACAATATGGCTTGTACTCAGGTTCTTCGCTGACCACAATATCTTGTGGTTCGTATGGATAATCCTCATAGAGCTTGTCTGCAAAGCCGCGCTCGTACGGGTCATCAAGCTGATTCGATCGATTGTTATGATATTCTGACATTTTTTCATCACCTTACCTTATATTATACTATAAAACTAATTTCATGTAAATATGATCGTCCGGGCAAAGAAAATATTTTTTATTTTTTTTCGAAAAAAGCAAAGAAAGCAGTTGACAATAATCGGTTTCTATGTTATCTTTTAGACACAACATATTGTGTTTACATAAAAGCATTCCTACAATATATTCAAAACACAATACTTTGGAGGGCTAAAATGCGCATTGGAGGGCTGCAAAAGCTGACTTTATTGGACTTTCCGCAGAAAGTTGCATGTACTGTGTTTCTGCAGGGCTGCAATTTCCGCTGTCCGTTCTGCCATAATACGCCGCTTTTGATCGGAACGCAGGAACTTGCACAAGATGAACTTTTCAATTTTTTGAAAAAGCGCCAAGGCATGCTTGACGGAGTTGCCGTCACAGGCGGTGAGCCATTGATCAATTCCGACATTGCTTCCCTGCTGCGCAAGATCAAGGAGCTTGGTTATGCCGTGAAGCTCGATACCAACGGTTCATTTCCCGAGCGTCTGAGCGCACTGATCGATGAGAATTTGGTCGATTATGTGGCGATGGACATCAAAAACAGCCGCGAAAAATATGAATTGACAGCCGGAGCAAAAGACATTCTGCCCGCTGTTGAAAAAAGTGTCCGTCTTCTCTTAGACGGCAAAATTCCCTACGAGTTCCGTACCACAATTGTGGATGAGCTGCACGAGCCTGAAGATTTCCATGACATTGGGCACTGGCTTTCGGGCGCTGGGGCATATTTTTTGCAGAGCTTTGTGGATTCAGGTCAAATCCTATCAGACGGCATGAGCCCACCGAGCAAGGATAAAATCGAAAAATGCCTGGCAATTGCCAGTCAATATATATCCAATACCCAAATCCGTGGTTTATAATATTCGAAAAGGAGAATGTATCATGTTTCAAGTCATTAAGCGAAATGATAAGACCGTAGATTTTGACATCACCAAGATCGCTGAGGCGATTCGTAAGGCATTTATTGCAAAGGAAAAGATTTTTAACGATTCCATCATCGATTTTCTCGCTCTCAAGGTCACTGCTGACTTTGAGCCGAAGATCAAGGACGGCAAGATCCCTGTTGAGGACATCCAGGACAGCGTTGAGAGCGTTCTGATCCGTGGCGGTTACGATGATATTGCAAAGGCGTACATCCTTTATCGCCGTCAGCGTGAAAAGCTGCGCAATATGAAGTCTACCATTTTAGACTACAAAGAGCTTGTTGACAGCTATGTAAAGGTTCAAGACTGGCGTGTAAAGGAAAATTCTACCGTTACATACTCTGTCGGTGGTTTGATCTTGTCCAACTCCGGAGCAATCACAGCCAACTATTGGCTCAGCGAGATCTATGACGACGAGATCGCCAATGCTCACCGCAACGCGGATATGCACATTCATGATATGTCCATGCTCACCGGTTACTGCGCAGGCTGGTCTCTGCGTCAGCTGATCCAGGAAGGCTTGGGCGGCGTTACCGGAAAGATCACCTCTGCGCCAGCAAAGCACTTGGCTTCCCTGTGTAATCAGATGGTCAATTTCCTTGGCATTATGCAGAATGAATGGGCTGGCGCACAAGCATTCTCTTCGTTTGATACCTATCTTGCACCGTTTGTCAAGGTTGACAATCTGACCTATGATCAGGTCAAGAAGTGCGTTGAAAGCTTCATCTACGGTGTCAATACCCCCTCCCGTTGGGGTACTCAGGCCCCCTTCTCCAACATCACCCTTGACTGGACCGTTCCGAACGATATGGCAGAGCTGCCTGCGATCGTCGGCGGCAAGGAGATGCCCTTCAAGTACAAGGATTGCAAGAAGGAAATGGACATGGTCAACCGTGCCTTCATTGAAGTCATGATCGAAGGCGATGCCAATGGCAGAGGATTCCAGTATCCGATCCCCACCTACTCCATCACCCGTGATTTTGATTGGTCGGAATCTCTCAACAACAAGCTTCTGTTTGAGATGACCGCAAAATACGGCACTCCTTACTTCTCTAACTATGTCAACAGCGATATGGAGCCGAGCGATGTTCGTTCCATGTGCTGCCGTTTACGTTTGGATTTGCGTGAGTTGCGCAAGAAGACCGGCGGCTTCTTCGGAAGCGGCGAATCCACAGGTTCTGTCGGCGTTGTTACCATCAATATGCCCAAGATCGCTTATCTTGCCAAGGACAAGGCTGATTTCTACAAGCGCCTCGATCACTTGATGGATATCGCAGCTCGTTCCCTGAAAATCAAGCGTACCGTCATTACCAAGCTCATGGATGAGGGTCTGTACCCCTACACCAGACGTTATTTGGGAACGTTTGATAACCACTTCTCCACACTCGGCTTGATCGGCATGAACGAGGTCGGCTTGAACGCAAATTGGCTGCGCAAGGACATGACCCATAAGGAAACACAGGATTTCACTGTTGAAGTTCTGAATCATATGCGTGAACGCCTTTCCGATTATCAGGAGATGTACGGCGATCTGTACAACCTGGAGGCAACCCCTGCCGAATCCACCACTTACCGCTTCGCAAAGCACGATAAGAAGGACTTCCCGAATATCATCACAGCTGCCAAGGAGGGCGAGACTCCTTATTACACTAACTCATCTCACCTGCCCGTCAGCTACACCGAAGATATTTTCTCTGCACTCGACATTCAGGACAAGCTTCAGCCGCTTTACACCTCCGGTACGGTCTTCCATGCGTTCTTGGGCGAAAAGCTGCCTGATTGGAAGGCTGCTGCAAATCTGGTTCGCAAGATCGCTGACAACTATAAGCTTCCCTATTACACCCTTTCTCCGACCTATTCCGTCTGCCGTGAGCACGGCTATCTTGCCGGCGAGCACTATACCTGCCCGCAATGCGGTCAAAAGGCTGAGGTTTACAGCCGTATCACCGGTTACTACCGTCCTGTGCAGAACTGGAATGACGGAAAATCTCAGGAATTTAAGGATCGTCAGGTCTACAACATCGAGCATTCGATGCAGACCCGTTTTGCAGAAGACAGCGCCCCTGAAACCGAACCCTCCGTCAAGGCTGAGGGCAAGCTGATCCTCTTCACCACCACAACATGCCCGAAGTGCGTAATGGCTAAGAAGTTCTTAGCAGATGCAGGCTTGGAATATGAAACTGTCGTTGTCAACGACAACCCCGATGCGGCACGCAAATATGGCATCAAACAGGCTCCGACGCTGCTCGTACTCGATGGTGAAGAAGTCATCAGCCGTATCGAAAACCCGTCCAATATCCGCGCCTTTACGGAAAGCTGCTGAGAGGTTCTCTATGTATGACATCATCATTGTCGGCGCAGGTCCTGCCGGCTTGACGGCTGCGATTTATGCACGACGTGCAGGAAAGAATGTCCTTGTTCTTGAAAAGGATACCTTTGGCGGTCAGATCACCTATTCTCCAAAGCTTGAAAACTACCCCGCATTTCAAGAAATCAGTGGCAACGAGCTTGCCCAGCGTATGCTTGAGCAAGCGCTTGCCCTTGGAACCAACATCGATATGGATACTGTTGTAGATGTACTCGACGGCGAAGTAAAGACCGTCGTTGGCGAAGGCGGAACATATCAGACAAAAGCCGTGATCATTGCCGCAGGCGCCAAGCATCGCCGTCTGTACTTGGAAAATGAAGAGCAGTATATCGGCAACGGAATCTCCTTTTGCGCAGTCTGTGACGGTGCGTTTTACGCAGGTCAGCATGTGGCTGTCATCGGTGGCGGCAACACAGCACTACAGGAAATTGCGCTGCTTGCAGAGACCTGTAGCCACGTCACGGTCGTTCAAAACCTCGCATTCCTGACAGGCGAAGCAAAAATGATTGACCTATTGAAGAAAAAGTCAAATATTGACTATCTCTATTCCACCGTTGTCACGGGCTATGAAGGCGAAGATGAGTTGAAGGCAATTTATCTTCGCAATACACAAACCGGTGAGGAAAAGCGCATGGAGATCGACGGCATTTTCCTTGCCATTGGCACGGAACCGGAAAATGCAGCCTATTGCAAGGTTTCTGAACTAAATGATTTTGGTTATATCATTGCAGACGAGCGTTGCTTGACAAAAACAGACGGCATTTTTGTCGCAGGTGATTGCAGAACCAAAGCATATCGCCAAGTGGCAACAGCCGTGGCAGACGGTGCAACGGCAGCGTTGAACGCATGTAAATATTTGGATCAATAAAATTTGGGTGAGGTCATCGATCGACCTCACCCAGTTTTTTATATTATGCTAAGTTTCAGTAAAAAGCAGACTTTGTTATACTAATTCTTAATAAAACGATTGAATCGTTTTATTGTCCGCTCTACGAGCGGGTGGCGGCGTAGCCGACAAGAATGTTGTACAATACTTTTCTTTCCGCCACAGGCGGTGCAGGATATTCATCCTGCAATAAAATGGTTTTCAAACCATTTTATCAAGAAACAGTATTATGCAATTGCTCTGTACAGGAACGTTACGATCTGACCACGGGTGCAGCTTGCATTCGGGGCAAACTTTCCACCGCCGACACCCTGTGTGACATCATTTTCTACCGCCCAAAGGACCGCCTTGAAGTAGTAGTCACTCGTCTTGACATCGGAGAACGGATTGTTCGTGCTTGCAGGAGCAGGTTCGCCTTGACTTCTCCACAAGAACGTTGCAACCTGACCACGAGTGCAGGTGGCATTTGGTCCGAAGCTCGTTGCGGACAAACCTGTTGTGATGCCGTTTTCCACTGCCCAAAGAACTGCCTTGTAGTAGTATTCTCCTGCCTTAACGTCCTTGAAGTTATTCTTCGTAGAGGTTGGCTCGGGACTGCCGCAGGCTCTCCACAGGAAGGTCACGATCTGACCACGGGTGCACGGCGCATTCGGTGCAAAGCTCGTTGCGCTCATGCCGTTGGTGATGTTCTTTCCAACCGCCCACAAAACGGGAGTTGCAAAATAATCGCTTTCCTTCACGTCCGTGAACGGATTTTCCGTCGGGGTTTCTGGCTCGTTGGGCTGGTCCGTCGGTTCAGAAGGCTCTTCACTTGGTTCGGAAGGTTCTTCACTGGGGTAGGAAGGCGCCTCACTCGGCTCTGTGGATTCCTCGCTTGGCTCGGACGGCTCCTCGCTCGGCTCGGTTGTCTCCTCACTCGGCTCAGAGGGTTCCTCGCTCGGTTCGGAGGGTTCCTCACTCGGTTCGGAGGGTTCCTCACTCGGTTCAGTCGGTTCCTCGCTCGGCTCGGTCGGTTCTTCCTCAGATTTCGAGTAGTTAAAGTGAATTAATTTATTAATTAAACTATCTGTTAAAGCGACGTTGTCAAATCCAACTGCAATTTCATGCCAAGCTTCTTCAGAGCCGCTGTAATAGATTTCCAGACTGTTCGATCCTGTCTTTGAAAACGCAGATTCGCCAATAATAGAAACAGTTTCGGGAATGATTAAATATCTAAGGTCAAAACAGTTTGCGAATGCACTATCGCCAATGATGATCACGCCGTCCGGAATCTCATAGCTGCTGGAATAGATGTTCGCACCGTCCGGAAGCTCACACTTACCGTAATAATTCTCCGGACATTGGATCAATTTCGTTTTTTCTTTGTTAAACAGGACACCATTCGCATCAGAACTATAATACTGATTTGCTTCATCAACCCAAATCTCATTTAAGCTGCCGCAGTTATAGAACGCTTTCTCACCAATACTCGTCACGTTTTTAGGAATGGTTATGCTCGTCAAGCTTCTGCACCAGTAGAATGCCGATTCTCCGATGCTTTTTACACTCTCGGGAATGTTTACACTTTTCAAGCTATAACAATGGGTGAACACGCTGTCACCAATGCATGTCACGCCGTCAGCAATCGTAACACTCGTCAGTTTTTCGCTGTCAGAGAATGCTCTGTCAGCAATCGTCAACGTATTACTTCTGACAGTATAGTCTCCTGTAACACTATTACGTGCTTCAATTAGATGTCTACCGATGTACAAAACATCAATTTCCCAATTACTTTCTTCGTTATAGTATGCAGTGCTTCTAAACGCACCGTCTCCAATACTTGTCACGTTATCAGGAAGCGTTATATTTGAAAGCGCTGAGCAACTCCAAAACGCACCGTCTCCAATACTTTTCACGCTATCGGGAATTATTATGCTCGTCAAGTTGACACATGACGAAAATGCATAGTCAGAAATTATCAATGTGTTGCTTCGGATTGTGTACCCATCGGCGATGGTCTCTTTTGCCTCAATTAAATACTTGCCGATATATAAAACATCGTTTTCCCAATTACTTTCTTCGTTATAATAAGCAGTATTAGAAAAAACACGACCGTTCATGCTTATTACACTATCTGGAAGAGTTACGTTTGTCAAGCTGGTGCAGTTTGCAAACGCAGAACTACCAATACTCGTTACGCCATCAGGGATAGTCACGCTCGTCAAATGACTGCAACTATAGAATGCACTATCACCGATGCTCGTCACGCTGTTGGGAATGGTATATGCTCCGGAATATGTAACAGGGCACTTTATCAACTCCGTTTTTTCCTTGTTAAACAAGACACCACTTGCATCAGAGCTGTAATATTGGTTCGCCTCATCTACCAAAAAACCAGCTAAACTGTCGCAGAAAGAAAATGCATTATCGCCAATGAATGCTACGCTCTCTGAAATTGTTACACTCGCTAAACTGCTACAGTCGGAGAATGCTTGATCACCAATTCTCATCACGCCGTTGGGAAACGTCACACTTGTCAGACCGGTGCAAGAAAGGAATGCCGTACTTTCAATACTTATCACACTATTAGGAATTGTTACATCCGTCAGGTCGTAGCAGTATGAAAAACTGCTCTTACCAATGTTTGTCACGCTATCGGGAATCGTTATATTCGTTAGATTGCTGCAACTATGAAAACATCTGTCGCTGATTTTCGTCACACTATTGGGAATCGTTATGCTCGTTAGACTGTAGCAGTTTTGAAAAGCACCCTGACCAAAAATCGTTACGCTGTCGGGAATCATTACGCTTGTTAGACTGCTGCAGAAAGAAAATGCCTGCATTCCAATGGTCGTGACACTATCGGAAATCGTCACACTCGTCAGGCTGGAGCAGTCAGAGAACGCATCATTACCGATGCGCGTTACGCTGTCGGGAATCGTCACGCTCGTCAGGCTGTCGCAGCCATAGAACGCACTATTGCCGATGTCCGTGACGGCGACACCGTCGATTTCAGCTGGGATATCGGCGCTGGTTACGGTATCGTCGCAATCGGTGATGGTACCGGTTGCTTTGTCGAAATAGATATTGCCGCCCTCGACGGGGTAAACAATATCCGTTTCGGAATAGGCGCTTACTTGCGTCAGTGGGAACATGGATAGCAGCATTGCCATGCAAAGCAGCATTGCTATCAGTTTTTTACATCGTTTTGTTTTCATAATGATCTCCTCTCAATTTATATTTTCTGCTGCGGTAAAGCGTCAAATAACAACTTGTCCTTGACGCTATGACTGGACATAAAAGTGTACTTTTTCATCCACTCCACTTGAAAAGTAAAAATTGTTATGCTATACTTAATTTGGATATAAAATGTAATACAAAAGAAACTGGAAGCAAAAGTACACTTTTTCTTCCAATTTTTAAGTTCAAGAAAATTCCACTGTGAAAATACAGTGGAATTTTCTTGCTTTTTCACTTAAAATGGTGTATGCTATATTAGATTTTAATTAGGAGTTATGCTATGAAAGAGAAAATTCTGTCTTTATTCGATGCGAAGATGTGGAAGTTCCTTTTGGTCGGCATCTTGAACACTGTTGTCGGTAACGGCTTGATGTTCCTGCTTTATAATCTTTTCCATATCGGTTATTGGCCCTCCACCGCCATCAGCTACGCCTTGGCAAGCGTAATGAGCTACTTCTTAAATCGCTATTTCACATTCAAATATCAGGGCAGCGGCTACGGTGTCGTGCTTCGCTTTGCACTGAACATCATTGTCTGCTACGCCCTTGCTTATGGCATTGCACAGCCGTTAGTTTCATGGATTCTTTCCGCAGCAAGCGTAACAGTACGTGACAATGTCGCCATGCTCGCAGGCATGTGCCTGTTTGTCGGCTTTAATTATATCGGTCAGCGATTCTTTGCTTTCCGTGAAGAGAAATAAGAGGTTTTACCTATGATTCGCAAAACTTTACGCAAGGTCATTCCGACCTATGCCATAATGCCGCTTTGCCTGACGGGTATTATGATGGCTTGCTCCTACGGGCTTGCGAAGGTGATCCAAGCATTCATCAGCTTTGATCCGATCGATATCACATCTTCGATGGATGCGTTTTTTGGATTTGATCCGATTTGGATCTGGGTCTACTTCGGTTCGTACTTCTTCTGGATCTATCAGTATACGACTATCGCCCGTGAGAGCCAAGAAAAAGCTTGTCAGCTTGCTGTCGCCGACGCAGTTGCAAAAATGATCTGCTTGATCTTTTTCATCGCAATGCCTGCAACCAATGTCCGTCCTGAGATCGAAGGCGGCGGCATCAGCGCAGAGCTTATGCGCCTGCTTTATTGGATCGACACGCCGACCAACCTGTTCCCCTCCATTCATTGTTTTGTTGCATGGATGGGCACGCGTTACATATTTGAGTGCAAGAAGCTGCGCTATAAATGGCTTGTTTGTATTTTATGCTTCATTGGCTCGGTTTTGGTATTCCTCTCAACGTTGCACACAAAGCAGCATGTTGTTTGGGACGTCCTGTCTGGCATTGCAGTTGCCGAAATTGGCTGGTTGGTTGCACGCTTTACCAAGCTTCCGAGGCTGCTTGAAAAGCTGAATGAGAAATTCATGCAGACAAAAATATGCAAATATTTATAATACTGTTTCTTGATAAAATGGTTTGAAAACCATTTTATTGCAAGATGAACGTCCTGCACCGCCTGTGGCGGCAAGAAAAGTATTGTACAACATTCTTGTCGACTACGCCGCCACCCGCTCGCAGAGTGGGTAATAAAACGATGAAACCGTTTTATTAAGAATTAGTATAAAAGTTTAGGAGAGAAGTTAAGCACTTCTCTCCTAAAATATTTTAGCATACAATTTCAGCAATCGATAAATGAACGGCTTGCACACATAGTCAAACTGTCCTGCATAGGCAACAAACTGCGCTGAAAAGCCTTGTTTGAACTGATGAAGTCCGAGCTTTGGATTGCCTTGCACGGGATAACCTTCCACCCCACGCATATCAAAATAACGACAACCTTCCAAAATTGCATCGCTTTGCATCTGCCATTGCAGAAGCTCATTGGGATGCGATTTTCGATTCTCTGGATCGGAAGCGCCGTACATATACCACGCTCGATCGCCCATAAAAACCGCAATGCTGCCTGCAATTGCACGGTTGTTTTCCCACGCTAAATAAAGCCTTGCACGCTCCTCCATCTGATCTAAAAAGCGTTTGAAATAGTGATACTCCCTGAGCGAAAAGCCGTTATGCTGCGCAGTTTTCCGCATCAGCGCATAAAAAGCATCCATGTCGCTCGACCTTTCGATCCGAACACCATTTTTTACAGCAGTACGCAAGTGACGCCTTGTCGATGGATGATAGCTTTTTTCCAAGTCTTTTGGCGTTTTTTCGTGTAGATCAAGCAAATAGCACATTCTCGGCTGATACAAGGAATAGTTGTCTGCTTGATCACAGACAAAGCCCTCTCTTTTCATCCATGAGATAAATGCACTATCCTCCTCGCGCACCATCGGATCCAAGCGGAGGAAAACCGCATTCAAGCGATACGCAAGCTCTTTTGCCGCTTCTAAAAGCTTCAAAAGCGTCTTTTGATCTCCATGGTCATAAATTGGACCTCTTGGCGCATAGAGGATGGAAGTATTTTTCCATTTCAGCTTTCTTGACAGCAGCGTCATGGTGCCTCGAATTTTTCGATCTGTATCACGGCAAATGATACCGTGCCACGACCAATCATTTTTTACTCGTCCCCATAGCGATGTTTGCATAAAGTGACATTTTTTATGCTGTTTTACAAACTCGTCCAATTCCTGCGCATTTACAAGCTCCGTAAATTCGATCATGATATGTACTTCCTTTTCTGTTTGTCAGAAAAAGAATAGCATTCACTTGCATCTGCTTTTCGTCAATCTTGCATCATATCTGCATCCTCAGCTTCCGAAACTTCTGCATTCATAATGGAATCATCAATGCTTGTCCAACGGATTATTTCGGTATTTAGATTGAAATTAAGACCAAAACCAAGACGTTCTCCCTCGGCATTCAAAAGATAGCCCGAGATCACAGCCCAATTTTCACCGTCATCATAATAGGTTTCACTGATTTTGATATCCTCAATGGTCATATCATAATATTTAGCAAATGCTTCGATTGTTTTTACGGACAATAGCTCTTCACCGAATGTTACGTTTAGGACATCCGCCGCTCGTTCCCAAGGAGCGATCGCACTTCCGATGCAAAGGATTTTATTGCTTTCTCGGTCAATGATGGCGAATGCACTTTCCGACACAATCCGATAGACTCTTAATATCTGCTGTTCATCAATATAAACCAAATGCTCAACATCATAGTGATGTTCAAATTCTTCCACAGCAATTGGCGAAGATTGATATCCATATTCAAGCAGGTCTTCAAATTCTTTTTGCAGGATCTGCATCGCCTCGGTGATTTGATCGTCGGTGATGTCCAATGCAACCGCTTGTGCATTTGGGTCATTTAGAAGTTGAAGCCGCTTAAAAAGATCGATATCTTCGTCCAAGCTAACCTGAAGTGAAAGATCGCTTTTAAGTTCCCATTCGTGCGACTTTTGCATTTGATGCCCAAGCAACCATTTCGGAAGCATGAAGCCCGATGCCACAACTGCACCAATCATAAGAATCATGATCAGCCCTTTTTTCACTACGCCTCACCTCCCAAACAGATCGATACTCTCGTTCCCCTTCCGACCACACTTTCAAATCTGAGCTGTGTGCCGTGAAGCGCCGCAATGCGTTCACATAGTGCCAAACCTAAACCTGCTCCACCGTCCGCCCTTGCACGGGATTTGTTCACCATATAAAACGGCTCGGTCAAGCGTGGAAAAACCTCCTGCGACATACCTCTTCCTTCATCCGTAACACAAAGCAAATATCCGTTAGGGCGCATTTCGCCGCTTAAAAGAATATTGCTGCCTTCATCAGATGCTTTTCTTGCATTGTCGATCAGGTTGTATAGCAAATTATGCAGCAACTCAGGCATGACAAAGAGGCTCCGATCCTCTACATTCAATCGAAGTGTAATCTGTTTCTGTTTTAACATAAAAGCGCAGCTTTTTTCGACCTCAAGTGAAAGCCTTTTCATGGAGCAAAGCTTAAAATCAGGCTTCTGCCTCTCTAATGCAAATAAGTCCAACAGCGCAAACGACATTGCCTCCAAACGTTTGCCTTCGGAAACAATGTAATCTGCCGCTTCAAAGCGCTTTTGCGCCGACAGCTCACGGCTTCTGAGCGTATCTGCATAACCAATAACGGAAGTCAATGGCGTTTTTAATTCATGAGCAAAGCTTGCGGTAAAATCCTTTTGCCTTCTGAGCGCTTCGGCAAGCTCCGCAATTTTTTGTTCCAGTACATCCGCCATGTCGTTAAAATCTTTTGCGACCTGTCCGAACTCATCTTTTGCGCGTACATTAACACGTCTGTCATAATAGCCCGAAGAAAGCCGCTTTGCAGTTCTTGAAATCTTGCTCAACGGTCTTGTTAATACCAAGGTAAAAAGCGTTGTCATCGCTACCGCAATTGCCAAAATCGCAAGCATGATATATTGATAACGTGATAAATTCTCTTGCGTTTGCAGGTAAAGCATCGAAACATCATTTTCTCTTTGCACAAAGCAATGAAGAGAGCAAATCTCAAGAGAAAGCGTTGTTACTATATATTCATTCTCACTGATCCAGCTTTGCGATGCGTATAGCTTCTGTGGAGCATATACCGCATCGGAGTGCATATTCGCTGTCTGAAAAATAAGCTGTTTTTCTTCGTCCCAAAGCGAAAACTCATAGCTGCTCAAAGCTCCGCCTGTTTTGGTAAGCTCCTGCATAAGCTGTTTTAGTTCCGTTGTTGACTTGATCTCTTGATCGGCTGATGTGATCGCACGCAGCATTGTCGAAAAAAGTCTCATTTCCTCCTGTGCAATATCCATCTGCGACGAGAGTCGATCTTCAAATGATAAGCTAACCACACTGTATCCGCCAATCGAAAGCGACAGAGTCAAAAGTATCGTTGTCAGCAGGATCATTTTCCACGAAAACTTCATTCTATGCCTCCAACCGATACCCAACCTTATAGATTGCAACCAAGCATTTCTGCCAGCCGAGTTTTTTTCTGAGTCTTTGCACATGCAAATCAACTGTGCGGCTATCTCCGTTGTATTCCGTTTCCCAGACACGCTCATAGATCGTATCTCGGAAAAGTGCAATATTTCTGTTTCTGACGAACAGCAATAACAGCTCGTATTCCTTGTGTGTTAACATGATCGGCACACCCTTTTTACTGACGAGCATCGATTTTGGCTCAATGATGACATCCCCGATCTCATAGCGTTCCTCGGTTTTTCCGGTTCTGCGCAAAACACTTTCGACTCGAGCGATCAGCTCAACGATCTCAAAGGGCTTGACCAAATAATCATCTGCACCTGCACGCAGCCCCTGCACACGATCCTGCAAGCTTCCCTTCGCTGTGATAAAGATCACAGGTGTTCCTAACGGACGAATTTGCTCCAACAGCTCATAGCCGCTCGCCCCCGGTAGCATAATGTCGAGCAAAATCAGATCATATGTATGATTCTCGATCAAATCCGCAGCCTCCAAACCGTCATAGACACAGCTGCATTGATATCCACTTGCCGATAAATTCAAGTCGATGAGATTTGCAATCGGACGTTCATCCTCAACAATCAATATTTTCATTTGTACACCTTCTTTTCTAAAATTTGCTAACACATTAAGTAATTTCCGATTTACCGGGCAGTTTCGGATTTGTACAGAGGAAAGCCTTCTCCTTGAGGAGAAGGTGCCACGAAGGGGCAGATGAGGTGGAAAGATTACGAATTTGCCGAAAGCTATTGTAAAAAAGCAACTTTTTCTGCACACCTCATCAGTCAGCTGCGCTGACAGCTTCTCATCAAGGAGAAGCCTTAGCCTGCGCGAACTGAAAGATAAATCGGAATTTGACAAACATTACGATTCTAATTTTGCAACAAATTTGCATCATTTTTCCATCATAAAAACAGCGGTACGATGCAGTACCGCTGTTTTGGATTATATCGTTGATTTTGCGGTGTCGATGCCGTCCCCTTGGAGCTTCAGCCGTTCGACCGCTTCTTCGCGCATTTTGTATTTCAAAATTTTTCCTGCCGCATTCATCGGGAAAGAATCGACAAAGCAGATATATTTCGGTACCTTGTGACGTGCCATACTCGCCTTAATAAAATCCGTCATTTCCTGTTCAGAAACCGAGCCGTGCTCTTTGAGGATGATGCACGCCATGATCTCCTCACCGTATTTTTTATCCGGCACACCGATGACTTGAACATCTCTGACCTTCGGATGTGTATAGATAAATTCCTCGATTTCTTTGGGATAAATGTTTTCACCGCCACGGATGATCATGTCCTTGAGTCTGCCTGTAATGCGATAATTTCCATCCTGATCTCTGCACGCCAAATCGCCGGAATGCAGCCAGCCTTCGCTGTCCACCGTGTCACGAGTTGCATCGGGCATCTTGTAATAGCCCTTCATCGTGTTGTACCCGCGAGAGCAGAATTCGCCGTTGACACCATCAGGAACTTCTTCGCCTGTCTCGGGATCGATGATCTTGCATTGAATATGTGGGAACGCATAACCGACCGTATCGCATCGCAAATCGATTGGATCATCCCAGGAGGACATCGTGCTGCCCGGTGCAGATTCCGTCTGACCGTAAACGCTGACGATCCCTCGCATATTCATCTCGTCTTTCTGCGCCGCTCTGCGCATCAAATCAGGCGGACAGCCGGCACCAGCCATAATGCCTGTACGCATATAGGAAAAGTCGGTTTTTCTATAATCCGGATGGTTAAACATTGCAATGAACATCGTCGGCACGCCGTGGAAGCAGGTAATATGCTCCTGATTGATGCACGCAAGCGAGGATTTTGCCGAAAAATACGGCAACGGACACAGCGTTGCACCGTGGGTCATAGCAGCTGTCATTGCAAGCACCATGCCGAAACAGTGGAACATCGGTACCTGGATCATCATGCGATCGGCAGTGGACAGATCCATACGGTCACCGATACATTTTCCATCATTGACAACATTGTAGTGTGTCAACATAACACCTTTGGGAAAGCCTGTTGTGCCCGATGTATACTGCATATTGCAAACATCGTTGGCTCTGACATTCGCTGCCATGCGATGGACTTCTTCAATCGGCGTTAAGCTTGCTCGTTCCATCGCTTCATCAAATGTCAAACAGCCGTTTTGGCGGAAGCCAACCGTAATTACATTCCGCAAAAATGGCAGACGTTTGCAATGCAAGCTCTTTCCCACTTTCGTGTTCTCAATTTCAGGACAAAGGGTATTTATGATCTCTTTGTAATTAGAATCCAAGCATGATTCAATCATCACGAGAGTGTGCGTGTCGGACTGTCTGAGCAGATATTCCGCTTCATGGATCTTGTAAGCCGTATTGACCGTCACCAAGATCGCACCGATCTTCGTTGCCGCCCAAAATGTAATATACCACGCAGGCACATTTGTTGCCCATATTGCGACCTTACTGCCTGCACGTACACCCATGGAGATCAATGCTCTTGCGAAATTATCAACATCTTCTCTGAATTCTTCGTATGTTCGTGTATAGTCTAAGGTCGTATACTTAAACGCATACTGATCCGGGAATTCCTCAACCACACGGTCCAACAGCTGTGGGAATGTCAGATCAATCAGTTCATCTTTTTTCCACAGGAACTGACCTGAGTGATCGTGGTTGAAATAAAGAGACTTTTTCATGCTTCGGGGCGAGTCAAAGCGGTTCATATAATTGACAAAATACGGAAAAATAATGTCACGCTCCTGCAGATCCTCCATCCATTCGGGCTTCCATTCCAACGAAATAAAGCCATCGTAGTTGATCGAGGACAGCGCACGCATCATATCGGCAACGGGAAGTGTTCCCTCTCCGATCAGATTATAAGTATCCTTATTATCCGAATCACGCAGATGCACATGGCGCACATAGGCACCTAAATTCTTGATCGTTGTGTCTGCGCTCTCGCCCATATCCCGATAAGGATGATGCATATCCCAAAGTGCACCGAGATGATCGGACGCAAATTCATCCATCACATTTCGAAGCCTTGCCGTATCTGCAAAAATGCCACTCGTTTTGATCAGCAATGTAACGCCGAGCTCCTGTGCATTGTCCAGTAGCTTTGCAATCCGTTCACGCACAAGCACTTCATTCTCCGTCAGTGCACAGGCGACGACATATTCCACCTTCATCTGTCGTGCGATGTTCATCAAATCATAAAGCATTTCAATCTTTTCGCCTTCATCTGACAAATCGCACGACGTGTCAAAGCATGGAATTGCCAGCTTTTTCTCTCTAAGCTGACGTGCAGTCACTGCCAACTGATACTTCTCAAAAGCGCCGCCACGCTCTGTCATGGCGCTTTTATGCAGATTATAGACCTCAATTCCGTGAAAACGCATGTCGATTGCCGCATCTATCTGCGCTTGCCACGGCAAATCCAGCCAACCTCTTGTGGAAAAGGAGAGCTTCATACCTCCGCCTCCTCGTATACGATTTTATTCAATGCGCTCAAATAAGCTCGGATACTCGAACCGACGATATCGGTTGAAATACCACAGCCTGAATAGAGCTTTCCTTCCGAGCGCAGCTTGACCACCGTCTGACCCATTGCCTCGGTACCCTCGGTGACAGATTGAATTTGGAAATCGTCGAGTTCATAATGTCTGCCCACGATCTGCTCAATTGCCAAAAAAGCCGCATCAATTGGACCATCACCAATGCAAACGCGCTCTAAATTAGCATCCTGTCGTTTGAGCTTCATATGTGCAGTTGCTGAGATCGTGTTGCCTGCGGTGATGACATAATTGTCAAGAACATATGTCGGCGGCACCTGCATCGCAGCCGATGCCACAATGGCGTCAAGCTCTTTTGCGCTGACCTTTTCCTTCTTCTCGGCAATTGACTTAAATGCCTCATAAACAGCCGCACTGTCCTCTTCGGAAAGATCATAGCCCAAATGAACGACCGCCTGCGCAACCGTTGAAACATCGTCATGCACTGTTAAATAATCGCTCTCGTCACCTTCTCGAACACCACTTTCAAACGGCGAGGTATCGCTTTTTTGAATCGTGCACATTCGTTCGATCTGCTTGCAAATTCTTCGCATCTGCGTGGTTTGGATCGTGCTTCGCAGCGCAAAAGCGTCCTCCTTTGCAGCAATCACACGGGCAATATTTTCAACGCTTGCCGTGTTGCGAGGGCAAACCGCAGCCTTGATTTCATCGACTCCACACGAAAGTGAAGCAACCACACAGGCATTTGCCATGCTGAGTGTATCATTGCAGCGTACACCAACATGAATTTCTTTCAATTCAGGCAGTGCATCATAGACAGATTGGACAAATGCCTTGAATTCATCAGGCAGCATCGTTCCTGCAGCATCACAAAGTGTGACGCTCTGCGCGCCTGCATCCATTGCGGTCTTGAGCGCACGGATCAAAAAAGTTGAGTCGCTACGTGTAGCATCATCGGCAATAAATTCAACATCATCGCAGACCTCACGGCAATTTTTGACCGTTTCTTCGATCGAAGCAAGCATCGCCTCAGGCTTCTTGTGGAACAGATATTCCATCTGCACTGCACTGACAGAAGCTCTTACCTGCAAACGAGGATGTTTTGCTTCCTTTAACGCCTGTATGCTCATTGCAACGCTTTGGGCATTTAATTCCACAGGTACGGCAACAATGCTCTGCTTAACGGCAAGTGCGATCGATTTGATCAGCAAGGTATCGATCTTCGTCCGCTTGATCCCATCCAATTCGATCACGCTCACACCAAGCTTATCTAAAAGCTTGGCAAGCTCGATCTTTTCCTTAAAACTCAGACAATCGCCCTGCTGCATTGTAACATCACTGATTTTGATCGACTTCATAATTGTTCTCCTAACAAAAAAATCCCTGAAGCTCACGCTTCAGGGACGAATTTCAAAATTCGCGGTACCACCCTGCTTATCCCCGGAGGGATCACTCTCAGGCTCAAACAAGCCTTCTGCCGATAACGGGGCAACCGTGCTTCACTACATTCTCGCAAAGCCGACTCGGGAGGGAGAGCGTCAAATCCACGTTTATCGGCTCGCAGCGACCGCCGACTCTCTGAAAACGCAAACAGATTCAACTTAGCTCCGTCAACATCTTTTGCTGTTAAAAGCATTAAATCACAAAAACATGAAATTGTCAAGAAAAATATTGACAATCGCTTTTCAGTGTGATAAAGTAAATGCAATAAAGCAAAAGCGTTGACGAAGACGGTCGAATTTTAGTGCTTTCAGAGAGCCGATGTTTGGTGTAAATCGGCAGCATTTGATTCAGTACCCATCCCTTCCGAGCCGGAGACCCAAAGATCACACCCAGTAGGCTCTCCCGTATATCTGCGTTAAGGATTAGAGCTTGTTTGAGCTCGAAGAGTGCGGTTTTTGCCGAAATTGAGTGGTACCGCGGGCGAAATGTATGCTCGTCTCAAGAGAGATCTTGAGACGTTTTTTTATTTTCTTCAAGGAGGAATCATCGATGTCAAGCACAACACAATTAATGGAAATTGCCCTTCGTATTCGCGAAATGCGACAAATCGAAGGCTATTCGATCGAAGAAATGGCGGAAAGAACAGCAATTTCGGCAGAGCTTTATCGCTCCTATGAAACAGGAACCGTTGATCTTCCCTTTTCATTCATTCATAAATGTGCCCTATCCTTCGGAATTGAGATTTCGGAGCTTTTAGAAGGACATAGTGCTCACCTTTCCTCCTATGCTGTCACTCGTAAAGGTATGGGTAAGCAAACCGCCAAAGAAGAAGGTATCTCGATCGTCAATTTGGCACCCCGCTTCCGTTCGAAGATCGCCGAACCTTATTGGGTCACCTATGAATATAACAAGGAACAGGAGCAGCGTCCCATTCAGCTTGCAACGCACAGCGGACAGGAATTTGATCTGGTTCTGCGTGGTCGCTTGAAGGTTCAAATCGGTGATCATATCGAATATCTTGACGAGGGCGACAGTATTTATTACAACTCCTCGATTCCGCACGGCATGGTTGCTGTGGACGGTCGCGATTGTCTCTTCTGCGCCGTGGTCCTTCCCGGAGAAGAAGTTGAGGAACAAGAGATTCGTCGCAGCTTGATCAGCGCAAAGCGCAGTGAACCGTATATTTGTCAAAAATTCATTGAGACAACGGAAAATTCCGACGGCGCACTTCAAACAATCGCGTTTAAGCAGGAAGATAGCTTTAACTTTGCCTTTGATATCGTCGATGAGATCGCCAAGAAATACCCCAACAAGCGTGCAATGCTGCATTTGGACAAGCATCAAAACGAACGTGATCTTACCTTTGAGGATATGCGCAAGGGTTCTTCCAGAGCGGCGAACTATTTCAAAGCTCTTGGCGTTAAGCGTGGCGACCGTGTGATGCTGGTACTCAAGCGCCACTATCAATTCTGGTATGCGATTTTGGGTCTGCACAAGCTCGGTGCGATCGCCATTCCTGCAACCAATCAGCTTTTAGAGCACGATTTCAGCTATCGTTTTAAGGCGGCAGGCGTCAGTGCAATCCTCTGCACCGCAGACGGTTCTACCGCAGATGCGGTCGATGTAGCTGCCAAAGAATACTCAGATTTGAAAACAAAGATCATTGTCGGTGGCAGCCGTGACGGATGGCATGATTTCGATGCAGAATTTGGACTTTACAGCAGCCGTTTTGAGCGCACAGAGGATGCCCCTTGCGGCAAGGATCCGATGCTGATGTTCTTTACCTCCGGTACAACAGGCTATCCCAAGATCGCAACGCATGATTACCGCTATCCCCTTGCGCATTTTGTCACGGCGAAATATTGGCACGGAGTATCTTCAGAAGGTCTGCACTTTACCATCTCAGAAACCGGTTGGGGCAAAGCACTTTGGGGCAAGCTCTACGGTCAGTGGCTGTGCGAGGGTGCTGTATTTACCTATGACTTTGACCGCTTTGATGCAGCGGAAATTCTACCGATGTTTGCAAAATATGGCATCACGACCTTCTGCGCACCGCCTACCATGTATCGCATGATGATCCGACAGGATATTAGCAGCTATGATTTTTCCTCCCTGCAGCATATTACCAGCGCAGGCGAAGCGCTGAATCCTGAGGTTTACCGTGTGTTTGAAAAGCAGACAGGTCTGCGCATCATGGAGGGCTACGGTCAGACAGAAACAACCCTTTCCATTGGCAATCTCATGGGACATGCGCCGAGATTTGGCTCAATGGGCAAGGCAATGCCGCACTTTGATGTGCATCTTCTCGATCCCGATGGCAACGAATGCACAACAGGTGTCAGTGGCGAAATTTGCATCAAGACCAGCAAAAAAATCCCCTGCGGTCTGTTTATGGGCTATTATCGTGATGAAGAACGCACCAACGACGTTTGGCATGACGGCTATTATCATACAGGTGATGTCGCCTGGCGAGATGAGGACGGATATTTCTGGTATGTTGGTCGCGTGGACGATGTGATCAAGTCCTCCGGCTATCGCATTGGACCGTTCGAGATCGAAAGCGTGATCACAGAGCTTCCCTATGTACTCGAGTGCGGCGTCAGCGCAGCAGCTGACGAGGTGCGTGGTCAGGTTGTTAAGGCAAGCATCGTTTTGGTCAAGGGCACAGCGGCGACCGAGGAATTGAAAAAAGAGATTCAAAACTATGTCAAATCTCGTACCGCACCTTATAAATATCCTCGTATCGTGGAGTTCCGTGAGAGCCTGCCCAAGACGATCAGCGGTAAAATTATCCGAAATAAACTTTAACTCTTTACTTGCAAAAAGTGTTGACAAATGAACCTCGACATGATATGATTCTATAAAGACAAAGACGGAGAGAGATTTCTGCACAAATCATCTGCAGAGAATTGGCGGTCGGTGCAAGCCATGGTGATGTGGAAGTCTTGTCGCTCCCGAGTCGGAGAGAAGAAAGCTTACTGGCGATTAGACCTCTCTCGCGTTAGCTGCGTTAACCGCCTATTGAGTGGCATCCGAACGGATGCAATTTGAGTGGTACCGCGGGTTGTATTTTCAGCTCGTCTCAAAGGATCAATCTTTGAGACGAGCTTTTACTATTCTCATACAGGAGGAGCTATGCAGGAACAAAAACTAACAGGTTTGGAATATAAAATTCGGGAGATGGCATCTCGTATCCGCGAATTGCGCGAGATCACTGGCTTGAGCGTTGCTGAAATGGCAAAGCGCACCGGTATCACAATTAGCGAATACGAGCTCTGTGAGGCAGGGCAGACCGATCTGAATATCGCATTTCTTTATCGCTGCGCCCTAAGCTTTGGCGTTGACGTGACTGACCTGATCGAAGGTCACAGCCCGAAGCTGCGTTCTTATACCCTCACTCGATCGGGGCGTGGTCAAAAGATCGAGCAGGCGCATCGTATGACCTACTATAACCTCGCAGCAGACTTCCGTAATCGTGTTGCGTTGCCTTTATATGTTGTCATTCAATATAACCAGGACGCTGAGCACGAGGACATCGAGCTGACCACACATGACGGTCAGGAGTGTGACCTTGTGATCAAGGGCAGCATGAAGATTCAAATCGGTGAGCATACCGAGATTCTGCACGAGGGCGACAGCATTTATTATGACAGCTCCACACCTCACGGCATGATCGCTGTCGGTGGTGAGGATTGCGCCTTCTATGCGATGGTTTTGAATCCTTCAGACGATGTCGGCTTAACGCCGAAAGCTGAGAAGCTTCCGACGCCGTCAGCAACGGAAAAAGACGAAGAAAGACGCATCTATCACGATTTTATCATACCTACGGAAAACGTCTCCGGCGGCATTGAAAAAATCGCTTTTCAAAATGAAGATCGATTTAATTTTGCTTTTGATGTTGTCGATGCTTTGGCAGAACGTAAGCCTGAAAAGCTTGCAATGCTGCACATTTCCGAAAATGGAACCGAGCGCCGATTTACCTTCTTGGATGTCAAGAAGGAATCTGCCAGAGCCGCAAACTATTTCAAATCCTTGGGCATTCGCCGTGGCGATCGAGTCATGCTCGTGCTCAAGCGGCATTATCAATTTTGGTTTGCACTTTTGGGCTTGCACAAGCTTGGCGCTGTTGCGATCCCTGCAACGAATCAGCTCCAGGCACACGATTTTACATATCGTTTCAATGCAGCAGATGTCCGTGCAATTCTTTGCACAGCAGACGGAGCTACTGCAGATGAAGTTGCGAGCGCCGCATCGAAGTGTCCGCAGGTCAAGCACCTGATCATGGTAAATGGTCAAAAAGAAGGCTGGCATGACTTTAATGAAGAATATGCCATGTTCAGTAGCCACTTCCATCGAAATGAAGACACACCGTGCGGAAACGATCCAATGCTGATGTTCTTCACATCAGGCACATCGGGCTATCCGAAGCTGGCAGCACACAATTACAAATATCCCTTGGGTCATTTTATTACTGCAAAATATTGGCACCGAGTCAATCCCGATGGTCTGCATTTGACCATATCCGACACAGGCTGGGCAAAGGCTCTTTGGGGCAAGCTCTACGGTCAGTGGCTGTGCGAAGCAGCGATCTTTGTCTATGACTTTGACCGCTTCGATGCAGAAAAAATCCTTCCGTTGTTTGCCAAGCATCGTATCACAACCTTCTGCGCACCTCCGACGATGTACCGCATGCTGATCAAGGGTGATTTGAGCAAATATGATCTGAGCTCGATCGAGCATGCCTCCATCGCAGGCGAAGCGCTCAATCCCGAGGTTTTCCGACAGTTCCAGAAGGCAACTGGGCTTCAAATCATGGAGGGCTTCGGTCAATCCGAAAGCACATTGATCATCGGCAACCTCATTGGCGGCAAGCACAAGATCGGTTCGATGGGCAAGCCCGTCCCCCTTTATGATGTACACCTGCTCAGCGCTGACGGCTCCCCTGCTGCACCCGGTGAGACCGGAGAGATCTGTATCAACATTGCAAACGAGCTTCCTTGTGGTCTAAGCTATGCTTACGAAGGCAGCCCTGATGTCACCGCCAAAACATGGCGTGACGGCTTCTATCACACAGGCGACCTCGCTTGGAAGGACGAAGACGGCTTCTTCTGGTATGTCGGACGTGCCGATGATGTGATCAAGTCCTCGGGCTATCGCATTGGACCGTTCGAAATTGAAAATGTTATCATGGAGCTTCCCTATGTCTTGGAATGCGGCGTTTCTGCTGCGCCCGATGAAGTGCGTGGGCAGATTGTCAAGGCAAGCATCGTGCTTGTCAAGGGCACGCAAGCATCTGATGAGCTGAAAAAAGAAATTCAGAACTACGTCAAATCTCGTACAGCGCCTTATAAATATCCCCGAATCGTTGAATTCAGAGAAAGCCTTCCCAAAACGACCAGCGGAAAGATCATCCGCAAGCAGCTATGATACGCCGTTTGACCCTCTTTGCAGGGCACTATGGAAGCGGAAAGACCAATATTGCGGTAAATTATGCTGCATATTTGCGAAAGCAAGGCTTCGCTGTGACGATTGCAGATTTGGACATCGTTAATCCTTATTTCAGAACAAAGGACAGCGAAAAGCTGCTTAATTCTCTTGGAATTGATTTGATCTGTTCCCCTTTTGCCAACAGCAACTTAGATGTTCCTGCCATGCCGGCAGAGGTTTACAGTCTAATCGACAGCCGAACGACGCATGGCGTATTGGATATCGGCGGCGATGATCGTGGTGCGTTGGCACTTGGCAGATACGCTCCGATGATCAAAGAAGAGAATGATTATGAGATGCTTTTTGTGATCAACCGTTCTCGCCCACTGACTCGCTCTGTGGAAGAGACGCTTCATGTCATGCGTGAGATCGAAACAGCATGCTCACTTCCCTTCACCGCCGTTGTCAATAACACAAATTTGGGGCGCCATACCACAAAGGAGGACATCCTTGCATCATTGGATTATGCAAAAGGCGTGTGCAAAGCAAGCGGTCTTCCGCTTAAAATGACAACGATTCACCACCCGTTATATTCTGAATTGCAATCACATATGAACGACCTGTTCCCCATACATTTACAGGAACAATACTACGAACTTAGAACGGAGGCCACACATGGCTAAACTGACATTCAAAGAAGAATTGTGCAAAGGCTGCGGTCTTTGCGTCAATGCCTGTCCGAAGGGGCTGCTTGCACTTTCGAGAACAAGGCTGAATCAAAAGGGGCATTCCCCCGTCGAATTAACAAAGCCCGAAGATTGTATCGGGTGTGCATTCTGCGCAACCATGTGTCCTGATTGCGTGATCACGGTAGAAAGGTAGGCAATTATGGAAAAAGTATTGATGAAAGGCAACGAAGCCATTGCGGAAGCTGCGATTTTAGCAGGCTGCCGTCACTATTTTGGTTATCCGATCACGCCACAGACCGAGGTTGCCGCTTATATGGCAAAGAGAATGCCAAAAATCGGCGGCGTATTTCTCCAAGCCGAGAGCGAAATTGCAGCGATCAACATGGTCTACGGTGTTGCCGCTACAGGCAAGCGTGCGATGACCTCATCCTCGAGTCCCGGCATTGCACTCAAATGCGAAGGTATTTCCTACTTGGCAGGTGCTGATTTGCCTGCTTTGATCGTCAACGTACAGCGAGGCGGTCCCGGCTTGGGCGGTATTCAGCCGTCGCAGTCGGACTATTTCCTCTGCACCAGAGGTCCCGGACACGGTGACTTCCATGTTTTGGTGCTCGCACCGTCAAGCGTACAAGAAATGGCTGATTTGACACTCAAGGGCTTCGAGCTTGCTGAAAAATACCGCATGCCGGCAATGCTGCTTGCTGATGGCACAATGGGTCAGATGATGGAGCCTGTTGTCTTGCCGGAAAAGCTCGAAGCTGCTCCTGAAGCACCCGAATGGGCAACCACAGGCACGCAGGGCAAGCGTAAGCACAACATCGCAAATTCCCTCTATCTCTCCCCTGCTGAGCTGGAACAGCTGAATTTGGAGCGTTTCCGCCGCTATGCGGAGATCGAAGAAAATGAGTGCATGTGGGAAGAATTTATGATGGACGATGCGGAATATTGTGTCGTTTCCTGCGGCATTACCGCTCGTGTTTCCAGAAATGCGATTTTGGAGGCACGTGCAAAAGGGATCAAGGTCGGTATGATCCGCCCGATCACCCTTTGGCCCTTCCCCAAAAAGCCTTTACTCGCCGCAGCAGACCTTGTCAAATCCTTCCTTGTAGTCGAGCTCAGCATGGGTCAAATGCGTGAGGATGTCGAGCTTGCGACACGCTGCAAAAAGCCTGTTTATGGCTGCACCCGTGTCGGCGGCATGATCCCCTCGCCCGAGGAAGTTTTAGAAAAGCTCTATGAGATCACGAAATAAGGAGGCAGTGAGATGATCGTATTTGAAAAACCAAAAGCATTGACTGATGCCGTTTTGCACTACTGCCCCGGCTGTACCCATGGCATCATTCACCGCTTGGTTGCGGAGGTTATTGATGAGCTTGGCATTGAAGGGCAGACCGTCGGCGTTGCACCGGTTGGCTGTTCGGTGCTTGCATATAATTATTTTGCCTGCGATATGGTTGAGGCTGCACATGGTCGTGCACCTGCTGTCGCTACAGGTATTAAGCGTTCTCTTCCCGAAAATGTTGTTTTCACCTATCAGGGAGATGGTGACTTGGCTTCCATCGGCATGTGCGAGACCGTGCACGCTGCCGCCCGTGGCGAAAACATCACCGTTATTTTCATCAACAATGCAATTTACGGCATGACAGGCGGTCAGATGGCACCCACAAGCCTGCCTGGTCAGGTCACACAGACCTCTCCTTACGGCAGAAACGTTGACACACAAGGCTATCCCGTACGAGTATGTGAAATGCTCAGCTCGTTAGATGGTCCGGCTTACTTGGAGCGTGTCACCGTCAACAACGTTAAAAACGTCAATCGTGCCAAGAAAGCAATTAAAAAGGCGTTCCAAAACCAGCTTGACGGAAAGGGCTTTTCTTTGGTTGAGGTTCTTTCCTCCTGCCCGACCAACTGGGGCATGACACCGCAGAAGGCGCTGGAATGGATCGATGAAAAGATGATCCCCTACTATCCCTTGGGCGTTTATAAGGACAAGGAGGGTTAATCGATGCGTGAAAATCAAATTGTAATTGCAGGCTTCGGTGGTCAAGGACTTTTGTTCTCAGGCAAGGTCTTGGCATATGGCGGTTTGCTCGAAAACCGTCAGCTCAGCTGGCTCCCTTCTTACGGACCCGAAATGCGTGGCGGCACAGCAAATTGCAGTGTCATTCTCAGCGATCGTGAGGTTGGTTCCCCAATCGTTCACCATCCTAATATTTTGATGGTCATGAACACACCGTCGTTGGACAAATATGAGTCCCAAGTCGCCCCCGGCGGAAAGATCTTCATCGACAGCGCTCTGATTTCCCGCAAGGTTGAGCGTGACGATGTAGAAGTATATTACATCCCGGCAACACAGATGGCGCACGATATCGGCGCACCTTCTCTTGCAAATATGATTCTTCTCGGAGCACTGGTGAAGCAGACCGGCTGTATTTCCGAAGAAACATTGGATGAGGCACTTTTGAAGGTCGTTCCCCCTCGCAAGGCAGATCTGATCGACCTCAATCGAAAGGCGCTTGCCTTGGGAAAGGATTATAAGGCATGAAGGTGACCTGCATTCAAATGGATATGAAATTTGCAGCTCCTGACGAAAACTTTGCTCGTGCGAAAGAGTTGATCGTAAAGGCTATGCTGCAAGCTCCCGATGTGATCGTGTTGCCCGAAACTTGGAATACAGGCTTTTTCCCAAAAGAGGATCTGCCTTTGCTTTGCGACAACGATTGCGCCCGTGTCAAGGCTGAGATCGGCGCATTGGCGAAGGATTATCATGTCAATATCATTGCCGGCAGCGTCGCAAATTTAAGAGACAATACTGTTTTTAACACCGCAACCGTTTTTGATCGTGACGGCAATTGCATCGCAAGCTATGATAAAACGCATCTTTTTACCCCCATGGGCGAAGACAATTATTTCACTCCAGGTGATCATCTTTGCCGCTTTACGTTAGACGGAAGAGACTGCGGTCTGATCATTTGCTACGATATCCGTTTTCCGGAATTGACACGCTCTTTGGCGCTTCAAGGGCTTGATATGTTGTTCGTTGTCTCACAATGGCCCAAGATCCGAACCTTCCACCTGCGCACATTGACAACTGCCCGAGCCATCGAAAATCAAATGTTCTTGGTTTGCTGCAATTCTTGCGGCACCGCAGGCGAAACGGTCTACGGCGGAAACTCTGCGATCATCGACCCTTGGGGTGAAACGCTGGCTTTAGCAAAGGAAAACGAAGAATTATTGACAGCACAATGTGATTTTAGCGTTCTTGACGGCATCCGAAATTCCATTCCGGTATTAAAAGACCGCCGTCCCAATATTTATCAATTATAAGAAAGAAGGTTTCTTTATGAACATTCCCGTAACCAGAACAACCAACCCGAAGCCCCGTCCCGAGGACGAAACCAAGCTCGGCTTTGCTCGCTATTTCACAGATCATATGTTCGTCATGGAATATGACGAAGGAAAAGGTTGGCACAGCCCACGTATTGAGCCGCATGCTCCGTTTTTGATTGAGCCGGCATCTGCGGTTTTGCATTATGCGCAGATGATGTTTGAGGGCATGAAGGCTTACCGTAAGCCCGACGGCTCCATTCAGCTCTTCCGCCCCGATATGAACATCGCACGCATGAAGCGTACCTGCGAGCGTATGTGCATGCCCGAAGTCCCTGCTGACCTGTTCTTGGAAGGCTTGAAGGCTGTTATTTATGAAGATCGTGATTGGATCCCCTCCGCTCCCGGTACTTCTCTTTACATTCGTCCGTTCCTTTTTGGCGATGAGGTCTCATTCTCTGTTCTGCCTGCGCAGCATTATCGCTTTATGATCATTCTCAGCCCGACCGGTTCTTATTATGCAGCCAATGACGGTGGTTTGACCACGACACGCATCTTTGTCGAGGACGAGTACATCCGTGCAGCCCCCGGCGGCACTGGCTACGCAAAGGTCGGCGGTAACTACGGTGGCGGTATGAGAGCTTCCAAAAAGGCGATTGCATACCAGTGCAAGGATGTGCTTTGGCTCGATGCGATGGAGCACAAATATGTTGAAGAGATCGGCACCTCCAATGCCTTCTTCCGTATCAACGATGAAGTTATCACCGCTCCGCTTGACAGCGGTACGATCCTGCCCGGTATCACCCGTAATTCCGTCATTCAATTGCTCAAGAAATGGGGCATTAAGGTTTCCGAACGCAAGCTTTCTATCGATGACATTTTTGCTGCATCCAAGGACGGCTCACTGCAGGAGATCTTTGCTTCCGGTACGGCAGCCGTCATCTCCCCTATCGGCTGGCTGAATTACAAGGGCGAGGATTACACTGTTGCCGATACCAAGGTTGGGCCGATCGCACAGAAGCTCTACGACAATCTCTACGGCATTCAGACCGGCAAGGTCGAGGATGATATGGGCTGGACCTATCCTCTCGGCTTCTAATCAAATATTTTTGGGAAGCGGTTCGCTGCTTCCCATTTGCTTTTCATAAAACATCGAAATTTTAGAAACGCATCAAAAAATTGTCATTGATATTTTGTCGAATCACGGCAAAACTACACCCGAGGCAATCAAAAAAATTTGATGACTCGAATTTCAAAAAGGAGTTGGAAACTATGAAGAGCAACAACCAGATCAACATTCCCGAAGCAAGAGAAGCTATGGATAAGTTCAAGATGGAAGCAGCCAGCGAAGTCGGCGTCAACCTGAAGCAGGGCTACAATGGCGACCTCACCTCTCGCGAAGCAGGCTCCGTCGGCGGTCAGATGGTCAAGAAGATGATCGAAGCTTACGAGCGTAACCTGAAGTAAGAAAAGAAACGGCGGCACCGCTTTTGCGGTACCGCCGTTAGCATTTTTAGTTTTTACTGAAAACCTTGTTCAGTCCCATGATCACGCAGATCATAAATACGATCACAATAAAGATCGAACCCCAACCCTCGCCAATCAGCTGCAACGCCTCGCTGATCGTTGCCTGACGTTCGGGAATTGCTGTCTCAGAGAGTAATACAAACGGATTCATAGCATCTCCTCCTTAACCGATCTGATATACCAAACTCATGATAATGCCGCCGGCGATGACAGAAGCGATCTGTCCGGAGACATTGACACCGATGGTGTGCATGAGCAGGAAATTCTGCGGATCTTCCTGCAAGCCCATCTTGTGGATCACTCGAGAGGACATTGGGAATGCAGAAATGCCGGCAGCGCCGATCATAGGATTGAGCTTCTTATCCTTCGGCAGGAATAGATTGAACAGCTTGGCAATCATGATACCACCGGCGGTGTCAAAAATGAATGCAACCAAGCCCAAGCCCATGATGAGCAGAGTTTCCAAATTCAAGAATTCCTTGTAGCCCATGCGTGCAGCAATGGTGATGCCAAGGAAGAGGGTGATCAAATTTGCCAAAACCTTTTGTGCAGTTTCGGACAAGGAGTTCAAAACACCGCATTCACGGATCAAGTTGCCGAACATCAGGAACCCAATAAGAGAAACTGCCTTCGGTGCGAACAAACCGGTGATAATGGTGATAACGATGGGGAACAAAATACGGGTCGTTTTTGAAACCTCTTTCGGTTCGTAGGGCATGCGGATCATGCGTTCCTTCTTCGTTGTCAAAAGCTTAACGACAGGCGGTTGAACAATGGGAACAAGCGCCATGTAAGAGTAAGCCGCAACCATAATCGCAGGCAGATACTTCGTACCTAACTCCTGTGCAACGATGATGGACGTCGGGCCGTCCGCAGCACCAATGATGGAGATCGAAGCGGCATCGATAATATCGAAGCCACAGAGACTTGCCATAAAGAACGTAAAGAAAATACCAAATTGTGCTGCTGCGCCAAAAATCATCAGCTTGGGATTCGACAGCAACGGGCCAAAATCGATCATTGCGCCGATACCGATAAACAGCACCAACGGGAATAACTCGCCAAATGTATCAGAAATACCGATTTCAAACAGCACATCGATGATGTGCAGGTCCACGTTTGGCAGATTCATCAAAATTGCGCCGAAACCGATCGGCAAAAGCAGTGTCGGCTCCATATCCTTGGCAATGGCAAGTGTGATCAGCACGCCGCCAATCAGCCACATAACCATCATCTGCCAGTTGGTACCTTCCATCATATATGCAAAATTGTCAAACAGAGATGCCAAAACAAAGCCTCCTATCAATTCAGATCAGGGATGTCGTCATCTAAATCGCTGTCATCGTCATTGACATCAGCCATCATCTCGCCGATGCGCATTCGACGCTTCATCTTCGTGTCCTCCACATTGTTATGCAGAAGCTCTTTAATGTCCATCGGGCGTTTAATGTTCTTAAGCGTAAACTGCGGCGTACTCTTGTCTGATGAGCTGATAATGATGCTACCTACGCCGAACATACGCTGCCACAGGCTGCGCTTAACGCTAATATCCCGCACACGATAAAGCAGCAGCTCCTCATCACGAACGCTCAAAAAGCCCACAGAGAAGAACAGCCGATCTGCACTCATTGCATAGCGGGTAAAGCTAAGCGGCATACCCATAAAACGCTTGCGGTCTTTCCATATGTACATAGAACCCTTGAAAGCCATATGCTTTGCCTCCCATAAATATATTTTTACTATTCAATTCTAAAGCAACCGTGCAAAAAAGTCAATAGAAAATATCAAATCAGGAGCAATAAATATGTTTGCTCCTGATTATAAGTTCGTGTAGTTACGGATCACATAAAAGATGCTTTCTTTTTGACTTTTATTCAGGCTTCTCCATTGATGAATCAGTTTTGCCTCCATCTCATTGAGTTCAAATGACTGCACAGGTTCGATCACATGATCGATCTGGGTATATCCAATTAGATAATCGACGGACGTGCTAAAAAAATCCGCAAGAGCCATCAATGTGCAAAGGTCAGGTTCGACATTGTGATTTTCATACTTGTTGATCGACTGTTGGCTGACACCGATCGCATCCGCCAAGGCTTGTTGGCTGATGCCCCTCTTCACTCGCAGCTCCTTCAGTTTCGCTACCATATTCATCACCTCTGCTTCTATGTTAACAACTTTTTGTTGTGAAAGAAAAAACTTATTATTAGTTATTGACAACAACCCAAGGTTGTTATATCATATATTTAGCGTTAATATACTACGATCCGCTAAAAGTATGATAACAAATATAAGAAGGAGGAAAAATGATGAAAAATCGCACCTTATCTTTTTTACTGATCTTCGCAATGCTGTTCGGAATGTTACCGATGAGCACCTCACCTGCCAGCGCTTATTCCGAAACAGACATCGCTTACCCCGTTGAGGGAGGCAATATCTACTTCGATAAAGCAATCGGCACCATTACCGATTGCGACGAAAGCGTAACCAGCGCCGATATCCCCATTGAAATCGATGGTGCCGCAGTCACGACCATCGGTGATAGGGCGTTCTATAATTGCGACAACCTAACAAGCGTGACGATTCCCGACAGTGTAACGAGCATCGGCTTTTGTGCGTTCTCTTACTGCTCCAGCCTGACGAGCGTGGCGATCTCCGACAGCGTAACGACCATCGGCGCTTGGGCGTTCTTTGACTGCGCCAGCCTGACGAGCGTGACGATCCCCGATAGCGTGACGGGCATCGGCTTTTGTGCGTTCGAAGGCTGCTCTAGCCTGACAAGCGTGACGATTCCCGACAGTGTAACGAGCATCGGCTTTTGTGCGTTCTCTGACTGCTCCAGCCTAACGAGCGTGACGATCCCCGATAGCGTGACGAGCATCGGCGATTATGCGTTCTCTGACTGCGACAGCCTGACCGGCATTTGGGTCGATGAAATGAATGAAGCCTATAGTTCTGATGAATGTGGCGTTCTATTCAACAAAGACAAGTCTGCGTTAATTGTTTGTCCCGGTGCTTATTCCGGCGCATATACGGTCCCCGACAGCGTAACGAGCATCGGCTTTGAGGCGTTCTCTTCCTGCGACAGTCTGACGAGCGTGACGATTCCCAACGGCGTGACGAGCATCGGCTATTTTGCGTTTTCTAGCTGCTCCAGCCTGACGAGCGTGACGATCCCCGATAGCGTAACGACCATCGGCTATTCTGCTTTCGAGGGTACTGCTTATTATAGAGATGAAGGCAATTGGGAAAACGATGTTCTGTATATTGGGAAGCATTTGATCAAAGCAAGTTATAGTATATCAGGCGAATATATTGTTCGAAATAATACACTAACAATTGCTGACAGTGCGTTCTCTTCCTGCTACAGCTTGACGAGTGTGACGATTCCCGACAGCGTAACGAGCATCGGCTTTGAGGCGTTCTCTTACTGCGACAGCCTGACGAGTGTGACGATCCCCGATAGCGTGACGAGTATCGGCAATGGGGTGTTCTGTTTCTGCGACAGCCTGACCGGTATTTGGGTTGATGAGAGCAATCAATATTACAGCTCCGATGAATATGGCATTCTGTTTAATAAAAGCAAAACCGAATTGATCCAATGTCCCGGTGCTTATTCCGGCGCATATACGGTCCCCAACAGCGTAACGAGCATCGGCGATAATGCGTTCCGTAACTGCACCAACCTGACGAGTGTGACGATTCCCGACAGCGTGACGAGCATCGGCGATCGTGCGTTCAGAGACTGCAACAGCCTGACGAGCATGATGATCCCCGACAGTGTAACGAGTATCGGCGATCGTGCGTTCTCTTACTGCGGCAGCCTGACGGATGTTTATTTCGGTGGCACGGAAGCGGAATGGAATGCGATCACCATAGGTGATTACAATGACGATTTATTAAACGCCAGAATTCATTATACTTATGACGAGCCGAGCGAGGAACTGACTGAGCCGAGTGAAGAGCCCTCCGCACCAAGCGAGGAGCCGTCTGAACCGAGCGAGGAACCCTCTGAGCCTGACATTCCGACAGAGAATCCGTTTACCGACGTCAAGGAAAGCGACTATTTCGCAACTCCCGTTTTGTGGGCAGTTGGCAAGAACATTACCAACGGTATGAGTGCAACGAGCTTTGCCCCGAATGCAAACTGCACTCGTGGTCAGATTGTGACCTTCCTTTGGAGAGCTTGTGGTAGTCCCGAACCGACCTCCACGAAGAACAATTTCAAGGACGTTAAGGCAGGAGAATATTATTATAATGCGGTCCTTTGGGCGGTTGAAAAGGGCATCACTACCGGTCTATCTGCAACAAGCTTTGGACCGAATGCAACCTGCACCCGTGGTCAGGTCGCAACCTTCCTGTGGAGAAGCCAAGGCGAGCCCGAACCCACAAGTACCAACAATCCGTTCTCTGATGTCAAGACAAGTGACTATTATTTCAAGGCTGTCCTTTGGGCAGTTGAGAATGAAGTCACGCAGGGTGTCGGTGGCGGCAAGTTTGCTCCGAACGCAAGCTGCACAAGAGGTCAGATCGTGACCTTCCTCTACAGAGCAATTGCATAAACAAAATTTATACCGTATCCCGATGTATTCGGGATACGGTATACTGTCATTTTTACGAAAGATAAAACTAAATATTTGTATTTGACAATAAGTTATTGTAGTTGTATAATAAAGTTAGGATTATTATGCTTCGGTTTATTAGCATAATAACAAAATAACTAAAGGAGGACAAAACAATGAAAAAACGTACTCTATCTCTTGTTCTGATCGTCGTGATGTTGATCGGTATCCTACCTTTGAGTGTCAGCGCTGCTTACGAAACGGATATCGCTTACCCCGTTGAGGGAGGCAATATCTACTTCGATAAAGCAATCGGCACCATCACCGATTGTGATGATACCGTAATAAGCGCAGATATCCCTGTCGAAATCGACGGCGTTGCTGTCACGAGTATTGGCGATGATGCTTTTAAGGCCGTTGGCACACTCACCAGCGTAACGATCCCTGAGGGTTTGACGCAGATCGGTAAAGGCGCTTTCTCCAGTTGCTTCAGCCTAACCGAGATCGTGATTCCAGAGAGTGTAACAAATGTCGGCGATACAGCATTTTCAAGCTGTACGAGCTTGGCAAATGTGGTCTTATCGCAAGGAATCGAGAAAATTAGTGGTTTTATGTTCTACAATTGCACGGCGTTAACAAGCATAACGATTCCCAATAGCGTAACACTGATCGATGGTTGGGCGTTTCACAGCTGTTTAGCATTGACAGAGATTACAATTCCTGCCAGTGTAACTATCATTGAAGATGCTGTGTTCTACAATTGCAAGAGCTTGACAGACGTCTATTACGGTGGCACAGAAGAAGCGTGGAATGCGATCACGATCGATAATAGTGCAAATGATCCGTTATTCAATGCAACGATACATTTTACTGAAGTGAGTGAAGAACCGTCTGAGCCGAGTGATGAACCCACGGAAGAACCGAGCGAAGAGCCGACCGAACCGGATGAAGGTACAACCGATCCGAGCGTGGAACCCTCCGAGGAACCGAGTGAAGAGCCTTCCGAAGAACCGAGTGAGGAACCCTCCGTGCCGAGTGAAGCGCCTTCTGAAGAACCGAGCGTGGAACCCTCCGAGGAACCGAGTGAAGAGCCTTCCGAAGAGCCAAACGAGGAACCCTCCGAGGAATCGAGTGAAGAGCCTTCCGAAGAGCCAAACGAGGAACCCTCCGAGGAACCGAGTGAAGAGCCTTCCGAAGAGCCAAGCGAGGAGCCCTCTGAGCCCGATGAAGAACCGACAGAAGAACCTGACGAACCGGCAGAACCGATTGAAAATCCGTTTACCGACGTCAAGGAAAGCGACTATTTCGCAACTCCCGTTTTGTGGGCAGTTGGCAAGAACATTACCAACGGTATGAGTGCAACGAGCTTTGCCCCGAATGCAAATTGCACTCGTGGTCAGATTGTGACCTTCCTTTGGAGAGCTTGCGGTTCTCCCGAGCCGACCTCTACGAAGAATAACTTCAAGGACGTTAAGGCAGGAGAATATTATTACAAGGCAGTTCTGTGGGCGGTAGAAAACGGCATCACAACAGGTTTGTCCGCAACGAGCTTTGGACCGAATGCAACATGCACCCGTGGTCAGGTCGCAACGTTCTTGTGGAGAAGCCAGGGTGAGCCTGCTCCCACAAGCACGAACAATCCGTTCTCCGATGTCAAGACGAGCGACTATTATTTCAAGGCAGTCCTTTGGGCAGTTGAGAACGATGTCACCCAGGGTATGGGCGGCGGCAAGTTTGCCCCGAACGCAAGCTGCACAAGAGGTCAGATCGTGACCTTCCTCTACAGAGCAATTGCATAAAAGAAAAGGCTGCTGCAAGTTTAACACCTGCAGCAGCCAAATTTTTTATTCATATTATTTTCCAAGCTTGCGTTGGATGAATTTTGCAAGCTCCATCATCGGAATGATCAGAGCAGCCAGAGCGACAGATACGCCAAATTCTTCCAAGCTGATTCGCTCGAACTTGAAGATTTCAGCCAAGAACGGTATCCAAACAACAGCGATCGTGCATACCAAAGACAGCAAGCCTGCGCCCCATAGCCACTTATTCTGCGTAGACATCGTGAAAATCGAGACTCTGCGAGAACGCATATTGAAGGCATGGAAAATTTCGACCAAGGACAAGGTCAAGAATGCCATCGTAATGCCGTCATGGCTGTTGGCAATTTCCCAAATACCGGATTCCATATAGTGACCGACAAAATAAGCACTCAAGGTTAGAATCGTAACCAAAATTCCCTGCAAAGCAGAATCAATGCCCAAGCCACCGGCAAAAATACCATCTGTTGCGCTTCTGGGCTTACGACGCATGATATCACGTTCGCTCTTTTCCATGCCCAATGCAAGTGCCGGGAAACAGTCGGTGATCAAGTTGATCCAAAGCAGATGCACCGGCTCTAAGATCGTAAAACCAAGCATTGTTGCCACAAAAATTGCAAGGACCTCTGCCAAGTTGGACGAAAGCAAATACTGGATCGCCTTACGGATATTGTCATAAATTCTTCTACCCTCTTCGACGGCAGAAACGATGGTCGCAAAGTTATCATCAGACAGAACCATATCCGCAACATTCTTGGTAACGTCGGTACCTGTGATGCCCATGCCGACACCAATATCAGCGCTCTTGATCGAAGGAGCATCGTTAACACCGTCACCGGTCATAGCGGTAATATAGCCGGCATTCTTCCAAGCATTGACGATACGGACCTTATGCTCAGGCTGCACACGTGCATAAACAGCATATTTGGTAACGTCAAATTCCTCTTCGGGAATCTTATCAAGCTCAGCACCGGTAATTGCGGTCAAACCACCCTCTAAAATACCAAGCTGGTTTGCGATGGCAACAGCAGTATCCTTGTGGTCACCTGTGATCATAACAGGGCGAATGCCTGCATTGCGGCACTCAACGATTGCATCCTTAACCTCAGGACGGATCGGATCGATCATTGCAGACAGTCCCAGGTAACAAAGCTCTGCTTCCAAAGCATTTGCTTCATAAGAACTCGGCTCTGCTTTCCACAAGCGCATTGCACAGCAAAGCACACGCAGCGCCTGATCGGCAAAAGACTTATTCGCAGCAAGAATTTCCTTACGAATCGCATCAGTCAGCGGAACGATCTTGCCGTTCCTGAGGCAATGTGTGCATCGACGAAGGACCTCATCAGGTGCACCCTTGGTGAACTGAATAATGCTCTCCCCATCTTTGCAAACAACGCTCATCATCTTTCTGCCGGAATCAAAGGGAGCCTCGCCGACTCTGCGGTAGGTCTGTGCCTTGTTCTCTAAGTCCATAGAAAGCGCATCATTAACAAGTGCACACTCTGTCGGCTCGCCAATGGCATTGCCGTTTTCGTCAGGTTTTGCATCGCAGCAAAGACGCATGCCGAGTGCAAGAGTTTTTACATCATCTGCACTGTGGTCCACAACGGTCATCTTATTCTGCGTCAAAGTGCCGGTCTTGTCGGAGCAAATGACCTGTGTACAACCGAGCGTTTCGACCGCAGTCAAACGACGTATGACTGCATTACGTCTGGACATATTGGTAACACCGATTGACAAGACGATCGTAACAACCGCTGCCAAGCCTTCAGGAATTGCCGCAACAGCAAGGCTGACCGCAACCAAGAAGGTGTCAAGCATGCCCTCACCTGTAATGTCGGGATAGGAACGAATTAAATCGACCGCAAAAATCACAGCACAAATACCAATGACCAAGAAGCTCAAAATCTTACTAAGCTGCCCAAGCTTCTTCTGCAGAGGAGTTTGTTCCTCTTTAGCATCTGCAAGCGCACCTGCGATCTTTCCCATTTCCGTTTGCATGCCGGTTGCGGTAATCACTGCAAGGCCACGGCCGTAAACAACGGTACTTCCCATGTAGACCATGTTCTTACGGTCACCCAAAGGAACTTCATTGCCAGTTAGCGCAGCAACCTGCTTGTCAACAGGTACGCTCTCACCTGTAAGTGCAGCTTCCTCGATCTTCATGGAAGCACATTCCAAAATACGTGCATCAGCAGGAACTGCATCGCCAGCTTCTAAGACAATCACGTCACCAACGACAAGTTCCTCGCTTCGAACCGTGAGTTGTTTGCCGTCACGTAGAACTTTCGAAGTCGCTGCTGCAATTTCTTGCAAGGCTGCGATCGCATTTTCTGCCTTGCTCTCCTGCACGATACCCAGAGCCGCATTGATCAAAACGACAGCAAGAATGATGAACACGTCTGCAAACGATTCATTAGCAAGATACGCCGTTACACCTGAAATCAGCGCTGCTGCCAACAGAATCAAGGTCATCGGATCGGCAAGCTCTTCAAAGAACTTGCGAATCAGGGATTTTTTCTTGCCCTCGGCAAGCTTGTTCGCACCGTCACGCTCTAAACGCCGACGTGCTTCCTGCGAAGAAATACCGTTCAAGCTTGAATCAAGTTCTTTGAGGACATTCTGCGCATCGTTCAAATAATGTTTCAACCTGTTTCCTCCTCTAAGATGAATGTGATAAGTCTATTTTGCGATAAAAAAACAGACCTATCCATCGTTTGATGCGATAAGTCTTGCTGCTTACGGCGGAACCATGGACTCTTCGCCCCGTGATGTTGATTCCGCCTCGCCGAAGCGATAGCTACTCCCTTATGTTATATTAATTATAGCATGAAATTCATTCCTGTCAAGTAATAATTCCATAATTTTGAACATCTATTTACAGTTTCACAAGGGTGTGATATAATTCTTTTATAATATTCTAAAGGAGTCTTATATATGGAAAGATTTGAATTATATATACCAAAATTAGAAGAGCTTTGGTTTCGCCAAAAAATCCTCTCTGATCCGAAAACAATGTCCTACAATGCAAACTGGGATGTGAAATTCGAAGGCTATCATAAAGATACTGGCTGTGTCGATTTCCCCAAAGAGGAATGGGCAAGCTGGCATAAAGAGTGGATCGGAAACGAACCGAAACGGTTTTACGCCTATATCAAACGCACCTCCGATGGTGCATGGATCGGCGATGTAAACTTCCACTATACAGAAGAAAATGACTGGTGGGATATGGGCATCGTGATCTACGCTCCCTATCGTGGACAGAGTTACGCAGTTCCGGCATTAAAGCTTATGCTCGATCATGCCTTCCATAATTGCGGAATCAGCCGGATCCACAACGATTTTGATCTTGCGCGTAAAGAATACTCTGCATGGGAAACACATCGCAAAGCAGGCTTCAAGGAACTCGGCATGGAGAACGGATTCATGCAGATGATGATCACACGAGAGGAATACCTAAAATGAGCACAGCGATCATTGTAGTATCTGCGATTCTTTGGCTTTGGTTTCTCGGATGCACAACAACTTGGCGTTTCGGCAAAGTGTTGTTGGTCAAAGGCGAAGGTGTAAAGAGCATCGAATGTATTGCTTTAGTACTCTTTACCATTGGCATCGTTACATATCTCTTTTTGCAGGCGGTTGGTATCTGGTTCCTGCTGGTCGAGCTTATATTATGGCTCGTTGTACAGTTTTTCTGCCATGAATATTTTACGATTTTTGGCGCAAGCAAAAACAAGCTGACAGGCTACAATCGCTGCTTTGAAGGAACTGTCAAGCTGTTTTCTGTGAGCGAAACAAGATTGATCCCCGATCTTTATCATATTGTGCTGCATCTCCTCATTGCAACCGATCTGATTCTTGCGATCGTCAGCTTGATATAATATTTGAAGGTAATAGGATGATAAATATTGATTTTTTAGTTGCAGGCTGCAACACACGCTGTCAACACTGCTATGTAAACGGTAGCCCAAGCAAAATGATGCGATTAGAGGATGCTTTGCTGTGCTTAGAAAAGTTGGACAAGCTTGCACAATACATACCAAATGAGGTTTCGTTCACGCTCGATCACGAGCCAATGAATCATCCGCACATTGATCAAATACTTCACGCCGCATCCAATACACAACATATCCAAAATTTCCATCACGGTATGACAACCGGTATTGCGCTCATGCACCGCAAGGATAAAGATTCAGTTTTGCAAGCTTACATTGATCATGGCTATCACTCTTTCGGCATCACGATACATGGAAACAGCGTTCATCATGACGAGATCGTGCGCAGAAATGGCGCATATCAAACCGCCATAGATGCAGCTAAATTCCTAAAATCACATGGTGCAAAGCTGGAGCTGTCGCTTATGCTGAACCGCTATTTTGCATCGGATGCCGAAACGATTTCTGCGATGATCAGTGAACTTCAGCCGAATGATATCTGTTTTGCTATACCGATCTTCACTCCGCATAATAACATGATGGATTTTGAGCCTCATCGTGCAACATTTGAAACAGTTTCTGCCTTGCAGGGATACTTCTCTGCGTGGAGACAGAACGAGTCGTCGCTTCTCAAAATTGCGCAGGAAAACACAATTGGCGCCGTGGTTGAACGATTAAAGCAAGGTGTCAATCTACACCATTTGTTCTCTGAGAAGCAAGATGAGCTATATTTAACATTGCATCAAGATTGCAAATTATGTGTCGGTAATTCCGGCGCTGAAACCGAGTATCTCGGTGATTTGCGCTATATTGATCTACAAGCAACTGCTGAATATATCTATTCCCTCCCGGGCAATCGAGATTATGGCGCATTTTACGATATCGAGCGTTTGCCTAACATCAACGACTTGATCAAAGCTCTAAAAAAATTGCCGCAAAGCACTCTTTACGGCGATTTTGAAAGTGTGCTATACCGTGGATTTGCCGAACTTGGTATCCCAACAAAAATAATATAATTAGGAGCAACATAAAATGATTCATTTCAGCAATATTCACCATTAAGTAAATGAAAGCGGATCAGCTCTTTTGCTGATCCGCTTTTTGTAAAATTAGGGCACTTTGTACTCTTCAGTCTCAGTGACGAGTTCATCTTCCCATTCATCATTCAAATTCGTATCATCCAAATTCTCGTCATCTAAATAGGTATCATCCAGAACCTCGTCATCCAAATACGTATCGTCCAAATTCTCATCGTCCCAATTAGGTACCAAATCATCCCTTACTTCTTCCTCTGTCGGTTCGGGTTCGATTACAACAGGATCGACCAAAACATGGATCGTTACCTTCACACCCGTTGCCTCACGGGAGTAGATCGTAACTCGGTACAATATTTCTCTGCCGCTGGTATTTTCGGGAATATTGAAGCTGCCGGACATACCGCCTGCATTCATAAGACTGCTGACATCTGCTGCAACCTCATCGCCAACAACACGCTCAACCCGGTATGAAAAGCCCTGCGTTGTGTTTGTGAGCTTGATATTCTCAAAAATGACCTTCATGCCGGAAATACCGATAAGTGAGACATCATTGTTCGTCGCAGAGCTAAGCTGTCTGGAAATGCCGTTGCCTCCATTGTCGGTCAACGCACGCGCATTCAATGAGAGCGTAATGTTCGTTAGATTGACTCTAAAACCTTCGGAATTTCCTTCCTGGATGTAGTGGTTAACTCTGCGATTGACACGTTGGATACATCCGTCAGTACCAAGCTCCATCTGTACTTCAGCCAGATTCCAGCCTGTAAAATAGGACGAATCGCCGTCATAAGGATCAAATTCAACCCAGCGAAGCTCATTAGGATCCTTGAGCAGCAATGCAATCTGCGTTGTGCTACCAGTCGCAAACGGAGTCCCCTCGGAGATCACATAATCACGAATATCATTGATAACAATTTCCTTCGCTGCATTGCGGCTATCGGCATAGCAAAGCTTCATCTTGATTGCCGAAGCTGTTCCGCTCTCGAAAGATTCCGCAGCTTCAGCCGTAACGAAGGTGGCTGTTAACGGTTGAATCTCTTGATTAAAGGTGCGCTGCATCGTCACGGGATTATTGCCGACAAACAGTGCATTTGCAAAGCTGAACCAATCCATCTGCTCCTTGATGCCGGTGTGAGAGGAAATATTATAGTTCGCTACACAAGCCATTTCAACCTGTGCTGACAAATTCCCAACCGAGGAGAACACAATGCCGGTAACTTCCTTGACATAATTCTCATAGAAATTCAAGGTCACATAGTTTCCTGCGTCAATGCTCCAATAATCCTGCTCCGTCAAGTAGACATATCTGGAGGTATACTCCCGATCGCCTGTATCGTTTGCGATTGTATATCTGATTGCAACAGCAATATCTCGTTCCTCCGGCACCAAATTTGCCAATTGCGTTCTCTCACCAAACATCAGCATGAGCGTTTGTTCGTTGACATGATTGGTTGCATCTGCGCTCGGTGTGACAGCAAACACCTCGGACGCATTTTTATGATTGCAATTAAAATAATACGTTGAAATGATCACACCGTCACGAACCTGCTGTACCAAAGCATGGTCAATGTACGCATTGATATTACTTGCATCGCTTTGCGCCTGCAGATACAGCTTGTTCAAGGTCGTAATGCCGGCTGCGCCAACTCCGTGCAAATAATACATTTCATTGCCGTCAGAATCCATGCTTCGCATCAGCCCGATCGCTTCGCTTTCAAGCACATGACCAAGATAATCCGTATACTGCACCGTGGCATCAAGCGTAAACTCGCCTCTAATGTCATCCGCAGGATAAACGAAAATATTCACCTCGTCATATTTCGATTCGGGGGTCCTCGAAATAGCTGCGATCCAAGAATTGTCGATATCGTCCATCTTGATCTCATTGTGCTCGGTGAAGTAGATCTCCTGCGTGAGCTCTTGCTTCTCGGTCAGTGACAATTCATATGCCGGTGAAGCATCTGAGGAATCCGAGCATAAATACTCTACCTTATGATTCCTGAAGTATTCATTCTGATCATTCTTCAAAAGAATGCCTGAGGACGTGATGAGCGATACAGAAACATCATTAATGCTCAGTGTGTTTCCATTATAGCTCGTAATGCGAAGTGTCAATTTTTCAAGCTTTGCCACATCAGAAAGGCTGAGGATAAAGCGATCCGTATGATTTTCACGGAACATCCACGTCGGATCACTGACGATCGGAGGATTTGCCTGATTCTCAGCATTGTCCAAATACTGCTCAGGCTGATTCATGTAGCGATACATCGCATCGATCAAATCAAATTCTTCACTTCGGCGGTTGCCGGAATTGTCATAATAATCCAGGCTTGCCAAGATGCTACCCTTGAAGCTCTCGGTATTTTCCTTAGATGTAGCAGTACTGATGCAGAATTCCAAATTGATCGCATTGTTTCGCTTTGTAACGGGATAACTGCGGACGAGCTCGCTTTCCGTTCTCCCCTGCTGCTTCAGCTCAGTAGAATCAGCGTTTTCATCATGATAATCCACGCCGACCCATCCGACATTTTCAATGATCCATTCCTGAATGATCGCCTCATTGCTTTCTTTGCATACACGAATCTCGTCAACATTCAGCTTGTCATTCGGGTCGCTGCCTGAGAAAATATCATCGGGTATGATTCGCACAGATTTCAGCTCGCCATAATCACGGTTCGTAAAGATCGTAAACGACTCATTGCAGCCCGAACGGAAGCCATCAGCACCAAGCTGACCGTTCGCTAAAACATAGCCGCTTCTACCGTTTTCAAATTCCAAGCAAAAATAGAAACGGTTCTTAGAGCCTGAATCGCCGTAAACGTCATTGACCGTTGCGCCGCCATGGACACGAACCTCAACGGTATATGCTTCTTTTTCGTGCATAAAGCCGAGGTTTGAGCAACTTTCCTCGTACGTCATGGAATAGCATACATCTGACCAATTCAAATTTGGCGTTTCAATAACGCTCTTCGAAACGAATTGCAAATCATAATAGTCATTTGCTTCAATCAAGAAGGTCTCATCCATATGGAAAATCGGAGTTGTGCCGACCTCACGAGTGAAAACTCGGTTGGATACCGCAGCATTGCCAACGATCTCACCCCAAGTGCATTGACGCTTTTTTAGTTCATCCAATCGGCTGATGCTGAAATTCCTGACCTTAAAATCCGAATAAGAGCTCTCAGTTCGCATCAAAATTCCGGTAAAATAGTCAACATCAGCCATCTCAACCACGAAACGAATGCCCTCGTCCGAGCAAAGCAGGCTTTCGTATGCAAAGTCCTCATCGCTTGCGGGCCAATAGCCATAAAAGTCTTTTGAAAGCTCACGAATGCTGAGCTCCTCCGTCATCTGCTCCTCGCCCAACACATCCACATATGACAGCTGCAACATAAGATCATCAGGGATATATGCGATTTGCTCTTTATCCGAATACAGCTCAATGGTATACTTATCCGCAAGTGCTTGTGGTTGCAGGCTTGCACCCGGTTCATATACCGCCAGGTTTAGCGTGGTCATGTAATCTGCCGTAATCTCCTCGCCGAAATCTGTCGGTGCTGCGTAGTAGCTGATCGGATCTGCACTGTAGGAATAAAGCGGCAAATCTGCGGAATTATTCTCACGCAAGGCTGCAACAGCAACACTCTCCGCAGGATAGACCGCCAATGCGGTAACGTTTGCACTTTCACTTCCCATGATCAGAACTGAATCCATTGGGTGTGCAACAGTTCCGTTATACATCGTAACGGCAGTAACACTCTGCATTTGAGGCAGATAGCAATTGAACGCAATGCTCTCCCCCTGCTGCGCCAAGCCGGAAATCTGAATATCGGGAGAGATCCCCTTTTCAATCAAAGTTCCTATCGTGGCAGTGATCACAGGCACATCAGCACGACAGGTATCGCCATAAATGTCCAAATACTCTATCTGCATGACGAGCATTTCACCAAACCCGGCTTGGAGCAGGCTTTCTTTCTGATCATATCCCTGCGTTAAAAGCTCATAGCCGGCGCCATAATAATCGGCAAAGGTCAGACGGAAGGTATATTCGTCCGTTTTTTGCGTAGCATCATAAACCGTATCATCGTTAAAAATCAGCTTCTTATCCGCTGTCTCATCTGTGCTCAAATCATAGCGTGTATTCGCAAGGAGAGAAAAGCTGTTACCGCCGTTGCCATCGATCTCCTCCATAGAAGCGATCAGCTTGCCATCAAAGCGTACGGAATAGTCATTTCCGTAATACCCGTCCATTTGCAAACCACGAATCTGACCTACACGGTAAATACGCAGCCCCTGTACGAGCCATTCTGAGACTTCTCCCTGGCTTGCTTGACATGCAATTTCCAGACCGAGGATCTCTTTCACCTCATACTCCGGCGTAAAGAAGTAAGTATCAGTTTGATAAGGCTGCAGAGCTTGCACTGTTTCAGAAATTTCTCCAAAACCACTCAAGCCCATATTTTTCAGAATCTGCACACGATTCGTTTCCGCCGTATGCTCTTTTGCCAGAAGAAGACTGTTGTACAATCCGCCGTTATGAGGCTCTACACTTGACAAATGCTCTTGACCATCCGAAGAAACATAACGCAGCGAAATTTCCTGCACATATTCCCCACCGTTGCTGCCACCTGTAATTACGACCGCATAGGTGTTTTCGATATGTTTGGTTGCTTCGGCATTTCCGGGCAGCAAGGTCACAAGCAACAAGGCAATCAACACAACGCTGACACAGCCAAGTGTCTTCCATATTCTATTGTGCTTAAAAATGCCCATACTCATTCCTCCGCTGTCTGATGATCCTCTGCAAGCGTTTCCCCACTGCACTCTTCCCTTGTTGCAACATCTTCAGAAATGGCTTCATTTTTTTCCGGTTCCATCGCAACAATGATCTCAGTCATATCGCCTTCTTCGATCATCGGCTCTGCCAAAACGACTGTCGCCCCTTCGTCCTCCTGCTCTTCTCGGCTAAAGGAGTTGATCACCGCCGAAACATCCTCACTCTTATTTGGCAGCATATCGCCAAAGCCGGAAATGCCCGTATAAATCCACGGAGCTCCTGCTGCAAGCGATGAAACCGGGATTCCGTGCGCACTCTTTTGAAGCGGATCATAACCGCTGACCTGCGCACCGATAAAGGCATACATCTGATCAAAATCCATATTGTTCAACCGAATGTCCCTGTGCTTAAATGCTCGTCGAACTGTCTTTTTGATCATCGGAAGCCTTGGTAAGTCGGATCGATACGCTTTTTTCTGCTTCTCTTCGGTTGCCGGGATATCATATGCGGTAATGTAAGCATTGACCTCCGAAAGTGCTTCGTTCTCAAGCTTCAACGTCTCCAACAAGGCGCTCAATTCGTCAATCTTTGCCTGCAAATTTGCCTTCTTTGCCTCAGCCTTCGTGTTTACAAGCTGACAATGCAGATCCTGCAAGGAAATGTTTATTGCCCGAATCGCCTTATCTTGCTCCATCGGTTTGCACTTTACCACACACTTCGTTGACGGGATGGCAAAAACCTCTGCCAGCCACGCATCTTCTGCAGACACCGGATATGCCACGGTGCGCAGGTTATGCGTAACGATTTGGTTGATCTCAACGTGCTTTGCCCTGATATGAACGGATTGTGGCATTGCCCATGCTGCATAATCCCTCTGTTCAATCTGTTCGATCTGCGCTTCGTCAAAATCCAAATAATTGCTGTACTTCAAGAATACCGCAAGCTCCTTGTTGCCCAGGCGCTTGGCAGGCAATTGCACTTCGTTCAAAAGTTGAATCGCATTAGAAATTTGATTCTCCAGACGGAATCGATCACCATCAAATAGGACAATATAATAGAACGGTACGATCACGTTATCTTCAAAGCACGGCTCCTGTGCCGATGGAATCCGATCATACAAAATCGAAGCGCAAGCCTGAAGCTCCACCTCTGTCAGCCGTCCTTCATCAAAGGCAGCTTTTAGGCGCTCCATTCGCCCCTGCTCTCTTTGGATGTAATCCGTATATTTGATTGGTCGTTCCAGCTTAACGATATTGGTGCAATACTCCGCAGTGAGAGAGCGCAAAAGCTTTCCAAACCCATTTTCGATCATTTGGCTTCGCTGTTCCTTGTTAAAAATCCCAAATTCCACGATCGGAAGCTCCAAAACTGCGCCATAATACTGATTGGAGTAGACAATGTAATCATCGGAAATATCCGTAAAGGCGCAAAGCTGCTCCACAGGAGTGCACTTCATTTTATCCTCGGTTGCATGCGGGGCATTCTGAGCCAAACGACTTTCTTCCGCAGCGCGGTGTTGGCGGATCTTCTCCTTCACTTCTTCGGATACATTCGGATCGGAGAGCAAACGATTCAGTTCTTCCTGACGAAGCGCTTGTTCTTGTGCAGAAGCTGCGTTCTCTTCTTCTGTAAACAATTCACCAAATGCTTTCTTCTTACTCTCCTTACGGTCGAGCAAAATCTCATCCGATACATCACGGGCAAAGCGATGGTTCAACACAAAGTGGCGCAGAAAATGCAGTACATAAATGTAATTCGGCTGCATATCAATACGAATCAAAAGAAGTACCGTTATAACAATCACAGCAAGTATGATGAGGAGCTTCAACGGCAAGGCAGAGATCGCCACAAATACGATCATCAAGAAGGCGATCGTACCAATGATCAGATCCGTCAGTGTCATACCCCTGTAGATTTCATTTTTCGATTTCGCTTTATCGGGAATCAATCGTGCCATAGCTTCACCACCCGCTGTAAATTTTACTTTCAAAAATTTTTACTGTACTTCAACGCTTGAATTTTCATGATCCGTTGCCGAAGCATGAGCGCCCACTAAAATGTCAGTGCGCTCAGCATCCATTTTATTTTCGTTATTTGGGGCTACAAATGCCGCCAGATTTATCGCATTGTCAGCAAGTCTCCAAATACCTTTCAGCAATGTCTTCCATGCGATAAAGATACGTTCTTTTCTTGTTTTCCCTGTTTCTTTCTTGCTTTTACCATCGGCTTGGAATGCACGGTAGCTTGCATTTTCAGGAAGCATTGCTGTAATCTTTGCGCTCAGCTTTTCAGCACCCCAAAGCAGCAGTACAATAACCAACGCTTTGAGCAAAGCATTCACAACAGGGTACGCAAACAGCTGCATTTCAGCGCCAAAAATGATCGGCACGATCATGCAAAGCAGTCGCATCAAAACTACAATCGCAAGCATTGCCAAGCTCTGCTGAACAAATGCGATCACCCAGTGCTTCGATCTTGCCTCGCCGTCAAAATAGACACGGGAAATGATCGGAGAAGCCGCCAAGCAAAGCATTAGCATATCAAAAATACGTGCTGCACAATGGAATATTATTCTAAGCAAGGACTTCAAAAGCTTCCAGCAAACCAGAAGCAAAACAAGAAAATCAATTGCAGCAACACCAATATCAAAATCCTCATTGACGGCATCCAGGTCATAAATACTCTTCTCGCCGTAATAATATGCGCTTCGTAAAGGATCGGCAAATGACGGTGCTGTGTTGTAGTCATCATTCTTCGCCGCATGCATCGTTGCCATCAGGAACAGCGCACGATCCAAAGATAATCCGGCATGGGTCGTTGTGTACTGTCTCTCATATTTTTCCAAAGGTTTGAATGTTCCGTTCAAACGCATCAATTCCATGGTTTCCATAATCGCACTTGAAACATTTTCATAATAAACATCAAGCTTCAAATCCTGTGTCAAGCTTGCAGCATTTGCAATTTTTTGCAATGCCGCCTGCCACGAAGAAACTGCATCACCCTGCGAATCCTGACCGACATAACGGTAATTAAAAACACCCCGATTGGCAAGATACTGCATGTCAGAACGAATCTCGTTAAAGCAGCTGTTAATATTATAGCGGTTGTCATAAGAAGGATTCAGCGAGTAATTGCCGATCGTATTGAGGACTCGTGCCATTGCCGCAAAATCCTCGTCGGAAAATTCGATCGTTCCTTCTTTGTCGGTTTCATCATCTATCGCATAATTGATCTGCTGCATCAAAATCGCCGTAGTATTGAGCAATACGGCAACCACAAGACACAAGCTGACCATAATGACCGCAGCCTTACCAAAGCTGCCAAAGATTTCCTTTATCGGACGCTTTTTCTTTTTCCCATCACCGGAAGCTCTACGGATCAATGCAGCAATTGCTAGGGACAGAGCAAATACAACGCCAAGGATCGCCATGCTCCAGCAAATCGTTGCAACGGTACCTCCGGAGAAAAAGATGCTCAGCAAAACATCAAAATCACCATGATACGCCGCCTGGCTCAATCCGGCGATATGCTCGAAAAAGCTGTAGAAAATCTCCACAATCCAACAGCATCCGATGCTGATATAATATAGCAGCTTGTAGACCGTTGCATACAATACGGATTGCACACCACTGTCTGCCGAAGATAGCGTTTGAGAAATTTTAGGAAGAATGCTGCTAAACCAATTCATCAAATTCACCTTGCTTTCGCAAAAATGCCTTATCGCACTTTAAGCTTCTTTCTTGCTATGATCACATAAGCGATCACACCGGCAAACGCCAAAATCAAGAGTGCCAGTGCCAAATAACCAATGGCACTGAAGTAGATCAAAATCGTAAATTGATACGTCGTAACGTTGCCGGAATCATCTGTAAGCCGGATCAAATATTCTCCGTTAGAAGTTAATATCTCGTTAAAAGGAATTTCTTTGCCGTCTTTCAAGATTTGAACAGAATAGGCATCCTTCGCATCGGAAATATCGACCGGACCTTGCGCCGTACCGTCCGAAACGTTCGCAAGCTTCAACTTAGGGCCTGTAAAATCCGTAGTAAAGTTCAGAGAATAATTCATCCCGGTTCGAATGCAGTGATAAAGGACACGGTAGTCCCCTTCCTCGGTAAAATCAATCCGATCGGAATCAAATGAGATCTGTTGATTGTTGAGTGTCACCTGCAGGATCTTAAAGCCATCAGGCACAGTATAGCTTATCACGGCATTGGTAACCGTCGGAATGATCGTAAAAGCCAAAATGCGTTTTTCTGCGCCGCCATCTTCATACATAACGACATATTCGCCCGTATCCTTAATCTGCCGATAGGAATCACTTGCCAAAAGAGTTCCGTCATGATACACCCTCAGCTTTGCAACGACATCTGCACTGATGCTGACCGTTTTGGTCGTGATCATTCCGTCACAAACACTCGCGCGAACAAGCTCCGCTCCATTCATGTCCGTTCGGTAAACGAACAGCTGTGTACTTTTCTCATACCATACGCCATCTTCCACCCATGTCAAGGCATTGGCTCCGGCGGCAAAAACCGAGCCAAGCAATGTACACAGGCATAAGAGCATCGATAATATCCTAATCAAACGTTTCATTTAACGATTCCCCACTCGAAATAATGAGATTGCACTTCATGATGCGTAAATATAGTAAGGCTTATGATAAGTATACACTATATTTTGTGATATGTCTATACCACAAATTATACAATTTTTACGATTGATCGGTGGATGAAATTTCAATACTTGTGTAGTGAAAGAACGATTGGCAATATAAACCGCAAAAATGGCAAATAAAGTCTGTCATCAAGGCTCTGCCACTGCGCAGAGCTTGTAAAAAACAAAGCATAACCCAAGACATCTTTCGACATCTTGGGTTATCGTACATATTAATCCATAGGCTTCATCGTGGGGAACAAAATAACCTCACGGATGGTAGAATTATTGGTCAGCAGCATAACGCAGCGGTCGATACCGATGCCTAAGCCACCTGTCGGAGGCATACCGTATTCCAGTGCATTGATAAAATCATCATCCATCATGCCGGCTTCCTGGTCGCCCTTCTCGCGCATTTCAACCTGCTTCTTAAAGCGTTCCTTCTGATCGATCGGGTCGTTCAGCTCGGAGAAGGCATTGCCCATCTCGCTGTGGCAGATGAAGAGCTCAAAGCGCTCAGTCAAGCGAGGATCAGAGGGACTGCGCTTTGCAAGCGGAGAAACATCAACAGGATGCATCGTGATGAAGGTCGGTTGAATGAGCTTCTCTTCCACATGGCGGTCAAAGCACTCATACAGGAAGTTGCCCCAGGTATGATCCTTGTCCGCACCGAGCTCCACACCGACAGAACGAGCCAATTCCTCGGCTTCCGCATCGGTGTCCACTGCCATAAAGTCAATACCAAGATGCTCCTTGACAGCTTCAGCCATGGTCATGCGCTTCCAACCGGGAGTCAGATCGAGCTGATGACCCATCCATTCCAGCTGATAGGTTCCCAAAATATCCATCGCAGCGGAAGAAAGCAGTTCCTCAAACAGATCCATCATATCATTGAAATCCGCATAAGCCTCATAGAGCTCAACCGTTGTGAACTCGGGATTATGTCTGGGATCCATGCCCTCATTGCGGAAAATTCTACCGATTTCATACACACGGTCAATACCGCCGACAATCAAGCGCTTCAGATTCAGCTCAGTAGCAATACGCAGGAACATGTCAATACCGAGCGTGTTATGATGCGTAATAAACGGACGAGCCGTAGCACCACCGGAAATGGTGTTCAAAACAGGAGTTTCAACCTCCATATATCCACGGTTATCCAAGTATCTTCTGACATGGCTGATAAACTTCGAACGAATTTCAAAATTGCGTCGAACCTCGGGGTTGACAATCAAATCGACATAGCGCTGACGGTAACGGGTTTCGACATTCGTCAAACCGTGGAACTTATCGGGCAGAGGCAATAAAGATTTTGACAGAAGGATGACCTCGTGCGCTCTGACAGAGATCTCACCTCTCTGCGTGCGGAAAACATCGCCCTTAACACCAACGATATCGCCGATATCCAACTTGCGGCATGCTTCAAAATTCGCTTCCTGCATCTCGTCAAACTTGAGATAGATTTGGATTCTGCCGGCGTTGTCCTGCAAGTCGCAGAACATCACCTTGCCCATACCTCTTTTCGACATCAAGCGACCTGCAACGGCAACATTTTTGCCCTCCATTGCATCAAAATCGTCTTTAATTTGAGCGCTGTTCGTGTCAAAAGCAAACTTCGTCTGCTCAAAGGGGTCATTCCCCTCACTTTGCAGCTGCGCAAGCTTCTCACGACGGATTCTTACCTGGTCGACCAGCGAAAGTTCTTCCTGCGGTACAAACTTAGCCATATTCCCTCCAATTTATCTCTCTACAGCGAGAATTTCAAAGCGCACCGTTCCGACCGGTGCTTCATATTCAACCTGATCACCGACACGCTTGCCGAGCATTGCCTTGCCAAACGGAGAATCATCGGAAATTCTTGCTTCCATAGGGTTTGCCTCCTGAGAGCCGACAATCACATAGACATCGGTCTCATCGAATTCCAGATCTCTGACCTTGACGGTACAGCCTAAGCCGACAACCCCCTGCATATCCTCCTCAGCGGTCTCGTCAAAAACGACCGCATGAGTCAAAATATTCTCAATTTCAGCAATTCTTCCATACAGCTTTGCCTGTTCGTTCTTTGCTTCATCGTATTCACTGTTCTCAGAGAGATCACCGAAAGAGCGAGCCTCTTTGATCAGCTCCGCAACTTCCTTCTCTCTTGTCGTCTTCAGGTAATTGAGCTCCTGCTCAAGTTCCTTGAGTCTTGCTCTGGTCAGCTTAAATTCCTTCGCCATGGTATTACCTCCAAAACATTTTGTGCACAATATTATAAAGAATTGCCGTGCATATGTCAAGCATTATTATTTCTTAACTGCTGAAATCGCAGCGTCTAACTGCGGATCATCTTCCGCACGATCGTAATAAATATCGTAATAGGTTTCATCATCAACTTCAACAACAATATCAGGTGTAACACCAAGCCCCTCAAGGGTCACACCGTTGGGCGTTTGATAGTGTCCAGTCGAAATGCGCACTGCCGAGCCATCGGAAAGAACGAACGTCTCCTGATAATTCGCTTTTCCTGTCGTCTGTGTTCCGACGATCGTTGCCCATTTGTATTCCTGAAGTGCAGCCGCAAAAAACTCCGCAGCGGAATAGGAATCCTCATTGATCAAAACAGCCATCGGCATTTCGAGGCAATTTTCATCGGATTTATCAACTTCCTCTTTCCCGGTATAATCAACAGAGCGGAATAAAGGTCCTTCCGGCAAAAGATAATCAAGCAACGTGACCAATTCATACTTAAAGCCGCCGGGGTTAAAGCGCATATCAAATACAAGGCTCGTTGCGCCTTCCTCCTGCAAGTACTCAATTGCGGCAATGGTCATAGAAGCAGTATTCTTTGTAAATTGTGCAAGCTTGATATAGCCGACACCATCTTCGAGCAATTCATACTCCAAAACCTGAATATCAATCTGTTTCCTTGTGATGGTCAGATCAAATGTTTCTCCGTCACGCAGGAAGGTTATGGTAACATCGGTTCCCTCCTCGCCACGAATCATCTTCTTGAGCCCGTCCATGCCAAGCTCGATCGCATTTTGTCCCTCGACAGCAACGATCATATCGTTGATCTCAACACCTGCCTCCATGGCAGCGCCATTAGGAGTCACATCGATGATCGTAAAGCCTTCATCGTCATCGTTTACCAGCTGGACTGTCACACCGATGCCGACATAAGCATTATTATCCTCTTCAAGAGAAGCGGCATACTCGTCAGCCGTCATATAGCCGCTCCAACGATCTCCGGATGCTGCAACAGCCGCAGCTGCCAAATAATCATCCAAATTCTCGGTTTCATACTCATCCACATAATAAGTATCAAACAGATCAATGATCTCATCAACCTTCGATTGATACGAGCCTGTCACCTCCGCAATGGACGGAACAGAAATCGTTTCACGCTCCTGCACCGTCATCAGGCAACCGCTCAAAGAGATCACAATGGACATCATGAGCAATAATGCAATTATTTTCTTCATAAAATCACTCCATCACATAGAATACGGATACCCAGAGCCGAAAACGGTCGGCTCTGGGATTTTTTTAACCAATATAATTCATCGGATTTACGGTCGAGCCATTACAGTAGATCGTAAAATGCAAATGCGGTCCGGTGGAATACCCGGTCGATCCGACATAACCGATGACCTGTCCCTGGGAAACATACTCACCGGAACTTACCACATAATGCGTCATATGACCGTAGAGCGAGGAGAAGCCATCCATATGGTTAATGGTAACATAGTAGCCGTAAGCATAATTATACTCCGCAGTGGAAACATAGCCACTTCTCGAAGCATAGATCGGAGTTCCCTGCCCAACAGCAAGATCTACACCGTTATGGAAGGAGTAGTTACCTGTGATCGGATGTACACGGTAGCCATAGGAGCTTGTGACAACTCCATAATATGAGAGCGGATACATAAAATATACATCCGTCGGCGCTGACGAGCTTCCACCGTCACCGTTACTGCTGTTATTGTTATTCTGCTGCTGTTGTTGCTGTTGTTGCTGCTGTGCAAGATAAGCTTCGTACTCTTCCTGCTTTGCCTTTTGGTACTCGACTTCCTTCTGTGCAATTTCCTCGCTCAGCTCAGCTTCGAGAGCTTCGTACTTCTCGTCGTCTTCCAAAAGCTCAGCGCAAAGAATATAAAGATCTGCCAAAAGTGCATCAGATTCCGCACGTTTTTCAGCCAAAAGCTCCTCATTCTCACTCAATTCACGCATCTTGTCTTCAAGCAAACCACGCTGATTGTCCAGTTCTTCCTTTGCAGTCAGAACATCAATCGCTTTTTCACGCAGATCTGCCATCATTTGCTCGTCTGCTTTGGAGATCTCATCGATCATAACACGATAGAGCAGCATATCAGCAAAGCTCTCTGCATTCAAAAGTGCCGACAAATACGAGATCTCGCCATGCTCCTGAATGGCACGGATGCGGGTTTTGTAATTGCCGAGCAAGGTTTCCTGCTCCGTTTGGATTTCGTTGAGAGCCGTCTGCTTTTCGGAGATGAGCAAATTATATTGATGGATCTGCTCATTCACATTTTCGGATTCCTGCTTGAGCAGCTCAATCTCCTGATCGACTTGTGCCTTTTGATTTGCGATATCGAGCATCTCGTCATTGGTCTTCTCGATCTCCTCGCCCAAAAGCTCACGCTCAGCAGCTAAGCTCTCAGCCTCTTCTTCCAACTCGTCCAATTCATCCTGGATTTCATCAGATTTTGCCGCATTGGCGATCATCGCAACAAATCCGATCATCAAGCTGAGGATCAAAATTCCTGCGATCAAGCTAATGATTAAACGTCTATATTTGTACATAGACAGCCTCCTTTCGAGTGCAATCAGACTTTCAAGAATCTACGAATCGACATCAAACTGCCGAAAATACCGATCACGAAGCCAGCAATGGCGCAAATGGCAACCATCGGGATCCAAATTTCAACAAACGGTGTCAAGCCAAAGACCGTGATGCCCGTTCCTGAGATCGCCTTACGAAGGACCTCGTAAAGTCCCCATTCAATAAAGAACGAGAAGAGCGAGCCGAACAGACCCAAAATAAAGCCTTCGACCAAAAACGGCAATCTAATAAAGGAGTTGGTCGCACCGACCATCTTCATGATTGCGATTTCTTCCTTGCGATCCATCATGGCAAGCTTGATCGTATTGGAGATAATGACCAACGAGACAAGCAACAAAACACTCGCAATCGCAATCGATGCAACATAGAGCACGTTTCGAACCGTAACCATTGCATTCGCCTGCTCAACATTTGCTTCGACCTTGACGATGCCGAAGATTTCTTCAAGCTGTGCCTTGGTCTCAGCAATCAAGCTGTTGTCCTTGAGCGTGATCTCATATTGATCACGCATTGCGCTGGCATCCACACCTGCATAGAGGGATTCACCATCTTCAAACATATCGCCAAAGCGCTGCAAAGCTTCTTCACCCGAGACCGGCTTCGCCTCAGCGACATTTTCAAGCGCAATGATCTGCTGTGCAATATTGTTTTCCTGCACAATCGGCTCAGCCTTCTCAGCAACGACGAACAAAGAAACCTGTTCCTCCTCGCCGATATGCTCCGTCACGGAAAGAACACCGTTGATCGCTCTGATAGCATCGAACGTATCGGAGATCAACTCCGCATCGGTAATACTGACAGAGAAATACTCACGCTCGGAAGCGACAGCATTTTCGCCATCATCCAAGTAAGAACCAAACTCTGCCAAAGCCTGCTCACGAGATACAAATACAGCATTTTCAACATTGTCAAGCATATTGATTTCAGAGCCAACGCTCTTGGCATCGTGGGTAAGCATTGTTTCATCAATGACCGCAATGATACGGTTCTTCTTCTGCAAATCCTCAACCATGTTATTCAGGTTATAGCAAATGAGCAAAAAGCTGTTGATGATCACCAGGCAGGCAACGGTGATACATACCGCCGCAAAAGACATAAATCCATGCTTGAAGGTAGACTTAAAGCCAGAAGCCAACAAATATCCGATATTATTCTTCATAATTATAATACCCGTCCATTCCGTCACTGATGACCTTACCCTGCGAGATGGCAACAACACGCTTTGTAAAGCGATCAACCAAACCCTTCTCATGGGTAACGACCATGACCGTTGTGCCAAGCGCATTGATCTGCTCCAAAAGCAGCATGATCTCAAACGAGCGAGCAGGGTCGAGATTACCCGTCGGCTCGTCGGCAATGATCATTCTGGGGTTATTGACAAGCGCTCTGGCAATGGCAACACGCTGCTGCTCACCGCCGGAAAGCTCATTGGGCAAACGACGCCCCTTATTCTCCAAGCCGACCAGTTCAAGCACATAAGGCACACGATTTTTGATCTCACGATTCTTCGCACCAACTACACGCATCGCAAAAGCAACATTTTCATACACCGTCATATTGTCGATCAGACGGAAATCTTGGAAAATAATGCCTAGCGTACGGCGCATATGGGGAACCTTCGAGCGGCGAATGTTTTCAACCTGAAAGCCATTGACCATGATCGAACCGCTTGTCGGCTTCAATTCACCGGTCAAAAGCTTAATGATCGTGGATTTACCGGAACCGGACTCACCAACGAGGAAAACAAATTCGCCATCATCAATGTGCATATCGATGCCATTGAGCGCATGGGTACCTGTTTCGTAAGTTTTTGTAACGTTCACTAAATCAATCATAATATCACCAAATTACATCATACGATTTTCGCGTGATGCCAAATATTTCTTCACCATCAAAGCGACCTTGAAAATGATCGCATCGTCGAACTCTCTAAGATCCAAGCCAGTGAGCTTCTTGATCTTTTCCAAACGATAAACGAGCGTATTGCGGTGCACAAAGAGCTTGCGAGAGGTCTCGGAAACGTTCAAACTGTTTTCGAAGAACATATTGATCGTAAACAAGGTTTCCTGATCAAGAGAGTCGATGGAATTTTTCTTAAATACTTCCGACAAGAATATCTCGCACAAGGTCGTCGGAAGCTGGTAGATCAAGCGTCCGATACCGAGGCTTTCGTAATTGATCACTGTCTTTTCAGTGTCAAATACCTTACCGACTTCGATAGCGACCTGCGCTTCCTTATAAGAATCGGCAAGCTCACGAAGATGCTCACTGACAGTGCCGATGCCAATGGTCGTTCTTGCAAACAATTCCGTCTTCAAGCGATCTTCGATCGCCTTTGCCATCTTGTTAAGCTCCTCACCCGTCGTATCGAAGCTGACCTGGCGCACAACAGCAACATCGGTCTCATTAACGTTCAAAACGAAATCCTGCTGCTCGGTAAACATGTTCTGCAGCATCTCAACCACAGCAACATCCGCACGACCACGCTGACGGATCAAAAAAACCGCTCTTGGAATGTCCGTTTGGAAATGCAGCTCCTTGGCGCGGATATAAATATCACCGGGCAAAATATTGTCCGTTATGATATTTTTAACGAATGTACTCTTGTCGTGCTTCTCCTCATAATAGGTTTTAGTGGCATTGAGTGTAACCTGTGCCATACGGCAAAGCGCCTGCGCCTGCTCTCCTTCTCCTATCACAAAAGCTGAAAATCCGTATGTAGCATTCCAGCCCTTGAGCGGAAGAAAGGTCTTTCCCTCGCTGACAGAGATGATCTCAGGCATGGCGGCGATCATCAGGGCAGCTTCGGAAAAGCGTTGACCAATCAAAGAAGCATCACCGCAGGAGATGACGTTTCCCTCAGCATCGACCACACCGATCGTAGCCTGGGAAGCATCGCAAAGCTGTTCTACAATGTTTTGAAAAATACGACTGGACATATGCCGTCCTCCTTCACATTTTCGGAAAAATGACAGATTTCTACAGGATTATAGATTACATAATACAGCATTTTTTCAAAAAAAGCAAGAGGTTTTAGACATATTATTTCAAAACTTCGGTTCGTTTTTATGAAGTTTTTATAGATTTTCGTCATATTCGACAAAGTATAGAGCTTTATTTCGTCAAAATAATTCTGTTTCTATACGAAAAATTTTTCGTCAAAATTCACAGATTCCAGTTTTAAGATCTCTTCCGATGTCAATTCACGCGTCTTTCCGATTGGAAGGTCACCAAGCGTAAGCTCGCCCTCAGCGATCCTTCGAAGGTAGGATACAGGCTTGCCTCTGCTTGCCAGCATTCTTCTGACCTGATGGTACTTTCCTTCTCTGACACGCACAATGCTTTTGCCATCGCCCAGCGGCTCCAAAATCGCCGGCAGGCACTTCGTACCGTCCTTCAGTTCACAGCCATTTCTGAATGCGATCACATCTTCTTCGGTCGTTGTGCCAAGATGCTCGGCATAATAGGTCTTTTCGATTTGATGCTTCGGCATAATAAGCCGATGCGCAAGATCGCCGTCATTTGTGAAGAGCAAAAGTCCTTCCGTCTCCAAATCCAATCTGCCAATTGGCATTAGCTTAGAGTATTCAGACGGCAAATACTGCATGACCGTAGGATAACGGTCATCCTTTGCAGCAGTCACGCAGCCGGCAGGCTTGTGCATCATTAATACAACACGGCGGCTGCTTTGGTGGATTTGAACTCCGTCAAGCGTGATCTTGTCGTGATCTTCGTTGATCTTTATCTCAGGAGATTTGACCACTGCGCCATTGACGCAAACTCTGCCACTTTTAATTACTTCTTTGATCTTACGGCGAGATTCCACACCCGCTTCGGATAAAAATCTGTCCAATCGTTGCATCGCATCATCTCCTTGGAATATTTGTCCGATAAGGGACATACAGTTTACCACATCAATTACTTTAGGGGGAATACCATGTTTGTTTTAACAGCAAAAATATCGAAAAGTAAGCTGATCGCTGTTGCTGTACTGCTGATCGCCGCAATTCTGATGATCATTCTGTTGTCATCAGGTTCGGGAAGCAAGGCATCAAATGCACCTGTCGGCACAAGTAACGATGATCGTGTTGCCTATCTTGCGACCTATGGCTGGAGCGTGAACGCCACAGCCAACGAAACGCAAAAAGTCAAGATCCCTGATTCTTCAAATAACCGTGTTTTCTCACGCTATAATGATCTTCAGAAATCTCAGGGATTCGATCTGACGGAGTATGCAGGCAAGGAGGTCATGCGCTATGTTTATGAGATTTTGAATTATCCCGATGCAAGCGCTCCTGTCTATGCAACGATTTTGGTATCCGACGGTAAGATCATCGGCGGCGATATTACAAATTCAGCGGCAGACGGCGTGATCCACGGCTTCAAAAACCCCTCTTCAAAAGTCGAGGAAACAAGCGTTCCCACTGAAATGACGACAGAGCCCGAAGAAAGTTCCGAACCAACCGAAGAAACACAGGAATAGTATACCATACAGTTTTCGACATTGCAAGAAAAAGTTTCAAATTGGTTACAACAACCAACTTGATTGTTATTTTTCGCAAATTTGAAAAAGACTATTGCATTTTCTTTATGCATCGCATATAATGTGAGCAATTCAATATCTCTTCAGGGCAGGGTGAAATTCCCGACCGGCGGTAAAGTCCGCAAGCGTTTTTGCGCATGATTCGGTGCAATTCCGAAACCGACAGTAAAGTCTGGATGAAAGAAGAGTACATTTAATTTGTATCCTATTTGCATCTTTTGCCCGAAGGTTTCTGCCTTCGGGATTTTTTATGGAGGTTATCATGAAAAAGACAGATACGAAAAAATTGGCTGTTTTGGCAATGCTATGCGCATTGGCATATATTATTGTGGCGTTTGTACGCATTCCAGCGGCACTTTTCCTAAAATATGAACCCAAAGATGTCGTCATTACGATCGGTGGATTCCTTTACGGACCGTTTGCATCACTCGCAATGTCGGTCGTTGTGTCTTTCATTGAAATGATTACGATCAGCGATACCGGCTGGATCGGTTTTGCGATGAACGTCTTATCCACAGCCGCCTTTGCCTGCACAGCTTCCTTGATTTACAAGAAAAAGCATACGCTCTCAGGTGCTGTACTCGGCATGGTCATCGGTACGATCATGATGACAGTTGTAATGGTTGCATGGAATTATGTGCTCACGCCGATTTATATGGAAACGCCTCGTAGCGAGGTTGCTAGCATGCTCCTTCCCGTATTTTTACCGTTTAATTTGATCAAAGGCATCTTGAATGCGGCGATCACAGCACTGTTGTTTCGTCCTTTGGTGCAAACATTGCGCAAAGCAAATCTTTTTCCACAGAGCCAAAATCAGAAAGCGCCCTCAGCTAAGCACAAGCTTTGGTTCTACATTTTCGCCGCAGTGTCTCTTTTGGTCGGCATCGCATGGATGATCTATAAAAATATTTAACTCAGAAATCCCGATTTATCGTGCTGCTGTATGCACTCCTTATAATGTCATTATTTGACGTTGCATCTTTCGAGCAAGCAAATCTTGATATTGCTGTCCCTACAACATTCAAAAAGGAGAAGCCACGACGGCTTCTCCTTTTATTATCGTTCGTAATCAAATTCAAAATCATAAATGCTGACTGTATCGCCGTCCTCAATGCCCATTGCTTCGAGCTTTTCGAACAGGCCGCTCTTTCTGAGCTGACGGTCGAAATACATTCTGGATTCATAGTCTGCAAAATTGATATCATTGATCAACTGCTGCAGCCATTTGCCTGAAATGACCCAAGTATCATCAAACTGCTGAATGGATAGGTCGTCAGCCTCCCCTGCTTCTGCCAAGGGCTTGACATATTCCGGCTCATAGACGATCACTGGCGGCAGATCCTTCAGCTTGCTCGCAACCACACGCATAAGCTGCTTTGTACCCTGCGTTGTGGCAGCAGAAATTTCATAAAATTCATAGCCACGTTCCGTCACATACGCACGCAGACGCTTCAAATTATCGCTGCCCTCAGGGATCAAATCGCACTTATTTGCCGCAACGATCATCGGGCGGTTTGCCAAGTCGTCAGAATAGCTGCGCAATTCTTCATTGATCTTTTCAAAATCCTCGATTGGATCACGATCCTCGCAACCAGAAACATCAACAATGTGCACCATCAAACGGCAACGATCAATATGGCGCAGGAAATCATGTCCCAAACCTGCCCCCTCAGCGGCACCCTCAATAATTCCGGGGATATCCGCCATAACAAACGAAACGCCTTCGTCAACATAGATCACGCCCAAATTGGGATACAATGTTGTAAAATGATAGTTCGCGATCTTAGGACGTGCGTTGGAGGTCACGGACAGGAGTGTGGACTTACCGACATTCGGAAAACCGACCAAGCCGACATCCGCCAACAGCTTCAGCTCCAAAATGACCTCATGCTCCTCGCCCGGCAAGCCCGATTTTGCAAATCTCGGCACCTGACGTGTCGGTGTTGCAAAATGCTTGTTGCCCCAGCCACCACGACCGCCCTTGCAAAGAATATAATCATCAGAATCCGACATGTCCTTGATGACCTCATTGGTCGCAGCATCTCTGATCACCGTACCTCTGGGGATCTGAATAATCAGGTCTTCACCTCTTTTACCTGAGCAACGACCACCTTGACCGTCTTGACCAGACGAAGCGGTATACTTTCTTTTATAGCGGAAATCCATCAGCGTTGACATATTGTCATTGACACGCAGGACGATATTGCCTCCCCTGCCGCCGTCACCGCCATCAGGACCACCTGCAGCAACGTACTTCTCTCGGTGGAATGCGACAGCACCGTTTCCGCCATTGCCTGCTTTGACAAAAATTTTAACTTTATCAACAAACATCTTGCTCACTCCTTCGTATAGAGCACATTGTACTATCATTCTAAATGCAATTTGTAATAAACCGCATCAAAGGTCTCACTGCCGTCAAAGCGGCTGTATTGACCGTAATGATCAAACTGAAAACCGCATTTTTGGATCACGCGCCCTGAAGCAACATTGTCGATCGCGTGATTGGACGCAAAGCTTCTTGCATTTAGATTGTGGTAAGCCCAATCAATCATAGCCTTCCCTGCCTCGGTAGCGTAGCCTTTTCCCCAATAATTGCGGTTGAAATTGTAACCGAGATCGTAATCTCCGTTTTGATTTTGACCGATACTGCCGCTTCCGATACATTTGCCACCGTCTTTTAGAAAAAAACCAAATTCGTAATCTTCATCATCAATCGAAGCGATCCATTTTTTGACCTGTTCGACAGACTCATAAGGATTATAGGGCAGATATCTGTTTACCACACGATCGCTCACCCACTCAAAAACATCAGCTGCATCATCCTGTGTCAACGGTTTGATAATCAATCGTTGCGTCTGTATATATCTTTCCATCTTCTGTGCCTCATTATTAAAAAATCCCGAACATGGGAATGTTCGGGATTCCATTTGCAATTACTGCTTAGCGTAAACGGAGCACTGCTTACGATCCTTGCCCTTGCGCTCGAACTTGACGGTGCCGTCAATCAGAGCGAACAGGGTGTCATCGGTACCGATACCGACGTTGTTACCCGGATGGATGTGAGTGCCTCTCTGGCGAACCAGAATGTTGCCAGCCAGAACGAACTGACCGTCTGCGCGCTTTACGCCCAATCTCTTGGACTCGGAATCACGACCGTTCTTGGTGGAACCGCCGCCCTTCTTATGTGCGAAGAACTGAAAACCGATTTTCAGCATTTGTTACACCTCCATAACTTCGATATAATCAGGATACTCATCCCGCAATGACAGCATCGTCAGCATAAAGCCGGTCAAAACTGCCTGAACTGCGTCCTCATCATCGCAAACTGCGGGAAGCGTGAGGGTGATTCGGGGCTCGGTTTGGTTGACCTTGGTATTGGCATGATTGCCCAGCACATCATTGATCGTGCATTCAGCAAACTGCACTGCGCAAGAGATCGCAGAACATACAATGTCACTGCCCTCTTGAGCATAACCGCTATGTCCCGATACAGCAAAACCGTTGATTCTGCCGTTTTGATTGAAAATTTCTACCTTGGTCATTACACGGAGATCTTTTCAATCTGCACCTTGGTATAGGGCTGTCTGTGACCACGGATGGACTTGGAATCCTTCTTCGGGCGGTACTTGAAGACGGTAATCTTCTTGGACTTGCCGTTCTTCAGAACCTTAGCTTCGACGGAAGCGCCTTTCACGACGGGAGCGCCGAACTTGGAGTTCTCTCCGTCAACGACTGCCAGCACCTGATCGAAGGTTACGGTTTCGTCAGTCTCGACGCCGAGCTTCTCGACAAAAATGATGTCGCCCTCCTTGACGCTGTACTGCTTGCCACCGGTAACGATAATTGCCTGCATAATTGGTTGCACCTACCTTTTTTGTAGTCTCGCTCTCAAGGTGTGAGCATGGCTCAACTTTAGACCTCTTCGATGCGGCGGATAGATTATAACACCTGTTTTCAAAAAAGTCAAATAGTATTTGACTATTTTTTTCATTTTTATTATAATATTTTCGGAAATTTTCTTGCTTTACGGTGATCGAATGAAAAAAACAGTGATATTTGCCCTTTGCATCGTAATTTTATTGACCGCATGCACTTCCTCAGTACCTGCAGAATGTGAAATATTTGCGATGGATACATTTATGACAGTGCGCATTTGGGGAGAAACAGAACGGCTGAATGAAGTGACACAGCTGATTCGCACACTTGACGCTACCCTCAGCGCCGAGCTTGAAACAAGTGACATATATGCCATCAATCAAAACAAGAACGGCATTGTAAGCGACTTGACAATAGAACTGATCAACAAAGCCTTGTACTACAGTGCAGAAACGGACGGAGCATTCGATCCGACGATCTATCCCCTCGTCTGCCAATGGCGAAGTGCAGCAGATACGCCGCCAACCCCAAATTTAGAACCGATCGGTTATCAAAACATCTCTATATCCGGTGACGAGATTACTTTGAAAAGTGAATCTGCATTGGATTTTGGCGGTATCGGCAAGGGCTTTGCAGCGCAAAAGTCGGTCGAGCTCCTGAAGGAATCGGAGGTCGAAGCCGCAATTCTATCCCTCGGCGGCAACGTACAAACACTCGGCGCAAAGCCCGACGGAAGCAAATGGGCTATCGGCATTGCCGACCCAAGCGCACCGAATGAACATATCGCGGTTGTGGAATTTGAAGGGTCGATGGCGCTCGTGACCTCAGGCTCGTATCAAAGATACTATGAGATCGGTGGCGAAAAATACCACCATATTCTCAATCCAAAAACCGGCTATCCTGCAGAAAATGAGCTTGCTTCCGTAACGATTCTCACACAAAACGGCACAATGGCGGATGCCTTTTCCACGGCACTTTTCGTCATGGGTCTTGAAAAAGCAAGTGAATTTTGGCGCAGCAGAAATGATTTTGATGCCGTATTCATTCTAAAAGACGGCTCGATCATGGCTACGGATGGAGCTGCTCTCCTGCTAAAAGAATGTGAATTTACGGTGATCGAACGATGAAAACGAAAACTTGGATTCTTATTTTTGCCACACTTGCACTGATTTGTTCGATTCTGAACCTGCTTCTTTTTTATGGCGGTGAAGAAAATAATACCGCACTTGTATATTCAGATGGAACGCTCGTTGAGCGCATCGATCTGACACAAGATGCGGATTATCGGATAGATTTTGGCAAAGAATGGAATATTTTGTCTGTAAAGAACGGAAAAATCTCTGTCTCCTCTGCCTCCTGCGCAACGCAGGATTGCGTTCGGCACGGTCAGAGCAACCATGGCGCTCCAATCGTATGTCTGCCGAATCGCTTGGTTATCGAGTTTGAAGATACGCAGCTTGACGCATTTCTAAAGTAAGTGCCTGATATTTGAAGAAATATCACTTAAAGTCGCTGCCGCTTCGGTCGAAAAATCAGGAACTTTGGCTAAATCTCCGATGGAAACCATGCCGACAAGTTTACCGTTTTCCTTCACCGGAAGTCGCCGAATCTGCTTTTGCGCCATTAGATCCAAGGCTGTTTCCAGCGGCTCCGATGCCCCTACTGAAATCACACGCCTTGTCATAATCTCTGAGACCTTTACACTGTTTGCATCCTCTTCGGCGGCGACGCATCGCAAAACAATATCCCGATCCGTCACCATTCCACGCAGTTTTCCATCCTTCGTACACACGGGCAAAGCGCCAATGTTGTAACGTGATAACAGTCTTGCGGCAATTGAAAGATTTTCTTCCGGCGAAACGCTGATCACTTTTTCCGACATAATGTCTTTGACCTGCATATTGAACCCTCCACATAAAAATTCGCCTCACTCGACAATCCTGAGTGAGGCGTTTGTCATATGGATTATTGACAGTGGGATTCGGAAATATACGCAGCAATTAATACTAATCGCCGATTAGAACATTCATTTTAATCGGCGAAGGCAGTAAAAAAACGCTTTTTTACTGCCCGTTTTTGCGCTTATAAAGTAAGAATCGCAAAAACACGTCTCATACCAATCACAAATGCGCATATTGCCAATTAAAATGCTTTTGAGCATTTTAATTGGTGATTGGTATAAGATTCCTTCTTCAGCTTCTCTATATTCTTCAAGTAGCCTGAAACTGTTTCGCCCTCTTGCATATTCCAATCCTCACGCAGAATTTCCACAACCTTTTCGTATGCTTCGACAGCTCCGTTTTTATCACCGATGAGCACGGACAACTGTGCGATGGAATCGTAATTATCAGTAAATCTGGGTGAAACCTCCAACGTTGCTGCCTTTTGGAAATCGGCGATCGCCTTTTCGTACATTCCGTTTTTCGCAAAGATATTGCCACGCTCCGTCCAAGCATGCCAATCGTCACCAAACTTCTCGACCATTTCATCGAAATATGGCATCGCAGAGCGCAGATCTGCCTTGTGCCATGCAATATAGCCCTTGTAGAACAAATAGTGGTAGGTATCCTTGATGCGTCGCATTGCCTCCACAGCCTCCTCAGCTTCGGCAAATCGCCCGTCAGCAACCAAGTTATCGATCAGCCACATATAACCTGCTCTGTCATGCGGATTTTTCTTGATGTAGTCTTTGTAGAAGTCGATAATTCGCATATGATTGGTGATGCTCCAATCGATGAACACGCCATCCATCGCTTCACAGAAAATAGCGTGATTATTATGTCTTTCCGGTTCGATCTCTAAAGCTTGCTTTGCGATCTCAGCAGCCTTATTGCGGTACATTCTGGCACGGTGGTTGTAAAGCTCCCCGAGCATTGTCAAACTCCGTCCACGATTGTTCAGCTCTAAGGAAGCCTCCTTCAAAAAGCGTTCGGCGTAGTCAAAATCCTCTCGGCTTAACACAACATCATTTTCGATCATACGCTCGATGCGCTGAAAATGTGTTTCTTCACCGCTGGCGAAGAGAGCATCGACCGTGATGCCGAGAATTGAAGAAAGCTCCGGCAAAAGCGTGATATCGGGATAAGATAAACCATTTTCCCATTTTGATACAGCCTGCGAAGAAACGTTGAGTGCTTCAGCCAGCTTCTCCTGTGTCAGATTGCAGCGAAGACGATGCGTACGAATTTGTTTTGCAATGTTATTCTCCATAACGTTTGCTCCTTTCATGTGATGGTCTAAGTTTAGCACTTCCCTATCACAAACGGAATCGACACAAACACAAGTTTCACTCAACCGTTGGTTGTATGTTCATAGGGGAAAACATCCATAAATCGAACCTTGAAGCGGTTAATGGCATACAGCCGGTCGATCCTTGCCTTCGTCACCTCGTCCTCCATAATTCCCTCGCGAATATATCGGTCGAGTGCTTCATAGGTAAAGCCAAGCTTTTCCTCATCGGTTTGACCGCAAAGTCCGTCGATGGGAACTTTTTCGATCAGCTCCTCGGGCAAGCCCAATTCTCTGCCGATGGCTTTCACCTCACGCACACAAAGCATGGAAAGAGGGCTGAAATCGCCTGCGCTGTCACCATATCGGGTCGAATATCCGACCCAATCCTCAGACAAATTACAGGTATTTGCCACGCGTCCGTTTTTGCTCTGACATACGGCATATAAAGTCGCCATGCGAATCCTCGGGGCAAGATTGATCGTCGTATCCTTGGACACGTCAACGAGTTTTTCTTGTACCTCGTTCAAAATTCCCTCATAGCCGTTCTTAATATTGATAATGCAATAATCGATGTCTAAATGATTCACAAGCTTCAAGGACATATCAATGTCCGCTTGCTCTCCGTTGGGCATCAAAACGCCGTAAACACGTTCTTTTCCCAACGCCTCAACACAAAGTGCCGCAACAACAGAGCTATCCTTGCCGCCTGAAATGCCGACAATGGCATTGCAGCCCTTACCGTTAATCTCAAACCAATCACGGATCCAATTTACAATATCATCCTTGACTTTTTTCGCCTGAAACATCGAAACGATACCTCCTTTTTTCTCTACTATACCACACTTTCAGTCATTTTGCTATTTACATTTGCATAGAATTACGATAAAATAATTTTATCTAAGAAAGAAGGTGCTGCATATGAAGCAAGAAAACGCAGTTCGAAGGATCGGCGTAATGACCAGCGGTGGCGATGCACCGGGTATGAATGCTGCAGTGCGTGCGGTTGTACGTGCGGCGATTTTCCGTGGCATTGAGGTCGTAGGCATCCGACGTGGCTATAATGGATTGATCAACGGTGATATCGTCCGATTGGACGAAAAAAGCGTGGCACACGTGATCAATCGTGGCGGAACCATTCTCTATACCGCCAGAAGCGAAGAATTTATGACCGAAGCAGGACAGCAGAAGGCGGTAGCCACATGCAAAATGCTTGGCTTGGACGGCATCGTGGTCATCGGTGGTGATGGCACATTCCGCGGTGCATTGGCTTTGTCAAAGCATGGCATTTCTGTTGTCGGCATTCCCGCAACGATCGACAACGATATCGCCTGTTCAAATTACTGCATCGGCTTTGATACCGCAGCAAATACTGCCATCGAATGTATCGACAAGCTGCGTGATACCATGCAGTCACACGAGCGTTGCTCGGTGGTCGAGGTCATGGGTCGTCATGCAGGGCATTTGGCGCTGTATGTCGGTTTGGCTGTGGGTGCAACCGCAGTTCTGGTGCCTGAAAGTAAGGTCAGCTTTGACGAAGATATTATTGAAAAAATTCGCAATGCACGCTTAAACGGCTTCACGCATTACATGATCGTAGTCGCTGAGGGCGCCGCTTCGGCAATGGATGTTGCCAAGAAGATCAAGGATGAGATCTGCATTGAACCCCGTGTGACAGTGCTTGGACATATTCAGCGTGGCGGCACCCCGACAGGGCGTGACCGAGTAACGGCAACCAGAATGGGCTATCGAGCGGTGGATATTCTCGCATCGGGTGGCACAAATCGAGTGGTCTGTCTCAGAAATTCCGTAATGACCGATATCGACATTGACGAAGGTCTCGCAGAGCATAAGGGCATCGACACCGAGGAAATGACCGTATTGGAAGCAATGACAGGTGTATAAATTTTGGCAGGAAGAACCAAATGGTTCCTCCTGCCATTTTTTAATACAGTGCAAGAATAATTCGGTCAATGATTCTATGATACCACGCACGCTTTTTCAAAAGCTGCACACTGTCTTTGATATACGCTTCCATTTCGCGCAGCTCCCCATCGCTGATCTCGTGAGCGCTGAATTTTGCCCTCAGTGCGATCTGCAAAGGTGGTTCAAGACCTGACTTTCTATATTTTTGAAGCCGTTTCCATAGTTTAAGCGCACGAGCATTGCTGCCGCCTCGATTTGTGTAGGCAGTTCGAATCTTCAAGCGAAGCCTTGATTGAAGAATTATAATAAATACACTTCCCAAAACTACCAGTATCCATTTCAAAATTTCAGGAAACACACTTTCGTCATTTTTCACAGGTACCTGCTGCGTCGGTTTGTCGGAAGTATTTTCCTGCGTTTCAGGCTCATTTGTCGGCTTCGGCTGCGTGGGCGCTTGCGTCGTTGGTTCTGTCGGCTCCGTTGTTGCAATATCAGGGACAGTTTGCTCGGTTGTGTAGGTAGGAGTTTGACTTTCCTCGGCGCTTGGTGTCGGATCGAAAATCGTCCAACCGTCAATTTCCGACCAATATTCCACCCACGCATGAGAATTTTTTTCAAACACGGTCGTCTCACGACCTGCCTCTGCCTCTACATAATAGCCCGTGACATATCGTGCCGGAACACCCATTGCACGCAGCAAAACCGTTGATGCCGTCGCAAAATGCACACAGTATCCTGTTCCGGAATCTTCCATAAACCAACGTGCAAAATCTTTCAGTTCCGAAGGCATTTTGGAAGTATTCAAGCTGTATTCCTTGGTCTCATCTATAAAATTCCTGATACAGTAGATTAGATAGATTTCGTCCATCATGGCAGGCTCAGTTTCTTCAAAAAACAGTGTCTCCTGCCAAAAATCCTCAGCCCATTGACGAGTATCAACCGGCAGCGCTGTCAAGCGCCGATAATCCTCCGCAAGTGAAAACGGTACATCTGTATTAACGCTATAGCTGCCTTCGTCATAAACCGAATAGGTATATTCTTTGACACCATCCTTATTTTCGATCGCATTTCCTGCGCTTTGCATTTGTTGCGCATATAGGCGGTACGGTTGATAGAGATAGGGTTCTGTATTTCTTGTCCGAATTTTAAGCTCTTCACGTTCTGTTTCATACTGCCTCCATGGTAGCAGGCAGCTTTCTTTGCTGTCAGACCAAGACATTCCGTCATAAATGTCATATGCTCGGCCACGCAGATAATATCCTTCGCTGCGCGGTGCATAAATCTCCATCACAGGAATATACGGAAGACTCTGCCTGCCAACCTCGGTCAGATCCACATTTTCGGCTTCAAAAACAGCAGAAACCTTTACCTTCTCATCGATTCCAAAGTATGTTTCAATCTTTTCAAGCGCTGCATCTGCTTGCTTGCGACCTGAATAGCTCTCCTGTGGCATGAACGCAAACAGGATCAAAACCGCAATGCTTGTCGGGATCAAGAGCAATGCCGTCAGCTTGTTGCCGTCTCGCTCCTTGCTTCTCCGAGTTGGCTGACTCAAAACCAAGACCAACAACGCCAAAAGCCAAAGCATCAGATATTTTTCATCGGGCACGGTTTTGAGCAAAAAAGTGCAACTCAAAAACGGTAACAGTGCGCCTGCAATCGCCCAAAAGGTCGCACGCCTTTGACATACCGTCCACGATACCGATGCGCAGATCACACTTGCGACCGCCTGAAGTGCCTTCGTTTGATCCGCAAGCGCCAAATCCTCGATCTCCCAAGTCAGAACGCCCCAACCGTAACCGATATCATACTGAGTTGTCAGATTGTGCAACAACGCCTGAAAGCTTAAAATCAAATCGGAATACCTACAAAGCAGATATGCAAGCAACAACATAAATGCAACATAAGGTATACTCAAACGAAAGCTGAAGCACAACGCAGATAACAGCGAAAAAAATGCACACCACAGTGCAAGCGCCGAAAAATTGACGATCACATCGGGCGCAAAGGCACTTGCAATGCAAGCTGCGCACGCAAAGCTCAGCGCAAACGCAAGGACAAAACCACACAGTACGGTGTATAACTTGTCAAGCTTCAAGTATCTCACCTCCGATGTGATAATGCCACGCAGCATGAACCGTCGGCATATCATTCTTATCGCTCAGTTGCATGCACAGAAGCTGTTGGATCGCTCTGTGAAGCTCCTCTTTCGATGAAATCTTAAAAATTCGTACGCCCTCAGCGCTCAGGCAATGCAGCTCATGCGTAAGCTCCTTTGATAAAAGCATATCCGATAAATACAATGTTCTTCCTAGCTTTCGGTCCAACTCATCAGGCGTTCCGTTCAAAACCATGCTCAAAACCATCAAGCCACGCTGCGCAACAATCGGTTCGCGCAGAATGTATTTGCCTGTTTTTGACGACAGCTTCCAATGGATCTGCCTCAAGCTGTCTCCGCTTCGATAAAGCCGCAGGTCATAATTCTCAGAAAAAGCTTCAGGCTTCGGTTTCCATATTGGCTTGAAAGAATGTTGCAGATCGGGAACGTTTTGAACCTGCTCTTTGCGCGGAAAAACATAGATTTTTTGCTCAATTTTTTTACCAAACGGTAGGCAAAACAAACCCAAATAATCATATTTTCGTCCACGCCGAATGGAAACGGTATAGCATCCGCAATGTGCAGCTTGAAACATATTTTCACGTTTCATGGTTTTTACCTTACCACCGTAAGCAGAGCTGATACGAAATTTCCACGCCAAGGAGGGCGCAGGGAAAGGCGATCGCATCTTCAAATACAGAGGAGTCTGCTCCCCTTTTCTGATTGAAAGATCGGGAAAAGCCTCAAGTTGCAGCATAAGCATCGCCGGCAGGCTGACGAGCAGACAAAACCACGGAAGCAGTAGCATCGCAACTAAAAACAATCCTGCCATCCACTCCCGATAGGCAATATAAAATCCAACGCACCCGATCAAACAGATCAGGTACAAAATCCTTCGTCCAAACATCTTACAACTTCGGTGTAGGGATCGTCTGCATAATGCCCTGCAAAACCTGCTCCGTTGTCTGCTGTACCGCCTTGCCGCTAAGCTCGATGCGATGCGAAAGTGTCATCGGATAAGCGCTTTGAATCTCCGACGGTATCACAAAATCACGTCCATGCAATCTTGCAAGCGCCTTGGACATTGACACGACCGCCAAAGTCGCTCTCGGACTTGCACCACGTGCGATCATCGGGTGAGAACGTGTCGCCTGCACGAGTTTGACGATGTAGCGCACCAGCTCCTGGGAAATATAAGTTTGCGCAACAAGCTCCTGCATTTGGCTCAACTCCTGCGCATTGATCACAGGCGTGAGCAATTTTAGAGGATCCGAAGCTTGTCTTGCGCTGACCATAGCGATCTCATCATCAAAAGAAGGATAGCCCAAGCTCAAGCGGATCATAAAACGATCTGTTTGGCTATCCGGCAGCGGCTGCGTACCGGCTGCACCCGTAGGATTCTGCGTAGCAATGACCACAAAGGGCTGCGGAATTTTATGGCTGATGCCGTCCACCGTCACCTGACCTTCTTCCATCGCCTCAAGCAATGCCGATTGCGTTCTCGATGTTGCTCGATTCAGCTCATCTGCCAGGAACAAGTTACAAAGCACCGCACCGGGACGGTAGCTCATCTCTCCTGTTTTCTGATCAAGCACGCTGAAACCCGTCACATCGGACGGCAAAACATCGGGCGTAAACTGCACTCTGCTGTCTTTCAGTCCCAATGTGCGTGCAAATGCCAATGCCATCGTCGTCTTTCCGACACCGGGGATATCCTCCATGAGGATATGTCCTTTGGCAAGCATTGCAGCAAACGCCCATGTCAAAACATGATTCTTACCAACCACCACACGGCGCACCTGCTGCAAAACATTTTGCGCATTGGCAAGAAAAACTGTATGATCCATCTGCATCGTACACCTCCAATGATATGTTCTTGGCTCAGTATACATAATCTTTTCCAAAAATGCAATATAAAAACCGAGGCAGTTGCCTCGGTTTCTTAAAGTTTTATACCAATCACCAATTAAAATGCTCAAAAGCATTTTAATTGGCAATATGCGCATTTGTGATTGGTATGAGACGTGTTTTTGCGATTTTTACTTTATAATCGCAAAAACAGGCAGTAAAAAAAGCGTTTTTTTACTGCCTTCGCCGATTAAAATGAGTGTTTTAATCGGCGATTAGTATTAGTAAATTTTTATAATATGGCCAAAGACCTGTTTTTTCGGGATAATGCGGAGCAAGCTGGCATAGGTCTGTTCCGGGATATTCATTTCCCTCAATAATTGCAGGACCATCGGGCGTAATAGCAACATCCCACCCAACGTGACGCATCTGCGGAATTTCGAAAGCAGCCTGCTTGACCATCTCGATTGCCTCGTGAAGCATCGGAAGCTCGTAGCCAACAAAGTTAACATTGGTATCAGGATGCTTTTCAAAAATATTGAAATAGTCATCAGTCGCAACCGAACAGATCTTGCCCGTCTTTTCATCCACACGGCAGATTACGCCGCCTTGACCTGTATTGTCGCAGCAGCCGCCACCTCTGCCCATTTTAACCATGACATACGCAATATGCACCGTTTCATCGACTAAATCGGTCACAATGCGGATAGAGTTGACAGAATCCGGATGCAACTTCGCCATCGCTTCATGCTGAGGCAAAACCTCCTCCAAAATCACCAATTTTTTATCACGAATATACGACAAGATTTCCTCAGAAGACTTAAATTTCGCAACTTTTATCTTCTCGATCCCATGACCACACGAACCGTGATTCGGTTTAGCAAAAAAGCTGTCCTGTCCTTGTAAAAAATCGTCAAATTCCGCCTGAGTACAGATTTCGCCATTCAAAGTTTTTCGGTGCAAATATTTTGCAAAACGGACATTGAACCGTAGCTTATCGTCGAATTCCTCTGCGTAAGAATAATCGTTCATCAGCTCGCAGACCTTTTTGTTGCGCACACGGGTCAGATAGGTGTTACGCTGCCTTCCGTTCATATTATAAAAGCCAAACATCACATAATCATAATAGCCTGCGCCATAACGAAGAGCGCACCATACCATGCTGCCAAATGTACGCAGCTTGCAATGGCCACTTTTTTCCTTCACCACGGTCAGCATTTTATTCAGCTTATCAAACCGCATTCCACGGATCACTCGAGTTAGATATTTGATACTCGGCATATATTTTCTCCTTAAAACGCAACCGCAAGAACCTCACGGATATTTCTCACTCGCAACAGCTCCAGCCCCTCGGGCACAGTGATCTCAGTCGAACCGCTTCGCGGGAGGATACATTGCGTAAAGCCCAAACGGCGAATTTCGGTCAAACGCTGCGAAAGCTGCCCAATGGCTCTGATCTCACCTGTCAATCCTACCTCACCGACGGCAGCCAAAGAATCGCTGATCGGCTTGTCCAACAAAGCAGAAGCAGCCGCAAGCACGACCGACAGATCAGCCGCGGGCTCGTCCAAACGTAAGCCGCCAATGACATTGATATAAACATCGGAATTGAAAAATTTCAAGCCTCCACGCTTTTCCAGCACCGCCAAAAGCATCGCCGCACGGTTGTAGTCAAAGCCGTTGCTGCTTCTGCGCGGATTGGTAAGCGTTGTTGGAGAAACCAAGGCTTGTACCTCTGCCAAGATCGGACGGCTGCCCTCCATCACACAAGCAACGCAGTTTCCTGGAGTTTGCTCGGGTCTGCCCGATAAAAGCATCTCCGAGGGATTCGGCACTTCGGTTAAACCATGATCCTTCATCTCGAATACGCCGATCTCATTTGTGGAACCGAATCGGTTTTTTGCCGCTCTGAGCAGGCGATAGGTCGTGTGCTCCTCGCCTTCAAAATACAGCACGCAATCGACCATATGCTCAAGCACCTTCGGACCGGCAATCGCACCTTCTTTGTTGATATGTCCAACAACAAAAACGCTGACACCGCTTGTCTTGCAATATTGCATCAATCGCAGGGTGCAGTCCTTGACCTGCGTCACGCTTCCGGGCGATGACGGCTTGTCCTCGGTGTAGAGCGTTTGGATCGAGTCCACGATCAAAAGATCAGGCTTTAATCGTTCTGCCGAAGCAAGTATCTCGTCCAAACTCGTCTCACACAAGAAATACAGTTCCTCTCTATCCACATTCAATCTCTGCGCACGCAGCTTTAGCTGGCTGGCACTTTCCTCGCCCGAGACATACAGAACGGATTGTTCGCCGCAGATGCACTGACAGATCTGCAACAGTAGCGTGGATTTGCCAATGCCGGGCGCACCTGCAACCAAAACAAGCGACCCACGCACAGCGCCGCCACCAAGCACTCGGTCCAGCTCTGACAGGCCTGTGGTATATCTGACCGCCTCATCGCTTTCGATCTCGCTCAAGCGCTTCGGCTTGGCGGACAGAATTGAGCGTGAAGCAGACTTATTGACCGTCTGCGACGGAGTATACTCCTCCAAAGTATTCCATTGACCGCACGATGGACAGCGTCCTGACCATTTGGCAAACTCATTGCCGCAATTCGTGCAGAGAAAAACCGTTTTAGATTTCATCTGAAACCTCCAAATAGTTGAAAATACAGCAGCCGATCGCAGCGGCAAGTTTCTTTTGATAGCTCGCATCACGCAACAGCTGTTCTTCCGCATAATTAGACAAAAAACCGCACTCGATCAGCACCGCACTGCACGAAACATGCTCCATCAAGTACACATCCTGTGCTCTCTTGCACTGTCTGTGATTGTTGGAGTCCACTTGTGAAACGATCGCAGCCTGCAATTCCGCCGCCAAAGCCTCACTGCCGTCTGTCTCAGCATAAAACACCTGCGCTCCACGATATTTTTCTTCCGAAAAATGATTCTGATGAATGCTCACAAGCAGTGCATTGGGAGTATTTTCCACCGCTGAAACACGGTTTCGGATATCGGAGACTTTTTTCTGCGCAATCGTATTCCCCTCTGTGTGAATGCTGATATCACTTGTGCGGATCATCTGCGTTTCGATCCCAAACAGGTGCAAAAAATCATTCAGCCGCAGTGCTATTTCCAAATTCAATCCGCTTTCGCAAATACCGCTGACGGAAACAGCTCCCCCATCCTCGCCGCCGTGACCTGCATCGATGATCACGGTCGTTGTATCCTTCTCATCCTGCGCCCAAGCCGCAACCGCCGAGCCGAAACGAGACAGCATCAACGCTCCCGTGATCACCATTGCTGCAAGTACACTGATCCATGCGACATATTTTTTATCCATACTGCCACCCCCGAGCAAACCTTATGCTCATCTCGAGCGACATATTCATATTGTACCATTTTTTTTAGCATTGTCAATCGTATCATACCACAGGTTTTGTAATTCCTGTTCTTCGTTCTTTCGACAAGCCACCTGCCATCACCGTCTGCTCTCCGACAAATCTTGCCCTTCGCAAAATCCCCTCGCCGTATTTTTCACGCAGATCATCAACGATATTATCCAGCTTCGCTTTCCGCTCATACGCCTCCGCACTGACCACGGAAAACAGATCATATTGCCGCATTGTGCGTTCTTCCAAGCGTGTTGCATGAACACCAAGCTGCCGAAGCGGCGTTTCTCCGTCCCAAGCCTCATCAAAAATTTGGCACACATGGCGAAATATCTCTTCCGTGCTGTCTGTTGCATTATAAAGCGTCATTTGATGCGAAAAATCCTCAAATTCATTGCTGCGCAGGCTGACCGTTAAGCAGCGTGTCGATTTTTTGTCCCGACGCATACGCATCGCCACTGTTTCACAGAGCGAAAGGAGAATTTTATAAGCTGACAGCGCATCTGTAACATCCGCAGGCAACGTTGTGGAGTTACCATAGCCCTTATTATCCTCGGGCTGCGCATTTACCGTATCGCAATAGCGTCCATTTGCACTGTGCCACAGCGAAATTCCGGGCTTGTGCAGCTTGCGCTTCAGAATGTTCGGATCCGCCTTCGCCAGATCTCCGATGGTGCGGATGCCCAAAAGATGCAGCTTTCGCTCCGTTGCTGCCCCGACCATAAACAGATCACGCACTGGAAGCACCCACAGCTTTTTTTCCATCTCTGAAGGATAAAGCGTATGGATCTTATTCGGTTTTTCAAAATCACCTGCCATTTTTGCCAGCAATTTGTTGGAAGAAATTCCGATATTGACCGTAAAGCCCAGTTCTTCGTTGATTCGTTTTCGCATCAATTCCGCAGCCATAATCGGTGTGCCGTACAAGCCCTGTGTCCCCGTCATATCAACCCATGCCTCATCGATGGAGTATTGCTCTACCAAAGGCGAAAATTCTCGCAGCAGCGCAGTAAAATGCCGCGAAGCCGCCACATAAAGCGCATAATCCGGTGGCACAAGCACCAAATCAGGACATTTTTGCTGCGCCTTGAAAATGGGTTCACCGGTTTTCACGCCAAATTTTTTCGCTGCCTGACTTTTGGCAAGGATCACACCCTGCCGGCTGTTTTTATCCCCTGCGACCGCCGAAGGAAGCTCTCTCAGATCCTCCGTTTCCCCCAGCACCTTGCAGCGATAGACCGCCGTCCATGACAAAAATGCGCTGTTCACATCAACATGAAATATCACACGCTCCATCAATACACCACCCGAAAAATACTCCAACGGTGCGATTTCAGCGTATATCGCAGCTCAAATACATGCTCTTTCCCGTCCCATGCAGCCTTGCAAAGATATTGGATCGCATCGATCCCCGCATATTGAATCGGTTTAGATAACAGCACCTGCGTAATGGCAACAGTTTGCAGACAGTGCTCCTCGTTTTCCATACGAAAACGCAACGGTGTCAGCTTCCCATCCACTGCGCAGACACAGATCATTTCAATTTGCATATTCACACTGCCACCTCCTGTTCTCCCACTCATTATATCAAACATTTGTTCTAATTTCAAGAGGATTTTTCTTCAAAAAAATTATAAACTCATTTCATTATAAATATTTAATCTGAAATGTGAATTTAACCTTGACAAATCGATAACTTTCGACTAATATAATAACTAAGAAAGCGTGGTCGATTTTTGATCACATCAAGGGGCTGTATGTGTAGCAGATAAATTGTCCGGCAATTCAGTTTAGGCACTGGATTGCCGTTTGTCTGTGAATGCCTCGCACGCTTCCTTTGTCGCCAATATATTTTAGATAATATTAGGAGGTAATTTATGGCTCATATCAGCGAAGCTGGCGTCAAGAAAATTTGCGAAATCTGCGACAGATACGCAAATGAAAAGACTCCCCTCATGATGATCCTGAGCGACATCCAGAACGAATACGGCTACATACCGCTGGATGTACAGCAAATCGTTTCCGAGAAGACCGGTATTTCCGTGGCAGAGATCTATGGTGTTGTCACGTTCTACTCCTTCTTCTCCCTCGAGCCCAAGGGCAAGTATGTCATTGGCTGCTGCATGGGTACCGCTTGCTATGTCAAGGGCGCACAGCAGATCATTGACAAGTTCTCCGAGATCCTCGGCATTGCCCCCGGCGGCACTACCGCTGACGGTCTGTTCACCATCGATGCTCTGCGCTGCATTGGCGCTTGCGGCATCGCTCCCGCCGTTACCATCAACGGAAAGGTCTATCCCAAGATGACCGTTGACCAGGTTGCTCCCGTTGTGGAAGAATATCGTGCTCTTGGAGGTGCTAACTGATGAAAACTTTTGCTGAATTAGACGCTAAGATTTGCAGCTGCACGGATGCACTGACAAGTAAGATCGACGGTTCCAACGGCAAACGTGCGATCCTGCTTTGTGGTGGTACTGGCTGCCTGTCCTCCAACTCCATGGAGATCAAAGAGAAGTTTGAAGCGCTGATCGCTCAGAATAACATGGGCGACAAAGTCAGCGTCAACATCGTTGGTTGCTTCGGCTTCTGCTCTCAGGGTCCGTTCGTTAAGATTTTCCCCGAAGACACTCTGTACCGTTTGGTTCGTGTGGAAGACGTTGAAGAGATTTTTACCAAGGACATTATGGGTGGCGAAATTGTTGAGCGTTTGCTGTATGTTGAGCCCCTGACCGGCGAAAAAGTTGCAAAGCAGGACGACATCAACTTCTACAAGAAGCAGCATCGTATCGCTCTGCACGGATGTGGCGTTATCAACCCCGAAAACATTGACGAAGCGATCGGCAACGGTGCATTCCAAGGCTTAAAACGTGCTCTGTCCATGGACCCGAAGGAAGTTATCGATGAGGTTCTGGCAGCAGGTCTGCGTGGTCGTGGCGGTGCTGGCTTCCCCACCGGTCGCAAGTGGTCCTTCGCTTATGCAAATGCCGCAGATCAGAAGTACGTCGTCTGTAACGGTGACGAGGGCGACCCCGGTGCATTCATGGACCGTTCCATTTTGGAAGGCAATCCGTTTGCTGTCCTTGAAGGCATGATGATCGCCGGCTACGCCATCGGCGCAACCGAAGGTTATTTCTATGTTCGTGCGGAATATCCCATCGCTGTCAACCGTCTGCGCAATGCAATCAAGCAGATGAACGAGGCAGGCATTTTGGGTGAGAATATCATGGGCTCCGGCTTCAGCTTCCAGGCACATATCCGTTTGGGCGCAGGCGCATTCGTCTGCGGTGAGGAAACCGCTCTGCTGAACTCCATCGAGGGTAAGCGTGGCATGCCGCGCCCCCGTCCCCCGTTCCCCGCTGTCAAGGGTCTGTGGGGCAAGCCCACCATCGTGAACAATGTCGAAACCTTGGCATGTGTTCCATACATCCTGCGTGAAGGTGCTGAAACCTTCGCAAGCTGCGGCACCGAGAAGTCCAAGGGCACCAAGGTCTTCGCTCTGGGCGGCAAGGTCAACAACGTCGGCTTGGTCGAGATCCCGATGGGCACGACCCTGCGTGAACTGATCTATGACATCGGCGGCGGTATTCCCGATGGCAAGAAGTTTAAGGCAATTCAGACTGGTGGTCCTTCCGGCGGCTGCTTGACGGCTGAGAGCTTGGACGAGCCGATCGACTTCGACAACCTCGTTGCTAAGGGCTCCATGATGGGCTCCGGCGGCGCTATCGTCATGGACGAGGATAACTGCATGGTCGACGTTGCAAAATTCTATATGGAATTCATCTGCGACGAAAGCTGCGGTAAGTGCTCTCCCTGCCGTATCGGCACCAAGAGAATGCTCGAGATCCTCACCCGTATCACCGAAGGCAACGGCACGATGCAGGATCTGGAAGAGCTGGAAGAGCTGGGCAAGGCTGTGCAGGCAAACTCCCTGTGCGCATTGGGTCAAACGGCTGCCAACCCCATCATCTCAACCCTCACGCACTTCCGTGACGAGTATTTGGCACATATCAACGATAAGCAGTGTCCTGCCAAGGTTTGTAAGAACCTTATGCAGTACAGCATCATTCAGGACAAGTGTGTTGGTTGCGGTCTGTGCTCCAAGGCATGTCCTGCTGGCTGCATCCAGAAGACCGACTATATCGCTCCTGGTAAGAAGCTACCTTCCTACCAGATCGATGCAAGCAAGTGCGTCAAGTGTGGTGCATGTATCGCCACCTGCCGCTTGAAGGCTATCATTAAGAAGTAAAGGAGGACGATCAAATGGCTAAGATTAATATCAAAATTGAAGGTATCTCCTATCAGGTCGAAGAAGGCTTGACCATTTTGGAGGCTGCAAAGTCCTGCGGATACGAGATCCCCTCTTTGTGCGCATTCAACCATGGCGAATGCTCCAACGGCTCCTGCCGTGTTTGCCTCGTCGAGGTCAAAGGCGCAAGAGGCCTGGTTGCCTCCTGTGTATATCCCGTGAATGAAGGCATGGAGATCACCATCTCCAGCCCGAAGGCAGCAGAAGCTCGTCGTGTTTCCGTTGAGCTGCTCCTGTCCAACCACAACCAGAACTGCCAGCAGTGTGACAAGAACGGTCAGTGCGAGCTGCTGCACGTTGCTTCTGTCACCGGCGCTCGTGAAGGCCGCTATCAGGGTGTCAAGACTCCCGTTACCGTTGACGAGCTGACTCCCTCCATCGTCCGTGACACCTCCAAGTGCATCCTCTGCGGTCGCTGCGTCGCTCGCTGCCAGAATGCACATGGCATGGGCATTTTGGGCTTCGAGAACCGTGGCTTCAGAACCATCGTTGCTCCGGCAGATAACCGTTCTATGGCAAATTCTCCCTGCATCCTTTGCGGTCAGTGCGTCAGCGTCTGCCCGACCGGTGCTTTGATGGAGAAGTCCGAGATCTCCAAGGTCGATGCTGCAATGAAGGCAGGCAAGCATGTTGTCGTTCAGACCGCTCCGGCTGTCCGTGCGGCATTGGGCGAAGAGTTCGGTATGCCCGTTGGCACTCCCGTTACCGGCAAGATGGTCGCTGCGCTCAAGCGTCTCGGCTTTGACAAGGTTTATGACACCAATTTTGCTGCTGACCTGACCATCATGGAAGAAGGCACCGAGCTGCTCGGCCGCATCAAGAACGGCGGTAAGCTGCCCATGATCACCTCCTGCTCCCCCGGATGGGTCAACTATGCTGAATATAACTATGGCGATCTGCTCGATCACCTTTCCTCCTGCAAGTCCCCGCACCAGATGCAGGGCGCTATCATCAAGTCCTACTACGCAGAGAAGAACGGCATCGATCCGAAGGACATTTTTGTCGTCTCCATCATGCCCTGCACTGCAAAGAAGGACGAGAAGGAACGTGAGCAGCTCAAGGTCAACGGCTTGAAGGATGTTGATGCAGTCCTCACCACTCGTGAGCTCGCTCGCATGATCAAGCGTGCAGGCATTCTCTTCACTCGCCTGCCCGACGAAGACTTTGACCAGGATCTGCTCGGCGACTACACCGGCGCAGGCGTCATCTTCGGCGTAACAGGCGGCGTTATGGAAGCTGCTCTGCGTACTGTCTACTTCTTCATGACAGGTAAGGAACATGAGGCGATCAAGTTTGAGGCTGTCCGTGGCTTCGACGGCATCCGTGAGGCATCCATTGACATTAACGGCACTGTTGTCAATGTCGCGATCGCTCACGGCATGAAGAATGCCAAGGTCCTGCTCGACGAGATCCGTGAAGGCAAGAGCAAGTACCACTTCATCGAGATCATGGGTTGCCCCGGTGGCTGTATCGCTGGTGGTGGTCAGCCTGTCATCCGTTCCTGCTTCCTGCCGAATGAGGCTGATGACATCATGGACACCTTTAAGGAAAAGAGAGCAAAGGCTCTGTACAGCGAGGACGAGCGTCTGGCTCTGCGTCAGTCTCACAACAACCCGCAGATCAAGCAGCTGTATGCTGAGTTCTTAGGCGAGCCCAACTCTCACAAGGCACACGAACTTCTGCACACCACTTATAACGCAAGAATCGGTTTCAACGATTGATTTTGATCGGGGGGAGCGAACGCTCCCCCAAAATTTATATATTTCGGAGGATATCATGCAGCTCAAGAAAGTTTCTAAGGCGATGCTTCGTCGTCTGCCGGGATATTTAGATTATCTGAAATCACTGCCAGAAAATGCTTCTGCCAACATTTCTGCAAGAACGATGGCTGATGCCCTTGGTCTTGGTGATGTATTGGTACGCAAGGATCTTGCGATGGTTTCAGACGGCGGTCGCTGCAAGACAGGTCACCTGCGTGAAACTCTGATCAAGGACATTGAGGATTTTTTGGACTATAATAAGAGAGCTGACGCAATTTTGATCGGTGCCGGTAAACTCGGTCAGGCACTCATGGGCTATGACGGATTTGAAGGCTACGGCTTGAATATTTTGGCAGGATTTGACATTGCACCGACTTGCACGCAGACCGATTCGGGTAAGCCGATCTACAGCATCGATGCTTTGGAGGATTTCTGTCATAAGAATGATGTACGGATCGGTATTATCACCGTACCATCCAGTCACGCACAGCAGGCATGCGATATGCTGATCGCCTGTGGCATTAAGGCAATTTGGAATTTTGCACCTGTACATCTGCGTGTAGCAAAACATATTCTTGTCCAAAACGAAAATCTTGCTGTTTCATTGACCGCTTTGCGTATGCAGCTAAAGGGTCAGCTCAACGACGAATAAAAAATCAGCCGCACGTCTCTTTCGTGCGGCTATTATTGGAGGTTATTATGGAAACACGTGTTGCGGTCATGAGTATCATCGTTGAAGATGAAAACATGGTCGATAAACTCAATGCTATTTTGCATGATTACGGCGAATTTATCATCGGAAGAATGGGACTTCCCTACCGCAAACGCAATATCAATATCATTTCCATCGCCATCGATGCACCGCAGAATACCATTTCCGCTTTGGCAGGAAAGATCGGTACCTTGAGTGGCGTCAGTGTAAAAACTGCATACTCCGCAGTAGCAAATGACGAACAGGCATGAAAAGGATCCTAATCATTTTATTAACACTAATCATGCTTGTCGGCTGTAATGAGGAACTAAAACCAACTGACCATGATTTTCTGATAAATGGCGATTGGAAAGGCTTTGATTCCGATTGCAGCTATGCTATCTCGTTCAGCGAGAACGAAAGCGTGAAAATCAGCTGTGAATGCGGCGATCATATAAAAGAATCCGCACTTGTCAGCAAATTCAGTTATCAAAAAAGCGATCACATGATCAAGCTGTACGATAAGCATGATAAGTTACTGGAAAGCGGAAGTATCTTATATTCCGACCATTCCTACTTGATCATTGAGATGTGGGATAACGTATTTGTATATGAAAATCAGAATGCTGCTCTGACTATGCCGAACGAAGCAGCGCAGCATCATTTTGAAAACTATCACAAAGTTCTGCCCGAGCTGACGATTTTGGAGCATGCAGACGATAAGCTCACGGTTTCAGCCTCGGATTATGATGCCGATGCTGCCGATCAGTACGAAGTATGGGAGCTTCCGCTTTCAGACGAGGTGGAATATTTGTCGATTTCCGTAACAAGTGATTCAGAAAGCTCGATTGTAGATGTCAGCGCACTGAGCGATGATGATATTGCTTATATCGGCGATTTTTATAATATTGCGTATTTGGCAATTTCCGCAGAAGGACGGGTTACATCTGTTATTTTCTACGGCGAAGTGATCAGTGAATAATTCAACAGGGTGAGGTCGATCGACCTCACCCTGTTTTTTTATTGCTTCAAGCTTAACATATAGGCTGCAACAGCATCGCCATAAGTCAGCATTGCATTGACCATAGCAATTTCGTCTTCTGTTGCATTAGTCTTTGCACGAGCTTGAGCGACGTAGCTTTCTACACTCCAAGAAACCGTTTTAGAAATTACCTTCTCGCCTTCATAGAACGTTGCATTGATAACCTCTCGCATTTCCTTCGCACCGACATCCTCATAGACTGCCGAGAACATGATGTTGCCCTTGTTAGTGGTTGGAATTTCAGCAAGGACTTTACCTTCAGAATCTGTGATGACACACTTAATTGCATCGGGAGCAGTCGCCGTGGTATAAACGCAAGACAGGTTCAACTGAACTCTCGAAGTAACGGTAATGCTGGTATTCACGCTCACGCCCTCACCTGTTGCCGAAGAATGGTCAACTGCTTCAGGAATTTCTTGCGTTGCGTATGCAAGCTGTTCTTCTGATAGATCAGCGGTCACTAAATTCTCCGTGTTATAACCCAAGCGAGCCTGTGCAGCTGCACCGTATTTCAGCATATCCACTGCCATGGTTTTCAGCTCAGGAATGGAAGTTTCTGCGTCGATCTTGCTGACCAAGAAGCTCTTGATGGAATCAACGACGGTATTGCCGTAATAGATCGTGCCATCTTCACCAACGGCATAAAGCGTGGTGGAGAAGTTATCGCCCATTTCCTTAGCATTGATGCCCTTATAAGTCACCTGATACATGAGTGCTTCGCCTGTTGCAGGATTGACCTTGGCAGTCATCTGTTCACGGTCTGCGGTGATACCGTAAATCGTGGTAACAGGCTCGCCGCCTGCAACATCCTTCTTGACCTCAAGATAGAAATCAGTGTAAGAGTTTACATCTGCTCCCATGATATTATAGCTGACAGCCATCTCAGCACCTACGGAGATGGACATCGTGAACTTCAAGGTCTCTTTCGGCTCGTATTTCGGCGCAACGATCTCGATCGCTCCGCATAGGCATACACCATCATAGTATATATGCTCTGTCGTCAGATCATAGTCATCACACACCCTGCAGGTGATCGTATGGTCTTCACCATTGTTCGTAAATTGATAGCTGTGACCGAGTGCCGATGTAATATCGTCAGTATAGCTGTCACCACAAGCGCTACAAGCATAATTCGTATAACCATCCGAAGTGCAAGTAGGTGCAGTAACGATCGTCTCATAGCAATGTCCAAGGGCTGCAACCTCGCTCTGCGTAATGAGAACCTCATTACAGATTGAACAATGAGATCCTTCCGTCAAACCGCTCTTGGTACAAGTCGGTGCAACCGCTGAATCCGTCACGATCGTATGATCCAGCATTGCGATTTCTTCTGTTTTTACCACAGAGCAATCTCCGCAGGTAAATTCCAGCACACCAGCTTGTGTGCAGTTCGCCTCTTTTGTCACAATTCCTTCGCTCCATTGATGCGTCTGCTCTGCCGAAAATCCGCAATCACAGGAAGCAATATGTTGACTTTCGGAAAGATTTTCATAACTCAGTACATGCCCCATTTCCAAGAATACAGGATAATATGTCATGTCGGAAGCGATATTTTCAAGTTCTGCTACGTTACCCTCGGCATCTTCCCAATGTGAGAAGGTATAATGGTACAACTCGCCATAGCTTCTCGTCGGAATCTGCTCCGAATAGCTGATGGCTTCGCCGTAGGTCTGCACTGTTTGGAGAATTTCTGTGCCGCCAAAGTCCATAAATTTAACCGTGTACGGCTGAATGGGAGCATTTTCAAGGCTCCCTATGTAGAAATAGTCAATGCTCATTGACGAGTTAAGGAAACCTCTGACCGAAATGCGGAATCTTGTTAGATCATAGATCGACCAATTCGACGGGATCGGCCATGCCTGAACGACATATTCTCCGACTTTTTCCACATTGATCGGTGTCCAACTCGTCCCCTGATAGGTTTGGCTGAAATTATTCCAACCGTAAACTGTCAACGTCGGCTCTGTTGATGCATTGATCTGCTCATCATATTCATTCACTCTATAGCGAATTTGAAGAACATCACCGGACTTCGGCGTAAAGTAGAGCGGATCAACTGTGCAATCGGGTGCAATTGATGTCTGAACAAATTGATTATGGTTTGTTAAGGCTGTTGTACCAACCGTAAAATTCAGCGCACCATTGGAAATATTCGCATCGGTCAGATCGGTAGACACATACCAATGCTGCATGGTGTCGTAATTATAGTCACGATAAGTGATATTGTCGTATCGCAGATCGGATGCTGCATCGTCTTCAAAATCGAACAGCAGCGTATCAGTCTGTGCAGGTCCAATATAGATGTAATCAAACGTCACCTTTCCGCTTCCCAAGCCGTAGAAATTGAACATCATACCGTCAATGGCTTCATAGGTCGTAAATTTCTTACCTGTCAGCGGAATTTTTAATGTAAAGTATTCACCATCACCACTGCCGCCTGTGAGATATTCTGAGTCGATCGCAGCAAGAATGCTTTCCTTCCACTCGTTCGGTTCGCCTGCACTCGACCATAGGTCAGCGCCGACAGGATGGTAGAAGAATCGCAAATATTGACTTGTCACACTCTCGGAGTAATTGTCAGCTCCCTCAAGCTTCATACGAACCTGAAGCACCTCGGCATCAGACGGATCATAGTAGAAATTCTTCGTGATCTCAGATGACTCACTGCCCCATTTGAAGGTTTTGTTCTCACCGACAGGCTCCAAAACACTGACAGAGCTTTTTGAAGTAAAGTCCATTGTCATTGTGCCTGCCTGATGGTCGATTGACAATGGCATATCCAAATTGGTCGTCCAATTGGAAACAACATCATAGTTATAACCGTTATAGACCGAAGTAGCGTAACGTCTTGTTGCCTCGGCATCGTTCGTAAAATCGAAGAAAATATTTTGATTGCTTCTCGACGGTGCTGTTTCAGAAGGTCCAATATAGAGATAGTCTAAGCTATAGCTTGCAGAAAGATTCGTTGATCCATGCTGGAAAATATCAAAGCGCACCTTTTGCAGTGTCTGCCCCACAAAAGCATCCAATGAGCCCAAATCAAAAATCTGATATTCTCCTGTAAAGGCATCAGCGCTCGAAAGCTGATTTGCTTCAGCAAATTTCGGATTCTGATCGGTTGTAATATAAACCGCAGTTTTTTGGGTGCTTCCCGCAGTAATTTCACCCTTCAAGCGCAGCTCCATAATATCACCCGATTGGATTACATATTCCTGCTGCATTGCTTTGTTCATATAAACATAAGCATCACGGTTTTCAACACTGCCACTCATCGTACCCAAACCCAAGGTATCGATATTCGCAGTGAGTACGCCTGTAGAGGTGTTCGTTGACACCCAATCCGATTCAGAAATTTTCTCGCTCGTCGGCAAGAAGTCTAACAGCACAAATTTATTCTCTCGCTGTCCACAGGCGCAAATGCCATCTTCATATGTATGCTTCACATATAAAATATTGTCGCAACGATCGCACAAAACGGTATGTGTCCCATCGCCATAGTTAACACCCAAAGATAGATTGCCGCCACAGCAAGCACAAATATTCTCAGGCAAAGCCTCTGTCGCTGTTCCATCGATCAAAGCTTGTGCGCCGCTGGGCAGGATCTTGGTCACACTTTTTCCATCTGCATAGCTGACAGTGCCGTTTGAAACGCTCCAATCGGTAAGCTGCGGACAAAGGGCCGCTAAATTACTGCTCGTCAGATAGACATTCGAGCCATTGGCAAGATAACCAAACATTGCCTCAATGCTTGCCAGATTCGCAGCAACGGTATTCGTTGCATCGGTCGCCAACGTAAAGCTCTCACCGTTCGTATATCCAATCTCAAAATTGAAGCGGAACGAACGTGTGCTTTGCGCGCCTATCGCATCGGCAGTATCCACTGCGGCAAAGCAATCTGCAAGCTTCACATCCGAAACGACCGTAGTGCTTTGATTCTGATGATCTAAAAATACCAGCATGCCGGTTTCGGCATTTGCACTGCCCTTTCCAAGGCTGACGCAGCGAGTCATCTCCAAATTACCGACCGTCAAACCGACCAAACCGGCAGACCACTTCCCTGCGCCCGAAAGATCGCCGATAAATGCGCAATCGGTCAATTTTACAGCAGTGTTGATGTTGAGCTGGGCAAGGAAGCCGCCGGCGCGCATACCCGCAAAGGTACATTCGCTGACACAACGGTTAAAATGCGTTGTGCCATTTTTGACATACGCTACAAATCCACCGGCACGATATTTCGTGCTGTCCACGCTGACCTCCATGCGCACATAAACATTCTCAAACAAGCATTCTCCGCTTGTTACCACCGCAAACGTTGCCGCTGAGTTGGAGCCTGTCAGTCGAACAGAGCCATCACAGACTCTCAAATTGCAAATTGTTGCATCTGCAAGCTCCTCAAACAATGCGAGCGTACCACTATCGGCAAAGAGGGACAAATTCTTGATCTGATGACCGCAGCCATCAAATGTTCCGCTGAATTTCGGAATCTTTGTCCATTGCACACCAACCATGTCAATGTCTCTGACAAGCTTCACGGTCTTTCCTGCAAAAGTGTCCGTTTGACATGCAAGACTAAACGCCAGCATATCCGCAGCGGTACCGATATAATAAATACCATCGTCGGCACAATCCCATTGCTCTGTGGCAGTGGTCTGCTGAACATCATAGGTTACGGAGTCCGTAATACGGCGTTCCAAATCGATCTTCACGCCGTAATAATAGGGCGCAGTGTTTCCCGTATCCACGCCGATAAAATTGCTCGTTGCTCCCGATGGGGTGATCAAAAGCTCACGGAAGCCCCAAAACGCGTCGATATTAGCTTGCAGGCTTGCCTGCTGTGTTTCCGTAAGCTCCTTGCTCTCGTAGCCCCAGCGCGAAGGCTCGCCTTCAACATTCGAGGCGTTCATCGCGCCTGAACGAGCGAACGTGCCCGTCATTGCATAAGGCTTATTGCCCCATTTGGAGCTGTAGGTGACATTATTCATATGGTTATGTCCGCCAAATAAGCCCTTAATGCGATCATTGTTCTTCACGAGCGAATTAAACGCATCGCTTTCTTGACTGGCGCTGAAATAATGTGACACAAGCCACACATCGTCATCGGGATACGCCGCCATAGCCTCTTTGACAAACTCAACATCGGTTTGTGTGTAGGTCGAATTTTCAGTGGCATTGGGCTCCAAATAACTATTAAAATTATCGGTCATGATAAAAAGATTTCCCTCAATGCTGAATGCGCACTGACGATCATTACCGACGTAGCCCTTCCACTGATCGTTATTATACTGTTCATGATTGCCTGCCAGTATAAAATACGGTACACCTTCAGGTAACTGCGAGACATACTCATTCATAAATTTTTCGGTATAGCTGACCTTATTTGAGCCCATGTAGGTTCCTGCGATCGCACCGTTCGCATAATAATGATCAAGCGATACGTCACCATTGATGATGATCAGGTCGATCGGATCTCTCTCGTGTTCGGCGTTGATCGAGTCTAACCAAAGCTGCAAACGGTCCTCGTTCTTAACGCCATAATATTTCGAAGAACCTACATGATGCATATCCGAGGTAATGATCACACGCAGTTCGCCATCAAGGGATGTATCCTCCGTCAATGCAGCATTGCTGACAGGTAGCAGCGAAACAATGAGCAAGCTCGCAAGCAAAAAGCTCATCATTCTTCTAAATAATCCTTTCATAAGCAACCTCCAAAACCTTCGTATATTTAAGTATAAATATTATACCCGATATCATGATCACTTTCAAGCATTTTCAAAGGAGAATCTTCATGTGTTTTATCGAAATCTTAAGATAGAATTTCAATTAAACCGCATCTTTTGTCGAATTTATATAAAAATTTTAGAAATTATTAAATTTATATATAAAGAATCTTAATTTTTCCTTGATTAAAAAAATATTATGTGTTATAATAAATTAAACTACAGGAAATTTAAGACAAATAAGGAGATGAAGATTATGAGAGAGATACTTAGCCGCTTCCTGCATAAGAATCATGTGCAAGAAAAGAACATCAAATATATTATCAGAGAGGATGGTCTGACAAAGATTTATCTTGCCGATGACCGCATCATTGAAACCTATCACACCATCAAGTCCTTGAAGGATGTTATGACCGAAGGCGAATTTTTGAATGTCGGTAAGGGCTTGCTGCTTTCCGTCGCTTATATCGAAGATATTGACCACGGCGTTTATATCATGAGCGATGGCAGAGAATTTCACGGCAGAAAGAGGAATTTCTCCGAGCATGCGCAGAATAAGGCGCTGATCAAGGCGAAGCACTCAAAGGGTTCCGTTCCGAGTATGGCATCTGACTATGCCATTTTGGACAAAATGCCGATTCCCTTTGCGATCCTGGAGGTCATGGAGCTGACGGAGAGAAATTTCCCTGAGTTCTACTTCCGTTATTGCAACGAGGAGTTCCTCAAATACCATAATTGCACCATGGAGGAGATCCTGAACAAGTCACATTTGGAATTTTTCGGTATGGCGATGACGCATCTTTTGGCTGCGTTTGCGGATATTGCTTTCAATGGAGGTAATCGTCTGATCCACAACTACAGAGAGGACAACCGCCGTGATTCTACGATGCACTGCTTCCAGCTGCGGGAAAATTTCTGCGCCGTAGCCGTTGTTTCTTGGCAGTATAAGTAAGCACAAAAAATCCTCTTGGGGTTTTTCCCAAGAGGATTTCATTTTATCCCATTTTGGATTTGATGTCCGACAGGCGGTTGAGGGCTTCGTAAAGCGTCTCGTCCTTCTTTGCAAAATGCATTCTGACGATATTCCCAACGTTTTCCATGAAGAAGGAACTTCCGGGAACGACACCAACACCGACCTTCTGCGCCATTTGCTCGCAAAATTCGACGTCTGTCTGTCCTTTTTTCATAAACTGCCCGATGTTTACAAGCACAAAATACGCACCCTGCGGATCGGTATACTCAATGCCGATGCGATCCAAGCCCTCGGTGAAGAGCTTCTTCATATGCGCATAATGCGCACCGAATTCCTCATAATAACTCTCCGGCATCTCCAATCCGACCACCGCAGCCTCCATCAAAGGCGACGCTGCACCAACAGTATTGAAGTCATGGAATTGCTTGATACGATCCATCAAATGCTTCGGCGCAACCGCATAGCCCAAACGCCAGCCTGTGATGGAATAGGTTTTTGACAGAGAGCTGCACGAGACCGTTCTCTCCCACATGCCGGGCAGGCTGTTCATATAAATATGCTGATGCGGCGCATAAACGATGTGCTCATAGACCTCATCCATGATGACATACGTATCATACTTAATTGCAAGTGCCGCGATCTGTTCCAGCTCCGCACGGGTAAATACCTTGCCGCTCGGATTTGAGGGATTGCAAATCAAAATCGCCTTTGCCCCCTGCTTGAAAGCATCTTCCAGAACGTTGGCATCGTAGTCAAAAGTCGGCGGTACCAACGGAACAAAGATCGGCTCGCAATCACACAGTAACGTCTGTGCGCGATAGTTTTCGAAGTACGGTGAGAACATGATGACCTTATCCCCCGGATTCGTCAGCGCAAAGAGTGTGTCCACCATTGCCTCTGTCGAGCCGATGGTCACAACGACTTCTGTTTCGGGATCGATCGTTCTGCCCATAAATCTTCCGCATTTATTTGCCAAGGCACGACGGAAATTCGGTGCCCCCATGGTGATCGGATACTGATGCGGACCAATTGCGCTGATCTCTGCCAAACGATCGGTCAATGCCTTGGGCGGATCAAAGTCAGGAAAGCCCTGCGCCAAATTGATCGCATGATTCGCAATGGAAATTCTTGTCATTCTTCGGATCACGGAATCCGTAAAATGCTGTGTTTTTCTGCTCAGTTCCTGCATAGAGCCTCCTCCTTACTTCATTCCAAGGGTCTGCGCAGAAACGGAATGCAAACCGTTTTTCTCAAGCATTTCCAAAAGCTTCGGCTCATCCGACACACGGAAAACCATGTAAGCCTCCTTTGCGCTGCGCTCGATCAAGGAATACATATATTCAATATCGATATGCTCCTGTGCCATCAGCGAGAGAATGCGTGCCAAACCACCCGGTTCATCGGGCACCGCAACGACCGCAACTTCGTTCACACTAATGATGCAATTTTCTTTCGACAAAATCTCTTTCGCCGCAGAAATATCGCTGACAAGCATACGCAAAATGCCGAAATCTGTCGTATCAGCGATCGACAAAGCACGCAGGTCGATACCCGCTTCGGACAATGTATTGGTAATGCTTGCAATTCTACCGGCTTTATTCTGTAAGAAAACGGATAACTGTTTCAGCATAATGGTTCCTCCTTTAGTCCAACAGCTTACGCTTGTCGATCACACGGACCGCCTTACCCTCAGAACGGGGAATAGAATTCGGTTCCATCAACGTAACCTTAGCATTGACGCCAAGCAGGTTTTTCAGTGCCTCGGACAATTCCTTCGCGCGCACAGACAATCCCTTGACCGTGTCCGAAAATACTTCATTACTGATCTCGACCTGCACCTCGATGCTGTCAAAGTTGTTTGCACGATCGACAATAATCTGATAGTTGGCGGTATAGCCCCGCTCGATCAGAACGGTCTCGATCTGAGACGGGAAAACATTCACGCCACGGATAATCAGCATATCATCGGTACGTCCACGGGGCTTGGTCATTTTGCAAAGCGTTCTGCCGCAGGAGCATTTTTGACGCACGATCACGCCGATATCGCGAGTGCGGTAGCGCAAAATTGGGAACGCCTCTTTCGTGATGCAACTAAACACCAACTCACCTTGTGTGCCGTCGGGCAGAACCTCGCCGGTCTCAGGGTCGATGACCTCAACGATAAAATGGTCCTCATTGACGTGCATACCTGTCTGTTCGTCACACTCAAATGCAACACCCGGTCCAATGATCTCGGTCAGACCGTAAATATCATATGCAGTGATGCCAAGCATATCCTCGATCTGCCTGCGCATCTCATTCGTCCACGGCTCAGCGCCAAAAACACCTGATTTCAGCTTAATATCATCCTTCGTATAACCGTTTGCATAGAGCGTTTCAGCGATATGCAGTGCATACGACGGTGTGCAGCACAAAATCGTCGAACCAAAATCTTTCAGAATCGTAACCTGACGCTGCGTATTTCCCGAAGATACCGGAATTGCCGTTGCGCCAATACGCTTTGCGCCACCGTCAGCGCCTAAACCACCGGTAAACAGTCCGTAACCATAGGAAACATGCACCATATCCTCATCGGTACACCCTGCCGCTGTCAATGCGCGAGCAACACATTCGTCCCACACGTCCATATCGTTTTTGGTATAGCCGACAACGATCTGCTTTCCGGTCGTGCCGGACGATGCGTGAAGTCTGACTACGTCCTTCATCGGTACGGCAAAAAGACCGTAAGGATACGTATCTCTCAAATCCTGCTTATAGCTAAACGGCAGCTTATGAAGGTCATTGATCGATCGAATGTCATCAGGCTTCACACCTGCCTCATCCATTTTGTTGCGATAAAAAGAAACATTCTCATAAACACGCTTTACCGTAGCGCAAAGACGTTCATTTTGAAGCTGTACGATCGTCTCTCTTGAGGCGGTCTCAATTTCGGGTGTATAATATTTCTGCATAAACTACCTCTCCGCCTTCCCCAATGCAAAGGCTTTTTTATTTAATTCCAAGAATTTTGTCGGTACACTTTGCTCAATCGCAAGCATCCATTCTTCATCGCTGAATTCAAAATAATTCGACAAGAGGCCCAATAACACCAAATTGACCGCCTTGCTTGAGCCAGCCTCTTCCGCCAAGGAAAGCGCATCGATCGCATCAATGTCAAAGCCTGCATTTTTCACTTTCTCAGCAAGCTCTGACGGATATTGAGCTGCACCCGTGATTACGGGCATCGGATTGATTCTCTGCGTGTTCGTGATGATCTTTCCGTTGGGGCGAAGATACTGCGTCCAACGAGCAGCCTCCAACAGTTCAAACGACACGATTACATCCGCTTCACCCTTATCAATGATGGGAGAGTAAACCTTCTGACCATAGCGGACATAAGTCACAACACTGCCGCCTCTTTGGCTCATGCCGTGAACCTCAGATACTTTCACATCATAGCCCCTCGACAGCAGTAGCTTGCCCAAAAGCTTGCTTGCAAGAAGACTTCCCTGTCCGCCAACACCGACGATCATAATATTCTTCGTTCTCATTGTGCCACCTCCTGCAAGGCGCCAGGCCTACAAAGCTGCATGCAAACGCCGCAGCCGGTACAAAGCGTAGTGTCGATTTTCGCCTTACCTCCTGTCATGCTGATGGCAGGGCATCCGATCTTCATGCACATCTTGCAGGAAATGCACTTTTGCATATCTACTTTGATCGGCTTTTTGTGCTTCACATACTTCAAAAGAGCGCATGGGCGTCTGGAAATAATGACAGACGGCTCAGCAACGGAAAGTTCTTCCTTTACTGCCTCCTCGCACTGCATCAGATCATAAGGATCGACAACACGCACGCGAGCAATGCCCAGCGCATGGCACAATGCTTCGAGATCGACCTTTGCAGCAGGATCCCCCTTCAAATTAAAACCTGTCGTTGGATTTTGCTGGTGACCCGTCATGCCGGTGATGGAGTTATCCAAAATGATCACCGTACTGTTGGAATGATTGTATGCAATATTTACCAAGCCCGTCATGCCTGAATGCATGAAGGTCGAATCACCGATCACGGCAACAGTTTTCTGCTCGCTTTCACCACCGCTCGCCTTATTAAAGCCATGCACGCCAGAAACAGATGCACCCATACATACGCAGGTATCAACGGCATTTAGCGGAGCTGTTGCGCCAAGGGTATAGCAGCCGATATCTCCAATCACATTCAACTTGAGCTTTGAGAGCGTATAATACAAGCCCCTGTGCGGACAACCGGCGCACATCACAGGCGGACGATTCGGAATGCTTTCGTCCAAACATTTTCCATCGTCATATGTAAGCCCCAACGCCGCAGCCACCGCATTTTGCGAAAGCTCGCCAATATTGGAAAACAGCTCTTTGCCGATCACATCAAGTCTCAAATTTCTGCAATGTTCTTCAATGAAACCATCAAGCTCCTCGACAACAATCACCTTTTCAACGCTCGCGCAGAAATCACGCAACAGTTTCTCCGGCATCGGCCAGATCATACCTATTTTCAAAACGCTGATCGTATCACCGCAAACCTCTTTGACGTATTGATAAGCGGTGCTGGATGTAATAATACCAAGCTGCTTTTCAGTTCCATACTCAATGCGATTTAAGCTCGTTGATTCCGCATATTCAATAAGCGCCTTTGTGCGAGCTTCCACGATTGGATGACGGAGTTTTGCAAACGCAGGCATCATGATATACTTCTGCGGATTCTTTTTATAAGCCTTTTGCGCCGTTTCAACTCTTTCCGATGTCTGTACGATACTCTGCGAGTGTGCAACACGAGTGCATATCTTCATCAAAACAGGTGTATCATAGGTTTCCGAAAGTTCATATGCAATTTTCGTAAATTCCAGCGCTTCAAAAGAATCCGAAGGCTCCAACATCGGGATTTTCGCTGCCTTTGCATAATTCCTCGAATCCTGTTCATTTTGAGAACTGTGCATACCGGGATCGTCTGCAACGCCGATGATCATGCCGCCATTGACGCCGGTATAGGAAATGGTAAACAGCGGATCAGCCGCAACATTCAAGCCAACATGCTTCATGCCGCAAAAGCTGCGTTTACCTGCCAAGCTTGCGCCAAACGCCGTTTCCATTGCAACCTTTTCATTCGGTGCCCATTCTGCATAAATTTCCGTAAATTTAGCGGCGTATTCCGTAATTTCCGTGCTTGGTGTGCCCGGATAGCTGGAAACAAAGCTGCAACCAGCTTCATACAAGCCTCTTGCAAATGCTTCATTTCCAAGCATTAGTTGTTTCATAAGCAAAACCTCACTTGCTATGTGGAATACTTTATTATACACTCAAATACAGCAAAGTTCAAGAATTTATTCAAAATTCCCACCTTAAAATTTGTTTATAATTTATAACGTTGCATAAAAAAGAATGCAGGAGAAACCGCTTAAAGTGCGATCTCTCCTGCAATTTTGAAAATTATAATGCCTTCATGCGAGCTTCGCTCTCTTCAAGCTGCTTGATGAGGCTTTCATACTTTGCAGCCTTTTCACGCTCGGCAGCAACGACCGCCTCGGGTGCCTTTGCAATAAAGCCGGGGTTATTGAGCTTGCCCAAAATGCCTGCAAGGCCCTTCTGTGCCTTTTCTTTTTCCTTTGCGATGCGCGCAAGCTCTTTCTCAACATCAACAAGCTGGCTCATCGGCATATAAAGCGCCGCATCGTGCGTGACACAAGATGCCATCGACTCATACCCCTTCGGCTCTGCTTCGCTGATGACAACGTCATCTGCATATGCCAAACGAGTGATAAAGCCCGTACCAGTTGCAAAGATCTCCTGCTTATTTGTCACGATATAGAGTGTACACTTTTTAGACGGCGGTACGTTCATCTCCGCTCTGCGGTTACGAACCGCACGGATCGCATTCATAATGCTCTCCATTGCAGTTTCTTCTGCCTTAAAGCTCAGATCTTCACGATACTTCGGCCACTGTGCAACGATCAGAGCCTCGCCCTCGTGTGGGAGCGCCTGCCATATTTCCTCGGTAATAAACGGCATGAACGGATGCATCAGACGCAAAACTTGGTCAAGCACGTAGACAAGCACTTTCTGTGCAACCGTCTTACTCTTCTCGTCCTCACTGTACAGACGGGACTTCGTCAGCTCGATGTACCAATCGCAGTAGCTGTCCCAAATGAAGTCATAGCACTTCTGCTCCGCAACGCCGAGTTCGTACTTGTCAAGATTTTCAGTAACCTCAGCAACAAGCGTATTGAGCTTGGAAAGGATCCACTTGTCCGCCGTTTCAAGCTCATCGGCTGCAGGAAGCTCATTCTTCTCAATGTCCAGGTTCATCAAGACATAGCGGCTTGCATTCCAAAGCTTATTTGCAAAATTGCGCATTGCTTCACAGCGTTCGACATAGAAGCGCATATCATTGCCCGGGGAATTTGCGGTGATCATGTTCATACGCAGAGCATCGGAGCCAAAGCGCTCGATCATCTCCAGTGGGTCAATACCGTTTCCAAGGGATTTCGACATCTTTCTCCCCTTATCATCGCGCACCAAGCCATGGATTAGTACAGTATGGAACGGGGGCTTGCCTGTCTGCTTGCAAGCAGAGAAGATCATTCTGGCAACCCAGAAGAAGATAATATCATAGCCCGTGACCAAAACATCAGTCGGATAGAAATACTTAAAATCTTCCGCATCGGTATTCGGCCAACCAAGGGTCTCGAAAGGCCACAGCGCCGAGGAGAACCAAGTATCGAGCACATCCTCGTCACGAGTGATATTCTTGCTGCCGCACTTTTCGCAAATGGTCGCATCCTCACGAGAGACAGTCATATGACCGCAATCTGCGCAGTACCAAGCCGGAATCTGATGTCCCCACCAAAGCTGACGAGAAATACACCAATCACGAACATTCTCCATCCAGTTGGTATAGGTCTTGGTGAAGCGATCGGGCACGAACTTCGTTTCGCCCTCGTAAACAACACGCAATGCCTCCTCTGCCAGAGGCTTCATCTTGACGAACCACTGTGCAGAAATGATCGGCTCAACATCCTTATGGCAACGATAGCAGGTACCGACATTATGGCTGTAAGCCTCGATTTCAACCAAATAGCCCTGCTCCTGCAAATCGGCAACGATTTGCTTTCTTGCCTCATAGCGATCCAAGCCCTGATACTTGCCGCCAAATTCATTGACAACTCCGTTGTCGTCGAGGACACGGATGACCTCCAAATTATGGCGCAAACCAACTTCAAAGTCATTGGGGTCATGCGCAGGCGTCATCTTAACGCAGCCGGTACCAAAGTCCATCTCTGCATAATCATCGGCAACAACAGGAATCTCCTTGTTCATGAGAGGCAGAATGACATTTTTGCCAACAATGGCAGTATAGCGCTCATCGTTCGGGTTGACACAAACACCGGTATCACCGAGCATCGTCTCGGGTCTTGTCGTGGCAACGACCACCTCACCGCTTCCGTCAGCCAACGGATAACGGATGTGCCAAAGATTGCCGGGCTTGTCCACATATTCAACCTCAGCATCGGACAAAGCCGTGACACAATTCGGGCACCAGTTGATGATGCGGCTACCCTTATAGATCAAGCCCTGCTCATACAGGTTCACAAACACCTCACGAACCGCACTTGAGCAGCCCTCATCCATAGTGAATCTTGCTCTGTCCCAATCGCAGGAGGCGCCGAGCTTCTTCTGCTGCTCGACAATACGGTTGCCGTACTGATGCTTCCAATCCCATACCTTTTCAAGGAACTTTTCGCGCCCAAGATCGTAACGAGTCAAGCCTTCCTTGCGGAGCTCCTCTTCGACCTTGATCTGTGTTGCAATGCCAGCATGGTCAACACCGGGCAGCCAAAGTGCGCTGTAGCCCTGCATTCTCTTGAAACGGATCAAAACATCCTGCAAAGCAGCATCCATCGCATGACCCATGTGAAGCTGACCTGTGACGTTGGGAGGCGGCATCACGATGGTGAAGGGCTTCTTCTCAGGATCACGCTTTGCGTGGAAATAGCCGCCGTCAGACCAGAATTTGTAAAGTCGTTCTTCAACGGCTTTGGGATCATAGGTTTTCGGTAATTCTCTTGCCATATTTTTTCTCCTTTTCGGAAATAGTTACAAATAATACTGTTTCTTGATAAAATGGTATGAAAACCATTTTATTGCAGGATGAACATCCTGCACCGCCTGTGGCGGCAAGAAAAGTATTGTACAACATTCTTGTCGGCTACGCCGCCACCCGCTCGCTGAGCGGGTAATAAAACGATGAAACCGTTTTATTAAGAATTAGTATAAAAAACGCCCCGAGCTATGCTCAGGGCGAATAAAATCCGTGGTACCACCTGATTTCCTGCAAACGCAGGCACTCAACTCTCTGTAACGGGAGAAACCGTGCAGACCTAAAAATTCAGCCTACCCACTCAAAAGCGACCTTCCCTCTCGTGTGCAGGGACTTGCACCACCCGTCCCCTCTCTGATGTCACAACGCAAGGTACTCCTCTTTTTCAACGTGTTTCATATCAAATATATATTATCGAAAAAACTCTGACTTGTCAAGTATTAATTCTTCGGAACAAAGTCGTTCATAGCCTCAGCGATGTCTGCCAAGCGATTTTTTGCACAATTTTGATCGAGATCAACCGCTGTCAGATACAGCTTTACCTTCGGCTCAGTGCCGGAAGGACGGACGATCACGCTACCCTTGTCGCCCAGCACTAAGGTGACAACATTCGACTTCGGAAGTGTAACCGCACTTTCTTCGCCGGTCACCATGTCGCGAGTGATTCGGCTTGCATAATCAGTAAATGTCGTGACAGCAATGCCACAAAGCTCATTCGGTACATTGGCTCTAAAATCTGCCATGAACTTGGCAGACATCTCCATAGCGTTCGGACCCTTGAGCTCGATGCTGATGACCTTTGCCTCATGGTAGCCCAGTTCGGCGTAAAGTGCATCCATCTTCTGCGCCAAATTCATCCCCTCACGCTTGAGCTTCGCAGCCAAGTCGCAGGTGAGCATAGAGGCAACCACAGCATCCTTATCACGGGCATAGGTACCCTTGAGATAGCCGCAGCTCTCTTCAAAGCCAAAGACAAAACGATATTCCTCGTGATTCTCTTCCAAAGCCAAGATTTCGCCGCCGATATACTTAAAGCCGGTCAAAACTGCCTTCATTTTCACGCCATATTTTGCAGCGATCTTGTCTGCAAGCGGTGTGGAAACGATGCTGCGCACAGCAACAGGTTCCTTCGGCAATTTACCCTGAGCAGAAAGCTCACCGAGGATGTAATCCAGCAACAAACAGCCCAGCTCATTGCCGCTGAGTTTACGGAAGCCGTCACCGTCGGGAATCGCAACTGCAACACGGTCGCAGTCGGGGTCTGTACCCAAAATCAGGTCGGGATGGGTCGAACGTGCGATCTTATAGCTCTCATTGAGCGCCGCATCGGTCTCGGGATTGGGATATTCGCAGGTCTTGAAATCGCCATCTGGCTCTTCCTGCACCTTCACGATGTCGATATTGACACCGATCCTGCCCAAAACCTCACGAACCGGCTTGTTGCCTGTGCCGCAAAGCGGAGTATACAGAAGGTTCAAATTATCAGACGGCTCCTGTGCGATTCTCTCAGCCAAAACGGTCTGATAATAATTCTCCCACATCTCAGGCGCGATCAGCTCCACAGAGCCATCTGCTAAGCATTCCTCGAAATTAGAATTCGGCATCACAAAATACGGGATCTTGGAAATCTTGTCATATACAATCGCCGCAGGCTCATCGGTCATTTGGCAGCCATCGGGGCCATAGCACTTGATGCCGTTATATGCGCCTGCATTATGGCTCGCAGAAACAACGATACCGCAGCCGCAACCCAACTGGCGAACCGCATAAGACAGCATCGGTGTCGGCGCAAGCTCATGGTAAACATAGACCTTGACGCCCTTCTCAGCCAGCGCAACGGCACAAATTTCTGCAAAACGGCGGGAATGATGTCGGGAATCGTAACCGATGGCGCATTTCTGCGGAAGTTCGGTCGAGGTCAGCCAAGCAGCCAAGCCCTGCGCAGTACGGCGAACCGTAAAATCGTTCAAACGATTCGTGCCCAAGCCCATTATACCCCGAATACCCGCAGTGCCAAACTGCAGCTCGGCACCAAAGGCTGACTTCATCTCATTATCATCTTCGACCATTTCCTTGAGAACACGAACACCTGCCTCGCTCAAAGGTGCAGTTTTGCACCAAACATGATAGAAATCCTGATAAGTCATTATGCTCCTCCTAAAAAGCAGGTCAATTGAGAGAATTGACCTGCTAAAATTATTTACACATCCTCAATGATGGCAGAATTGCCTTTTGCCTGCGGATTTACCAAAGCACGGAACTTTGCACGGGAATCACGAATCTCTGCCAAGGACTGTGCAACCGCCTCCTCGGTCGTGCGAAGTGCATCATCAACGTAGTCGTTAGTGATCTGCTTGAGCTCCTTGATCTTATCCTGGGCAGCACGAACCATCTCGTTTGCCTGGTTCTTTGCTTCCTGATAAATTGCTTCCTGCGCAACAAGCTGACGAGCCTGAATCTGAGCGCTCTTCAAGATGCCCTCAGCCTCACGCTTCGCGTTGGTGATCAACTCAGAACGGGATTCAACAATTGTCTTTGCCTGCTTCAGCTCACCGGGAAGCTGGTTGCTGATTTCATCGAGAAGGTCCAAAACCTTTTCACGCTCGATCGAGCACTTATCTCCGCTAAAAGGTACATTTTTGGCATCCTGCACCATTTCGTAAAGGATACCGATCAGTTCTTCAATGCCATGTTCATTCATTATTTTATGCCTCCTTATTTCTGATTCTATGAATAAATTCATCCATTATCTCCGCAGGGAGAAAATCCTCTAAATCCGCACCGTAATATCCCATTTCCTTCACGGCGCTGGAGCTGAGGTACATGAATTGATGCTCTGCGGTTAAAAACATGGAATCCAATTCAGGATTCAATTTACGGTTGATCATCGCCATTTGAAACTCTTTTTCAAAGTCACTGCCTGCACGCAACCCCTTAATGATCGTGCAGCAATTATGCTCCTTTGCATACGCAGCAAGCAGACCAAAATGCGAATCGACCGTAACGTTGGAAAGATGCGCCGTCACCCGGCGGATCTGATCCTCACGCTCTTGCAGTGAGAATAAGGGTTTCTTGTCATGGTTGACCATCACACATACGATCAAACGATCAAACAGCTTTGCCGCACGTTCAATGATATTCAAATGCCCGTTGGTGATCGGGTCAAAGCTGCCCGGATAAACTGCGATTTTCATAAGCCTTCCTTTTTTCTGCGGAAGATGGTAATGATCGTTTTACCATAGTGGTAATCCTTAGAGCGTTCAAATCCGCAAAATTCCCCCTCAAGCTGTTTCTCTTGAGGTCGCTCCGTTATAATTATACCATTTTCTGTGAGAATGTCAATTTCTGATAGCAATTTTATTGCATTTTCTAAATATTTTTCTGCATACGGTGGGTCTAAAAACACCATGGAGAAGCGTTTGCGGCATCGTTTGAGGAAATTTTCATAGTCAGATTGAATGACCTGCGCTTTTTCTGCCAAATGGGTACGGTTTAGATTGTCCCGAATGACAGCGATCGATTCCTTTCTTGCATCCACAAATACCGCACTTTTTGCACCTCGGCTCAATGCTTCAATGCCCAGTTGCCCCGAACCTGCAAACAGGTCCAGCACATCTCCGCAAATTTCAAATTGGATCATATTGAACAGCGCTTGCTTGACCTTATCGGCGGTCGGCCGAGTTTCAAGACCGTTCGGTGCTTTCAAATTTGTGCCGCCGGCAGTACCGGTTATCACTCGCATATTACTTCTCCTCGTGATGGAAATGTTGATAGATCGCCCTTGCAACCGCTTCGGGTACAACCTGCTGCAGCATTTGCACCGAAGCCTCAGAAATTGCCTTGACGGACTTAAAATGCTTGAGAAGCGCAAGCCTTCGCATCTTCCCTACGCCGTCGATCTCATCAAGCTTTGAGCCCTTGATGCGTTTACTTCGAAGGGTTCTGTGGTATGTGATCGCAAAGCGGTGGGTCTCCTCCTGTATCCTGCCGATAAGGGCAAATACAGCAGGTATGGCTTGGATGCCGATCTCCTGACCGTTTGGCGTTACAAGCGCACGGGTACGGTGACGGTCATCCTTGACCATGCCAAAAATTGGAAGGTCAAGTCCCATAGCAAGCAGTGCCTCCTGTACGGTCTGTGCATGCACCTGCCCGCCATCGATCAAAAGTGCGTCCGGCTTTTCTTCAAAGCCCTTGTCACCGTCTAAATAGTGACAAAAACGACGGCAAAGCACCTGGCGCATAGAGGCGTAATCATCCTGATCGTCCAAATTTTCGACCTTAAAGCGCTTATAATCGCTCTTTTTTGGCTTCCCGTCAACAAATACGGTCATCGAAGCAACAATGTCCGTTCCTGCAATATTGGAAATATCGTAAGCCTCCAAACGATGTGGCAGCTGCGTAAGCGCAAGCATATTCTGCAACAGCTTCATCGTGCCGCTGACACGTTCGGCTGCGCTTGTCGCGCGTTCTGCTTCTTCTTTTGCGTTTTTATTCGCAAGCTCTACAAGCTTCTTATTATCGCCACGCTGCGGTATGATGATGCGAACATTCTTCTGAAGCTTCTCAAGCAAAAGCTGTGAAAACAGCTCCGCATCGTCTATGGCGATCGGTAATAAAATTCGTTTCGGTGCAGCATTTCTCACTAAATAATACTGCTTGACCAGCTGGCTGACCGCATCGGACGGATCATCTGTTGCACTAAGAAGCTCATAGTCCTTATCCATCAGATTGCCACCGATGAAATGCAGAACCGCAAAGCAAGCCTTTGCCTCTGTCTGATGCCAACCGATCACGTCAGTATCTGCCATCACGCCTGCCGTCACAAGCTGCCGCTGTCCTAACACCTCAATGGCTTTGAGCTGATCACGGTACTGTGCGGCATGCTCAAAGTCCAATTCCTCCGCAGCCGTCTCCATCTTCTCACGCAGTGACAGCGCAAGCTGCTTGTACTTCCCCTCTAACAGGAGAATCGCCTGCCGGATTCTTGCCAAATAGTCGTCCTGCTTCATCTCATGCCTGCACCAACCGTCACAGGTCTTCATATGAAAATTCAAACACGGGCGTTCCTTGTCGATATCTCTCGGAAAAACACGGCTACAGGTTGGCAGCTTGAAAACTTCACAGATCGTATCGATCACCTGCTTGGTCTTGCCACGGCTACCGTAAGGACCGAAATATCTCGCCCCGTCATCCAAGACACGGTTTGCAAGCTTGAGCTTCGGATAAGCCTCCGTCATATCCGCACGCAAATACGGATATCCCTTATCGTCCTTCAAAAGGATATTATACTTGGGCATATAATGCTTGATTAGCGAGCACTCCAGCACAAGCGCCTCAAACTCTGTCGCAGCCGTGATTGTTTCAAAATGATCCACCTGTGAAACCATCCGTTTGGTTTTCGGACTATGGGAGGCAGTGTCTTGAAAATATTGGCTGACACGATTTTTCAGTTTTTTCGCCTTGCCGACATAGATCACGGTATCATCCGCATTTTTCATCAGATACACACCCGGCTCATACGGCAAGGAAAGAGCTGCAAGCTTTAATTCTTCACGAGTCATACGTTCCCTCAACGTGAAAACTGTCCCAAACGTTTCGACGCTTGGGACAGTCGTTTGGTTGCAATTTTAATAAATATCCTTCATCAGCATTGCAGACAGCGACTTGACAGCTGCTTCCTCGTCCGCACCCTCTGCAACCAGGCTGATCTCCGTGCCGGTGGTAATGCCCATGGACAGTACGCCAAGCAAACTCTTTGCATTGATCTTTCGGTCATCCGCCTCGATCCAAATGCTTGCACGGAATTCATTTGCCTTCTGGATGAAGTAAGTAGCTTGCTTATTATGAAGTCCGGATTCGCACTTCACGATGGTTTTTTCTGTATACACAGGTGTCACTCCTTCTTCCTTACGACCGCCTTCGGTCGGTAGTATTAATAATATAAGCAAAAAACTCGCATTTGTCAACAGATTTTCCGAAAATTCAAGACAATTCTGCAATTGTCACACCATCTTCGCCCTCTCCATAGACGCCAAGGCGGTAACGTTTGACAATACGGTTGTGTTTCAGCTCCTCGTGGACGGCTTTTCTGAGCGTTCCGGTACCCTTGCCGTGAATGATTCTGACGCTCGAAAGGTTCGCCAGCATCGCACCGTCCAAAAAATTACTCAGGAGTGATATCGCCTCACCTGCGCTCATACCACGCAGATCAAGCTCCGTCGGTGCGGCATGGCTTCTGAATTCACGCTGCGTGCGCTCAATGATCTTCTTCGCCTGCGTATTCGTCTGTTCGATCAGATAAACCTCGTCAGGCTTTGCCATGACCTTCATGATGCCTGCCTGCAAAAGGTAGGTTCCATCCTTGTTGATCTCCAAAACGCTCGCCTTAGTTCCAAATCTCAACAACTCCACGGTATCACCGACAATAATTTCTCTCGTGGGCTTCGGGCGCTCAGGCTCAGGAGCTTTGTCATGGAATGCTTCTTCTGCTTCGTTGAGCTTGCGACGCATTTCTGCTTGCTTGACATTATAGCCCTGTGCATCAGCAGTGTCCTTCATCTGCTTGCGAAGCTGCTTGAGTTCGTCTGCAACCTCATTTGCCGCACGCCTTGCGTTATCGATGATTACCTGTGCCTCTGCACGGGCAGCCTTGACCGCTTTCTCACGCTCACGCTTGATCTCGTCGTGGTATGCCTGCGATTGCGCACGCATCTGCTCGGTTTCAATGCGCAAACGTTCTGCTTCAATCTTGGCAGTTTCCATTTGCTGACGCTGCTGCTCTAACTGATTCAGCACATCCTCGAAGCTGCGATCATTCTCATTGACCAAGCTCTTTGCCTTATCGATAATTTCATCCGACAAACCCAAACGCTTGGAAATTGCAAAGGCATTGGATTTTCCGGGGATGCCGATCAAAAGCTTATAAGTTGGGCGTAGCGTTTCCACGTCAAATTCACACGAGGCATTCATAACCCCCGCAGTGCGCATGGCAAAAAGCTTCAGTTCGGCATAGTGTGTTGTTGCTGCCACACGGCTACCACATTGACGGCAAAAATCGATCAGCGCCATCGCCAAAGCCGCACCCTCTGTCGGGTCAGTACCTGCACCCAGCTCGTCAAACAGAACCAAGGTCTCGTCATCACAATCAGCAATGATCTCGACGATATTCTTCATATGTGCGGAAAATGTCGAAAGTGATTGCTCAATCGATTGCTCATCACCGATATCTGCCAGGACACGCTCGAATACAGATACCGCACTGCCGTGATCTGCCGGAATATGCAGACCGCATTCTGCCATCAGCGTCAAAAGTCCGATAGTTTTCAGCGTTACGGTCTTACCACCGGTGTTCGGACCTGTGATGATCAGTGTGTCAAAATCCGTGCCCAAACGCACCGTAATCGGCACAACACTCTTGCGCTCGATCAACGGATGCCGTGCTCTGCGCAGTTCGATCGTACCGTTTGTGCGAATCTCCGGCTCCATAGCGTCCATGCGCAAGGACAATCTGCCCTTAGCAAAGATCACATCAAGCGTTACAAGCATTTCATAGCTTGCCGAAATTCCTTCACGGAAGGAAGCAGCCTCCGCAGAAAGCTCAGCCAAAATTCGTTCGATCTCTTTTTTCTCGCGGATCGACAATTCGCGCAAAGCGTTATTTGCGTTGACCGCACTCATCGGCTCAACAAAGAAAGTACCTCCCGATGACGATACATCATGGACAAGTCCGGGAATTTCGCCCTTGTATTCACTCTTGACAGGCACAACATAGCGGTCTCCGCGCATTGTGATGATCGTATCACGCAAATATTTAGAGTGCGTCGGAGAGTTGATAATTTTTTGCAAACTCTCTTTGACCTTTGCACTTTGAATGCGCATATGTCTGCGAATGTCCGCAAGCTCGCTGCTTGCCGCATCTGCAATCTCCTCTTCAGAAATAATCGAATTTGAAATTTTCTCTTCCAAATAGCGATTCGGAGTCAGCTCCTGAAAATAGACATCCAAATTGGTCTGTAAATAGTCACCGTTATAATAGGCTTTTGCGCTGCGAATACATTTGAGCACACCTGCAATGCGCAGAAGCTCCTTCGGAGTCAAGCAGCCACCACGATCGGCACGCTCCAAAGACGGTCTGATATCCTTGAGCGAATGAAAGCCGGGTGTTCCCTTGAGCGAGATCAGCTTAACAGCCGATGTTGTCTGCTGCTGTAAAATTTGAATTTCCTCCGCATCGTTCATCGGTAAAATTTTCAAACACCGTTCTTTGCCCTCATCGGAATTGGCACATTCCGAGAGCTTTTCCAGAACGGCATTCAGTTCTAATTTCTTTAATGATTTTTCATATAATTCAGTCATAATTCTTTCCTCATATAAACAGAGATTTATAAAAATCCAAGGTAGAAAATCCACGCTCTAAGCGCATGGACAGATAGCTTTCAGCAATATCGCTCAGCTCCTGTATGCCGCCATCGCTCAGCGCAAAGGAAAAGAGCTTCTTTGCATCGCAATAAGCAAGATAACGCATCGCCATCAAGGTCCCGGCACTCAGAGGCATACGAATATCGCCGCCGGCAGAGCAGCCTGCGCATTGCACAACGCCCTGCGTAATATTAAATCGGTCCGCCTGCTCATTTCCGCACACCAGGCAGCCTCTCAAATCCGGCAAGAATCCAACAATGCACATCAGCCGCAGCTCAAAAACCGCTTTGACCAAAAGCTGTGGTTTTTTCAGCTTCGTCAGAGCATACAGGCAGTTGAGCAAAAGCGATAATATCTCAGGGTTCGGGTCATCCTCCTGTGCAACGGCATCACATACTTGGGCGAAATATGTCGCAAGGTACAAAAGCTCAATATCATTACGCAGCTGCGTAAACATTTCCTTTGTGCTGCCCTCGGTCAGCGTATAACGCCCCTGGTGCTCCAAAAGCGTCATTTCCGAAAAGCTCAAAAGCTGGCAAGCCGCCTTTAATCTGCTTCGCTGGCTTTTCACGCCTACTGCTTTGACCGTAATTTTGCCCAAATCCTTCGTCAGCACCGTCAGAAGCTTATCGTTGTCTTTGTATTCAGTTTCTCGCAGGACGATCCCCTCGGTTTTGATGTACATCTGCTTTACTCCATCGGTTTCTCCCTCATGCGACGGTAAAGCAAATACGCCTCCGGCGCACCGGTATCTTCAAACAGGCTCCAAAAAAAATCTGCATTCATATAAAATCCCTCCATGTGTTTTTCTTAGTCTCTGTAAAAACACGGAACAGATTCTATGAAAAATTTGTTATTCGTAGCCGAAGTTACGAATCAGGAAATCGCTGTCACGCCAGTTCTCCTTGACCTTGACCCACGTTTGCAAAAAGACCTTTGTGCCCATAAATCGCTCGCAATCCTTGCGTGCATCGGAGCTGATCTTTTTGAGCATCGCACCATTTTTGCCGATGATAATCCCTTTGTGACTCTGCTTTTCGCAATAAATTATGGCATCGATATCGATCACACCGCTGTCCCGCTCGGAGAATTTAGTAATCTCGACCGCAGTGCCGTGAGGAATCTCACGCTCTAAATTCCACAAAAGCTTTTCACGGATGATCTCCGCCATAACCTGACGCTCGGGCTGATCGGATGTTGCATCATCGGGGAAAAAGAACGGACTATCCACCGCATATTTTGCGCACTCGTCCAAAAGCCCCGAAACACCATCTTTATATCGAGCGGAGATCGGGATCACAGCATCAAAATCAAAATGCCCGGAATAGGTCGCAATGACACTTAAAAGCGCATCCTTATCCGTAACCGTGTCGATCTTATTAATGACCAGGATCGCAGGTGCGCCGGATGCCTTGATCTGCGCAAGCAGCGCCTCCTCCTGCGGACCGATATTGGCGATCGGCTCGACCAAAAGTAAGATCAAATCGACATCCGCAACGCTCTCCCGAACGATGTTGACCATGTAATCGCCAAGCTTCGTCCTCGGCTTATGGAATCCCGGCGTATCGATAAACACAAGCTGTGTATCCTCTTTTGTCACAATGCCGGAAATGCGGTTTCTGGTGGTCTGCGGTTTGTTGGAAACGATTGCGATCTTCTCGCCGACCAAGCGGTTCATCAGCGTGGACTTTCCCACATTGGGACGTCCTGCAATCGTGATCATAGCGGTTTTGCTCATATTTCTTCTCCTAAGTTATATTCAAAATACATTTGATCTTCGGCTTTGTTCGTGTGACCGTCATCGATTTTTCCGACCACGCCGCCCATTTTTCGATAAAAGCCCTGCGCAGGCAGATTATGGACATTGCAGCCGTTAAAAAACTTGTCAATGCCACGTTCCCTGCAAACGCTGCGCACAAAATTGAATACACGCCGTCCTAAGCCTCTGCCCCGATACTCCCGCAAAAAATACAGGGAGTTAAGGCAGAAGGTGAAGTCCTTGTAATCCACATGCGGTGTACCGAAATAGAAGTAGCCCACGCACACATCGTCATCCATCACTAGATAAAAATCCTGCTTCGGGTCCTCCATGCGCCTTCGATCTCGTGCAATATGCCAGGCATGATCGAAATGATCGATCATTTCATCGGCATAGATGCCGCGATAGGTCGTTGCCCAAACCTTTTGACGGGTAGCCGCCAGGGTCGGAAGGTCGTCATAGGTTGCTTTCTTAAAATAAATCATCTCAAAATATCCAATTCGGCGGCGATAGCTTCCTCACGCAGTCGCATTTGGCGCTTCTGCTCGCCCTCGTCTAAGTGGTCATAGCCCAAAAGGTGCAAAATGGAGTGGATGGTCAAATAGCCAACCTCACGCTTGAGCGTATTTCCAAAGCGCTTCGCCTGATCCTTCGCACGTTCCATCGAGATCGCCATATCTCCCAAAGGAAGCAAGCCCGTCTGTGGATCAATATAAGATGCCGGATCGGGCGGAAATTCACCTGCAATAAAGTCAAACATCGGAAACGACAGCACGTCAGTTTCTTTGTCAATGCCTCTCGTTGCGGCATTGATCGCACGGATGCCCGCATCATCGGTGATCAAAACGTTGATTTCACAGGGCACATTCACACCTTGTGCTTCGAGCGTGGCACTGATGCAGTGATTAAGATGGATCGTCAGTGCCGCATTTTTGAGTGTTTTATCCGCATAGCGGACAATAATTCTATGCTTCATTGGTTTTACTTCTTTCTAAAAACTTTCTTCTGCGCAGGAAGCTGCTTCTTTTCCCCTGTTTCATAAGCGGCAATAATACGCTGGACGAGCGCATGACGAACCACATCGCTTGCCGTCAAGCGGCAGATGGCAATATCAGGAATGTTGTCCAGAATCCGAATCGCATCCTTTAAGCCGCTGGTCTTATCCGTCGGCAAGTCGATCTGCGTCACATCACCCGTGATAACGATCTTCGAACCAAAGCCCAAACGTGTCAAAAACATTTTCATCTGCTCACGGGTCGTATTCTGCGCTTCATCCAAAATGATGAAGCTGTCATCCAGGGTCCTGCCACGCATATAGGCAAGCGGTGCGACCTCAATATTGCCACGCTCCAAATATTTCTGATATGTCTCCGCTCCGAGCATATCATAAAGCGCATCATACAGAGGTCTGAGATAAGGATCGACCTTATTTTGAAGATCCCCCGGCAAGAAGCCCAAACGTTCGCCTGCCTCAACCGCAGGTCGGGTCAGAATGATACGATTGACGGTTTTCTCACGGAATGCTGCCACCGCAGCAGCCACTGCCAAATAGGTCTTGCCCGTGCCGGCAGGTCCTACGCCAAGGGTGATGGTATTCTTCCGAATCGCCTTCATATAGCGCTGCTGACCGATCGTCTTTGCCTTGATCGGCTTTCCCTTCGCGGTAATGCAAACGACATCTTTCGCCATTTCACCGATCTTATCATCGTTACCGCTGTTGACAAGGTCGATCAGATAGCGCACCTTCTGTTCATCGATCGTCTCACCTTTCGCCGCCAGGGTCAGCAAGCCCTCGATCGCTCTTGCGCCCTTGTCCGCTGACTCCTCATCGCCCGAAACCTTCAGCTCCGTCCCTCTGTTGCTGATCTTCACGCCAAAGGTCTGCTCAATTTTCTTGATGTTCTCATCAAACGATCCAAACACGTTGATGATCTGTTCAATACGTTCTGCATTGATGATTCGTTCACTCATTTGTTTCTCCTTCATATACAGGCTCCATCGGCACAAGCCGTGCGATCATCTCGTTACAAGTGCTCTCGCAACGCAGGACAAATACATCGTCTGTCTCGGAAAAAGCGACATCGGTATGCTCGATCTTCCCTGCGATCATCTGCGAGGCAAGCAGCTCTTGCCAAGCTTCACGCAACCGCTGTTGGACATCTGATGTATCTGCATCGCATGGAACCTGCTCATATTCTCGATAAGTTATTTTCTCCAATCGGATCGGAAATTCATAATCCGGAACCGACAATTTGATCTCGTCTATCATTTTATCACAAGTCGTACCCGAAATGCTACTGTTTCCGCATAAATTTATTCTTTTTCTTCCGACGATCAGTGAATATTGTGTCCATTGCTTGCCTGTGTAGCGTTTTTTGACCGTATTTTTGGGTCTCACGAGCATCCCTGTGTACCAGGTCTGCCCATAAATTTCCGCTTCGGCACATACGCCCTTCAAGATCAAGCCGTAATCCTCAAAGCCGGAAACCAAAATCTGTCCCTCTTTTACGGTATCACCGACAGCGCAAAGCTTCATCCCTTCTAAGACGATCTGCTTTGTGATAGTCGCATCCTTTGCCGAAACAATGTTGCCAAAAGCATAATCGGGGCGATTCGAGCTTGCAAAGCTGCGTTCGGTCACAAGCACATTGAGCTTGAATCCATTTCGGTTCACGCCGATCCAAGACAGCTGTGGCAATGTATTGAGCATTCTATGTTTGGTCAGCTGCTGGTCAATATCCGATGCCGAGCTTCCGATTTGAATGTCATGCTCGGCAAGCGCTCTCAAGATTTCTTCATCATGAAGTGTCGCGTTGCCGCTGATATCGATTGCCAAAACATAGCTTTGAATATAAAAGCTTGCAACGATCGCAAGCAGCATGCCGATCAAAAGTGCAGGTCGCTTTTTTAAGCTTTTCAAATGCTCTCGAAACCCACTGCTTTTGACCTTTTCAATATTACAGAAGCAGCCGATGGCAATTTTTTGCGCCTGCGGAATATCTTTCGGCGCAACGCAAATGCTAAAATGCAATTCATCTTTTCGTTCAATGCACCAAAATGCAATTCCCTGTTTTGTCATTGCGTTCAAAAATCCCTCGATGGAGGCGCCTGTCAGTTCGATCCTCGCCTTCCCGATAAAATAACGCACTACTCCCATCATTCCAGCTCTACCCTTTTCAGCTCTCCGCTGACCTCAATGCAACGATGATTCATGCAAATGATTTTCAAATCGTTGCCCTCAATGCTGATCTGTCCTCGTTTCACGCAAATACAAATTCGCTCCGATGTATATTCCGCAATTCCCCTGTGATTTTCCACGCTAAGCGTATTTTTGCCTCGGATCTCGATATAAGCCGCATTGCCGAGTGCTTCCGCTGGGATCGACAGCGTTTCTCCGATCGTACCAACCATTTTCTTCTTCATCATATCACCCATGGACATTCTATGCAAGGAAAGTTTTATTTTTTCGTGCATATATAAAATCGGGTGATTTTATATGTTCCTCTCCATCGCAATCATTGCATTGCTGATCATTTTCCCGAAAGAAGCCTCACAAGGGGCGATCGACGGTCTTCGGCTGTGTGCAAGCGCTGTGATTCCTGCACTATTTCCTTTTTTTGTTGCCACAAGATTATTGCCTGAGCTCAAATGCAACGCACTGTCCAAACTTTACCGCATCCCCGAAGGTTCGCTTTCTGCGCTCTTCGTCAGCTTTTTAGGCGGTTATCCGATCGGCGTTGCAAGAGTCTGCTCCATGTACGAAGATGGCATCATCAGCAAGCATGAAGCGCAGCAGGCAATTGTCTTTTGCAACAATTCGGGTCCCGGTTTTTTTGTCGGTATGCTCGGTGGCTATATTTTTCAAGATACGGTCGTCGGATTGGTTCTATATGCCATTCATATTTTGAGCGCTATCCTGTGCACATATCTTTTTCAGCCAAGAGCAAAAGACTACACGCTAAAAAGGATCAATCACGAAAAAAAATCCTTTGCCCAGAATTTTACCCAAGCGATCTCTGCCTCCTGCGAAGCGATGTTAAATGTTTCCGCACTTGTTGTCCTGTTCTCAATCATTATCTCTATTTTGGATGCACTCAAGCTTTTTTCAGCTTTGCCACAGAACATACAAGCTTTGATTTTCGGTTCATTGGAGCTCACGAGTGGCATTGCTTTGACAAAAAATACGGTCAATAGCTTTGCGATATGTGCATTTTTGATGGGTTGGGGCGGTCTGTGTGTGCATTTGCAGGCAATGGCCATATGGAACAAACAGGGCTTATCCGTCAGGAATTATCTGCCCGCAAAACTGCTGCACGGTCTTCTTTCAGCATTTCTCGCACTCAGCTTCATGCAGGGCATCGTTACTTTTATAATCACAAGCTTGATTTTTATCATCATTTGCGGAATTTTACGTAATTTTATCAAATTTGGGGTGGAAAAACGAAAAGATTTGTTGTATAATACTTCCAAGAGGTGAATGCTATGCTGTTTCGAAAGAAAATTGAAAAATACTGCTCCTATTGTGCCCACGCCGCAAAGATCGATGATTGCACCTGTCTTTGCTCGAAGAGGGGCATCGTGCGTTCTGC